>JBIJBO010000220.1:0-4685 GCA_044345215.1 Prosthecobacter sp. | reverse complement strand
CAGGCACGGGCGTGCCGATGAACATCGGCTTCGGAAACTCGATTTTGACTTCGACTTCCTGGGCGACGGCCGGGGTGGCGAGGGCTGCGATGGCAGCGATGGCGAGGGCTTGGTTTTTCATGGGGGCGGGATGGGAGTTGGGGTGGGACGGGATCAGACTTGGAAGTCTTCGGGCTTGAACATGTATTTTTCACCGGTCTTCATGCAGTCGTAGGCCTTGAGCACGGTGACGCAGGACTTGAAGGCGTCCATGACGTTGCAGGTGAGGTGCTCGGGCTTCTTCATCTGCACGGATTCGATGAAGTTGGCGACGTGCGGAGTGTGCGGATAGACGTCGAGGATGACCGGGATTTCCCAGGGGTCGAGTGCCTTCGATTCGCGGGCGTCGGCAACCGCCTTGGCCACGCCGGACACGTTGTAGGACTTTGGCATTGGCTTGGCCCAGGAGCGGGGATGCTCCCAGAACTTGTTCTTCACCGCGTCAGGCGCTTTGACAAGCAAGGGGTTGTCACCGGTGGTCCACTGGGTCCAGTCCTGGCCGGGTTCGGCATACACCTGATTGTAGGTCGGGCTCTCGGAAATGATCGCCGAACCGCTGACACCCATGTGCTTTTCGTAGTAGCCCTGGCTGCCGGTGGTGGTGAGCACCTGGTAGTAGGCACGCATGATGCCTTCCTTGGTCTGATACTCATACAGGCACATGACGTTGTCCGGCAATTCGAACTTCGCCTTGGGCTGGCCGTCGGGGCCTGGAGTGCCGTCGTAGTAGTCGACGCCACCGGCTGCGAAGAGCGACACCGGGGTGGTTTCATACATCCAGTTGAACATGTCGATCTGGTGGGCGCCCAGATCGGAGATCGGACCGCCGCCGTACTTGGCGAACCAGCGCCAGTTGCGGAACTCCTCCATGCTGCCGAAGCCGTACTTGGCAAGCATCTCGGAGGGGATTTCCTGCTTCTTCGGAATGCCGAGCGGTTGGCTGGCGGCAACACCGCGGTTCCACTGGCCGTAGCAGTGGGTGACGCGGCCGAGAAGGCCGGCCTTGAGGATTTTCTCGCGCAGGTGGATGTAGCGCGGGTTGGAGTGGCGCTGGTGACCGATTTGGAAGATGCCGTTGTTTTCGCGGCCCGCCTTGACCATGTCGCGTGCACCTTCGATGGTGTTCGACATCATCTTCTCGCAGTACACCGACTTGCCCCTTTCCAGGCAGAGACGCGAGAACGGCGCGTGCAGGTGGTCCGGCGTGGCAATGAAGACCGCCTCGATCTCGGGGTGCTTGTCGAGCATCTCCTCGACCTCCTCAAACTGGGCCACCGGGCCTTCGACCTGGTGCTTGTTCTCGAACTCCATGCGCCGGGCCACCGGGTTGCGGTTGTACTTCCAGATGTCGGCCACCGCCACCCATTGGATGCCGGTCGGAATCTTGGCGGCGGCCACGCGCAGACGGTCGCCCTGAGCGCCGCAGCCAATGAGCGCACACTTGATCGTCCGGCCGGCCTGTTCGCCCTGGGCGATGGCGCTCTTGCTGGTGGCGATGTAGACACCCGCGCCGGTGACGGCGCTGGTGCGGAGAAAGGCACGGCGGTCCATGAACCTGGACAGCCCGGTGGGAAGGGAAGGGGTGCTCATGACGTCAGATCGAAATACGCACGAGGGCGGGCTCAGGCTTCCGGAGCGACGGCTTTTTTGGCTCGGTGGCGGCCCAGCAGACCGTCGAGGGAGAACCAGGCGCACTTGTTGGTAAGCAACGCCAGCACGGTGACCATGATGCCGATGCCGATGTTGATCGTCATTTCTGTGTCATCCGGCAGGGCGGCGAGGCCAAAGCCGAGCGATAGGAAGGTGAGGCCGGCGGCGACGAGGGCGAACTCGGAGAGCAGGCCGACGGCGACCCAGGCGCCGACGATGAGCAGCACGTAGCCGATGCTGTGGGCGTAGGCCTCGATGGCGCTGGCCGGAAGAACGGCGGGGAGGAAACTGTTGTCGGTCATCAGCTTGGCGATCACGCCGGTCTTCGTCTCGTAATTGGCCGCGTTGAAGGTGGCCTCTGCACCGTCGCCGGCGCGGAATTTGTCGACACCCGCCATGAACAGACGCAGCCCCACCCAGAGACGGGTCACGAGATTGGCGAACGCGAGGTCGAGGCGTGAGCAGCAGGAGGTGACGGACGATTCGGACATGATGAGTGTGGGGCGTTGGGTTGGAAGCGCGAGTTTGAACGGTGGCCTGCAGAAATCCAGCGAAATCTGGCAGCCTTGAAACGGGGCGGGTTGGCCGCTTTTGCGGCCGCAGGCTTGCCAAGTCGGGGGGCATCCTCTAATACAAAGAGGAATTCCAGAAAATATGAGCGACACCTTCAGCACCCCCCAGCTCCCCGCCCGTGGCATCCTCGAGCCCCTCGGGGACGACGACCGAGACATCCTCAGCGGCTACGGCGAATTTCGCCCTGTCCAGCCCGGCCAGCACCTCATCGAGGAGGGAATGAACCAGACGGGCTTGTATTTCGTCATCTCCGGCAAGCTGCACGCTACAGCGATGCGCGGCGGTCACAAGGTGCTGCTCGGCGCGGTGCAAAGCGGCGAGACGGTGGGAGAGATCAACCTGTTCGACCCCTCGGCAGCCAGTGCGACCGTCACCGCCGTCGAATTCAGCCAGGTCTGGTTCATCGATTCAAAGAGCCTCGAGGGTTACATCAACCAATACCCACGCGCGGCGGCCTGGCTGCTCATCGGCATCGCCAAGACCATTGCCCGACGCTTGCGTGCGGTGAACGAGAAGATCGCGAACTTCCATATCGGCTGACCCGGTCCGCCCGGCCCCGCAGCGATGATCATCGATTGCCACAATCACGTCGGCACCGACCTGCTGTTCTACCTGCATGGCGATTTCCCGTACGCCCAGCACCTCGTCGCGATGACCGACGAGGGCGGGTCGCTCGGCATCGACCGCTGGGTGGTTTTTCCTTTTGTCAGCCACGCCGCCCTCGATCTTGGCGGGTTTGTCGAAAACGAGGTGCGCGAGGGCGGTCTGCAGCTTGAGTGCGTGCCCTACGCCCTCGAAAACCTGCGCCTGCTGCGCGAGATCTTCGGGCTGTTCCCTGAGATCGCGCCGCGCGTCCTGCCTTTTGTCATGGCCGACCCGATGCGTGAGCCGGAAGCCCAGGCGCGCGAGCTGCGCCGGCTGCGCGGTCGCTACCGCTTCCACGGCATCAAGATGCAGACCACCATTCTCCAGGCCGACATCAAGCACCTGCGCCAGCGCGGCAAGGTCTTCCTGGAACTGGCCGAGGAGTGGGACATTCCCTTCCTGATCCATTCCAGCGTCGCCGAGAGCGATCTCTGGGCCCAGGCGAGCGACATCCTCGACATCGCCGAGGAAAATCCGCGCGTGCGTTTCAATCTCGCCCACTCCTGCCGCTTTGACCGCGAGTGCCTCGACCGCGTCAACGCGCTGCCCAATGCCTGGTTCGACAACTCGGCGCACGGCATCCACTGCGAGGGCGCGGTGCATGACATGCCCTTCATCGCCCCGCGCCATCGCCGCTTCGACAGCGACTACAGCGATCCGGCGCGCGTCATTGGCGATCTGGCGGCGGCTTACCCGGACAAGTTTCTCTGGGGAAGCGACTCGCCCTTCTACAGCTATGCCGCCGAAATCAACGGCAGGGTGGTGCGCCTGATCAGCACCTACGCGGCGGAGGTTGCAGCCCTGCGCGCCAATCCGCCCGAAGTCGTGCAGCGCGTCGCCGACACGAATACCCGCGCCTGGCTCAAGCTCGCCGATGAAAGCCTTCTCGCTTGAGCATCGCCGGGCCCTCGTGACGGGCTCCTCGCAGGGCATCGGTGAGGCGATTGCCGACGGTCTCGTCGAAGCCGGTGCGGAGGTTGTTCGCCACGGCCGTGAGACGCGCCCGGCAGACCTGCCCGCGGAGACTCGCTATCTCTGCGCGGACCTGCTCGATCCCGAGACGCCGGCGCGCCTGATCGAGGCGGCCGGCCCGCTCGAGCTGCTGGTCTGCAATGCCGGCAGTTTCTTCGACCTGCCGGCATTGGAGATGACGCGCGAACGCTGGCAGCGCACCTTCCAGCTCAACGTCGAGGCGAGCTTCTTCCTCGTTCAGGCCTTTGCCCGCGCTTGCGCAGCCGAAGGCAGGGGCGGCAGCATCGTGCTCACCGCCTCGACCAACGGCTTTCAGGCCGAGGCCGACTCCTGTGCCTACGATGCGAGCAAGGGCGCGCTGGTCATGCTCGTGCGCACGCTCGCCGTTTCGCTTGCCCCGCTCGGCATCCGCGTCAACGGCATCGCTCCGGGCCTGATCCGCACGCCACTTACCTCTCAGTGGCTTGAACCGCGCGCGCACGACCTGGTCAAGCACTACGAGCAGAAGATTCTGCTCGGCGAGGTCGGGCGTCCCGCGGACTGCGCCGGCGCGGTGGTCTATCTCTGTTCCGATGCGGCGCGCTACGTCACCGGCGAGATTTTGGTCATCGACGGCGGCCTGACGGTTGGGCAGATCGGTCGCATGCCCGGCTGACAAAGCACGCCGCTGCGGAAAGGAGGATGGGGGTGGCCGGCGTTATCCCCCGCTCATGCACGCCGCGCCGCAACGCCTGCTTTCCCTCGACGCCTTCCGGGGCTTCATCATGCTGCTCATGGCCTCGTCCGGATTTGGCCTGGAGCAGGTG
>JBIJBO010000219.1:0-4701 GCA_044345215.1 Prosthecobacter sp. | reverse complement strand
TCTGCCAGCCTATCTCCGGCCACCGGCTTTGGAGCCGGAAGCGACTCAATACGGGCCACCACTGAACGCATGCCGGGCACTTCGGCGGCCTTGGCGCGATAGCGAAAGGTGAGCGCGTGATTGAGCTGCTCCAGGGTGTCGGCAATACTGAGCGGCTCCTTCAGGGTCGGCGAAGCGAGGGTGGCGAGCTGCAGCGACCACCACTTGTCGAGGCTGCTCGGGCTGCCGGCGATCGCCGGGAAATGCTGTTCGAGCAGCTCACGCTCCGTGCGCGGATCGGCCGCTAGGGCGGTCAAAAACTTCGCCATGCGCAGGCCGCCATCGGGCTGATCGAGCAGGGCCAGGACGAGCGCGCAGCAGGAAGTCTGGTAAATGGTGCGGGAGAGCGCGTCCATGGACACGGGCGAGGCCTCGATGATTTCCTCGATGCCGTAGATGCGCCCGCTCTTGAAGATGGCGGCGAAGAGCGTGCTCGGCCGGGTGCGGCTGCGGAACTCCAGGGCCTCGAGGATGCCGGTGAACAGCCAGTCGGGCAGCAGCAGCGGGCGCTGGGCCTTGATCTGCTTCTGGTCGCGCAGGATGCGCTCGGCGAGCAGGGCGCGGACGATTTCGCGGCGGGCCTCCGACTGGCGCAGGTCCGGCCGCAGTTGGAGGGTCACCTGCAGGTGAAAGCCGCCGTGCTCGATCTGCGACACGGAGGTGAACACCGGCTTCTCGGCCTTGAGCGCGGACTCACCGCTGTTGAGCAGGATCACCACCGGGATGTTCCAGGGCGTGGTGTCACGCAGCAGTTTGCGCAGTTCGGTGGCGATGTCCTCGCACTTGCTGGAGAAGGCGCTGCGCAGCGCCAGGTCGTCGCCATGGACAATAAACTGGCCGCTGGTGCTGGTGGAACTGCTCGCGCGCGGGCGGGCGGCGGGCACGCGCGGCACCTCGCCGGGCAGGCTCGGCCGCGGCGGCAGTTGGGTGACCGGCGCCGGCAACGGTGCAGCCGGCGCGGCATCGAGCTGACCGGGGGCCGGCGGGGCCACGCGCGGGGCGGGAATGGGAATGGGAGCAACCGGCGGCGGCACAGCCTGCTGGGCGAGCACGGGGGTCAGGGCCGTGGCGAGGAGCAGGAGGGCAAGACGGGACGGGCGCATGCAGTTCACGGAAAACGCGGATCGAGCACGAGCCGGCCTTGGGCGACCCGCACCTGGTTCATTTGAAACAACGCGCCGATTTCCTCGGCGAAGACGGAGCCGAGCTGACGCAGCAACGGCTGGAGGGGACGCAGCAAACCGCGCGGCACCTCAAGCTGGCCGTAGCGGCCACCCACGAGCTGCACCTCAAAGGCCGAATCGCGCCGAATCGCCTGAAAGCGCAGGCTGACCGTGCGTTCAGCGCCGCCGATGTTCCAGACCAGGATCGCCTCCAGCACCTCCGACTGGAGCGAAACTGCGAGGCGGCGGAACTGCATCCAGCGTTCGAGCGGCGGCCGGGGGCACGCCTCGAGCACACACGCCAAGTGCTGGTTGAGGTCCGGCTCGCTGATCTCGAACACGGCCGAGCGCTTGATGGCGGCCTGCTTCAGCTCATCGAGCACGTCGCGCGGGCGCTTGGCCGGTTCGCCGGGCGGCGGCGCGAGTGCCGGCCGGTGCGCCACCCAGGCGGCGCCGGCGAGCGCGGCGAAGGCGACGAGGAGGGCGAGATGGACCAGGAATTTCACGGCGGCGCGTGGGTGGCAAAGGCAAGGCGTAGCACGAAAGCCGGGCTTTGGGAAGCGCGATCGCGGCTCACAGCCCGCCAAAGCGGCGCTGGCGCTGGCCGTAGTCGCGGACCGCCTCCAGAAAGTGCTCGCGGCCAAAGTCAGGCCAGAGGATGTGGGTGATCCACAACTCGGTGTAGCTGAGCTGCCAGAGCAGGAAGTTGGACAGGCGCAGCTCGCCGCTGGTGCGAATGAGCAGGTCGGGATCCGGGTAGTAGCGGGTGTACAGGTGCTTGCTGAACACCTCTGTGTCGATCATGCCCTTGTCGAGATGGCCGCGCTCGATGCTTTCCAGCAGGCTCTTGACGCCGTCGAGGATCTCCTCGCGGCCGCCGTAGCTGAGCGCGAGGATGAGGGTCAGGCCGCTGTTCTGGGCGGTGGCCTCGATCGACCGGTGCAGCTGGTCCTGGCAGGACTTGGGCAGGTCGTTGAGGCGGCCGATGGCCTGCAGGCGGATGTTCTGCTCCATCATCTCCGGCGTCTTCCGGCGCAGGAACTGCTCGAGCAGCTTCATCAGCGCGGCGACCTCACGCGCCGGACGCTTCCAGTTCTCGGCCGAGAAGGCATAGAGCGTGAGGAACTCGACCCCGACCTCGGTGCAGGCCTCGGTGACGCGGCGCACGGTCTCGGCACCGGCGCGATGACCCTCCGTGCGCGGCAGGCCGCGTTCACGCGCCCAGCGGCCATTGCCATCCATGATGATGGCGACGTGGCGCGGGATGACCTTGAGGTCTTTGGCGGCGGGGGACATCGGCAGGATCAGGCCTCGTAGACCGGCAGTGCGGCGGCGTCAAAACCGGCCACACGGGCTTCGGCGGCGATTTCGTTCAGCGCCTCGACCTCTGCGGCGGTGAACAGCAGGCCGCCGGCCTTGGTGGTGTGCGCGGCGTTCTGCGCCTCGGGCTGGCCGGGCAGCAGGCACCCCTCGTTGCCATGACCGAGAATGTCGCCGAGCACCGCCTTGAGGTTTTCGCTGAAGTTGCGACCCTTGGCAAACAGGCCGCTGCTGATGGCATCGGGATGGATGACTTGGAAGTAGAAGCTGCTCGTGCGCTTCTCGCCGGGCGGGAAAGGCTGGGACTTGATGTCGGGATGGGCGCCGCCGCCACGCAGGGTCGGCAGGCTTCCGCCGATCATGGCACCCATGAGTTCGATGAGCAGCGACAAGCCATAGCCTTTGTGGGCGCCGAAGGGCAGCAGCCATGCGGCGGCCTCGGCATCGGTGGTCGGGTTGCCGGCGGCATCGACCGCCGCGCCGGGCGGCAGCGGCTTGCCCTCGCGCTTGAGTTGCTGGACGCGGCCCATGGCGACGGTGCTGGTGGCCCAGTCGATGACGACCGGAAAACCACAGGCCTCCTGGGTCGGCAGGCCCCAGGAGTGAGGGTTGGTGCCGAGCACCGGGAACTTGCCACCGAAGGGCACGACCTCGCCGAGCGTCGAGGTGCAGTTCGTGTAAGCAATGTAGCCCTTGCGCGCCGCCTCCATGACATAACCACCGCCCCACAGGTAGTGGAAGGCGTTGTCGACGCTGACCTGGCCGATCCCGTATTGGTCGGCCATGGCCATGCAGCGTTCCATGGCACGGAAGGCGACGCTCTGACCGAGCTTGAGCTGGGCATCCCAGACTTCGCTGGCGGCGAACTTCTTTTCAATGACCCGGATCTCGGCACCCGGCTTGCAACCGCCGGTGGCGCTACCAAAGAGGTGGTCCAGGTGCAGGGCCTTGATGGCGTTGTGGGTGCGGATGCCGTGGACCGAAGCCATTTGACAGAAACGGGCGGCGTCCTCGGCCTCGTCGGCGGTGTAGCCGCGGTGCAGGTAGGCGGCGCGGACAAGGGCGTTGTGAGCTTCTGTCGGGACGGTGAGGTAGGGCGTGGGCATGGCGGGTGGGGAAAGGAAGCGACAGCTTGGGCGCGATGCGCGGGCTTTGCAAGCCGGCCGCAGGCTCGCCTTGGGGGTCAGAGTCCCTTGGCGAGGATCTCCGGCGTCAGGTTGAGCGGCAGTCTCAGGGTGCCGCCGAGGCCGCCCGTGCGATCCTCGTAGTGGCAGACGCGCACCGGCGGCTGTCCTTCCCGGCCGGTCAGGACGAAAAGATCGAGGCGCAGCAGGCGCTCCTCGCCAGGCGGCGTCTCCACCGGTTTGATCTCCAGTACAAGCTCGTTTGGACCCGTCCGCAGGCCGCCGATGACAAACAGTTTCTCGGCGTGATCGGTCATCGCCGGGTAGTCATGCCCGTTGATGCGCATCTTCGTTTCGTAGCCGAAGGACTGGAAGGTGCAGCCCGCCATGTGCTCGGGCGGTTCGCACAGCTTCGGCACGGCCGGCGGCGTGCCGGGCGGGGTGAATTCGGGCCGGTCGAGAAACTCAGGCCGGCCGCCGTCCTTGATCTGCCGGGTGATCTCCGGCTGGTCGTTGAGGCGCAGCAGCTTGCTGCTGTCGAACTTCCAGCCGCCGCGCTCTTGAAAGAACTTCAGCATGAGCACACTCTCCGGGATGAGCGCCGACTCACCGCCCATGTCGACCTTGCCGAACAGGAGCAGGTGTGCCGTTGCGCCTACCGCCTCGGCCTCAAGCAGGCGCAGGCCGGTGAGTTCCGGCGGCTGGACGGGGACCTCGAACACCGCCGTCGGAAAACTTTTTTTCTGGCTGACGATGAGGTTGCGCGTGACGACCTGGCGGTAGCTCGTGATCGCCGAGGCCCAGGCGCGGGCGTCCTCGGCAATCATCGCCTTGCGCCAGTTTTCATAGGCGCGGCTCAGCTCGGCCGTCAGGGCGGCATCCTGGCCGACAACAGGCGCAACCGCCACGAACAGGGCGGCGCAACAGAGGCGAAGGGGCAACATGTGCACCCGGCAACTACCATGCATCAGGCGATTCCTGCCAGGAAAAGATGTTGCTGGCGGGGTCTTTTTGGCAAAAGTCACAACTTTGCCACTCTCATTCATGGAAACTCC
>JBIJBO010000218.1:0-4719 GCA_044345215.1 Prosthecobacter sp. | reverse complement strand
GGCGGCAGCTTCAGGGTGGCGGGTGGATAGCCGGAGGGGTCGCCCTTGTTCCAGGGGGTGTGCGGTTCGTTGGAGGCGGCGATGAAGAGGAAGGGCTGGCCGGTCTGCTGGCTGGATTGCAGGACCTGCTCGAAGACGGCGGGATCGGGGTTGTTGCCACCGTCCAGCGACGAGTGTTCAAAAGGGAAGACGGACTTGGGGCCGATGTGGGTCTTGCCGGAGAGGTGGGTGGTATAGCCTGCGGTTTGCAGGTAGGTGGCAATACTCTGCACCCAGTTGTAAGCCATCGTGTGGTTTGGGTAGGCGCCGGATTTGACCGGGTAGAGGCCGGTGTAGAGGCAATGCCGTGTCGGTGAACACATCGGGGCCGCTTGAAAGCAGCGGGTGAACTTCAGGCCTTCGGCGGCGAGCCGGTTCAGGTGCGGGGTCTTCGCCTGGCCGCCGTAGACCTCCATGTCGCGGTGGGTGCAGTCGTCGGCGAGGATGAGCAGGAAATTCGGCGGTGTCGCCGCCAGGGCGGGGAAGGCGAGCAGGGCGAGCAGCAGGGCTTTCATGCCGGTCGTGAACGTGGCCGTGGCGGGGACCTTGCGCGGGACTGTGGTAGGGACGCGCTGCGCCGCGTCCCATTTGTCTGTGGGCGGAGGTGGCGTGGGAGGGCGCGCGTCTCTGAGGCGGGGACGTCGCTTCGCTCCTGGAAAGTCGGACCCGACGCAGCGGGTCCCTACCATGGAAGAGGGCGCGCGCCTACCAACGAAGGACGTTCACGCGGCCTTGCCAGGGCCATAGCTCGGGATCCGGAACCCACTTTTTGCGGACGGGGTTTTGACGCATGTAGGTGACCTTGTCCAAATAGTCGCGTTCGCTGCGCAAACGGTGATGGAACAGGCTGCGTTGCCAACGCCATTCGGGTTTGCCACAGCGTTTGCTGAACTGATCTTTCCAATAGGCCGTCCAGCGTTCCACTTCGAAAAACCGATCCCGCGAAGGCGCACAGAAGAAATGCAGGTGATCCGGCATGAGCAGGTAGTCGCCGACCCGCCATCCCGTGGCGTGATTTTGCCAGATGTCGTGCAGCAGATGCATCACATCGGCTTGAGCACACCAGTTGCCTCGATGGTCGGTACAAACCGTACACCAGAGGAGGGTCTCGCCATCGAACGTGGGCAACACGCCTTGCGCCGGCGTGTGCCGTCCAAGGGGGCGTGGGTTGTCCGAATCGGACGGAGACAAGGAATCCGATGAGGTCATCCCCGACATCGGATCATCCGACGGCAACGGGATCAAGCCCGATGGTCGGGACGCGGGCGTTATCGCAAGGGTAGGGACGCGTCTCTGAGGCGGGGATGTCGCTGCGCTCCTGGAAAGTCGGACCCGACGCTGCGGGTCCCTACCCTGGAAGATTGGTAGGGACGCGCTGCGTCGCGTCCCATTTGTTTTGCCAAAGCGGCGGAACGGGCGCATCCATGCGGCATGACGATCGAAGCCCTGACCCAGCGCATCTGTGCCTTTCGCGATGCCCGCGATTGGCGACAATTTCACAATCCCAAGGACATGGCGGTGGCGATCGCCGCCGAGGCGGGCGAGCTGATGCAGCACTTTGTCTGGAAGCAGCCAGAGCAACTGCCGCAGGTGGTGCAGGACAAGCGCGCGGAGATCATGGATGAAATCGCCGATGTTGCGATCCTGCTTTTTGAGCTGGCGCACAATCTCGACATCCCGCTCGCCGAGGCGATGCAGGCGAAGCTGGATCGCAATGAGCGGCGCTATCCGGCCGACAAGGCGCGCGGCAACAACTGCAAGTACAACGAGCTGTGATGAGTGAGGAAATGCCTGTCCCGGGTTCGGAACCCGCCTCCTCGGTGCATCGGCGACGGCCGCGCTACCGCGGCAAGAACCCGCGCCGCTTTGAGGAGAAATACAAGGAGCTGAATGCCGAGCGTTACCCGGATGAGGTGGCGAAGGTGCGGGCCTCCGGCAAGACGCCGGCCGGACAGCATGTGCCGATCCTGGTCGGTGAGGTGATCGAGTGCCTGCAGCCGCGGCCGGGCGAGCGAGTGGTGGATTGCACACTCGGCTACGGTGGGCACAGCCGCGCGCTCTGTGAGGCGGTGCAGCCGGGTGGTCACCTGCTCGCCCTGGATGCCGATCCGGTGGAGATCGAGCGCACGGAGGCGCGATTGCGCGCCGCCGGCTTGAGCGCGGACAGCTTGACCACGCGGCGCATGAATTTCGCCGGACTGGCGCGCGTGCTTGCCGAGCAGGGTTGGGCGGACGGTGCCGACGTGATCTTTGCCGACCTCGGCCTGTCGTCGATGCAGATCGACAACCCGGCGCGCGGTTTCACCTTCAAGCAGGACGGGCCGCTGGACATGCGCATGAACCCCCAGCGCGGGGTGTCGGCGGCGCAGTTGCTGGTCGGCCTGAGCGAGGCGCGACTGGCCGAGCTGTTGGTCGACAACGCCGATGAACCGCATGCCAAGGTCATCGCCGCCCATCTCTGGCGCGAGCAGCAGCGCGAGCCGTTGACGACGACGCGCCGGCTGGCCGAGTGCGTCAAGCAGGCACTGCCGTCCCGCTGCAAGGCCGAGGAGGCCGAGGGTGCGGTGCGCCGGGTGTTTCAGGCCCTGCGCATTGCGGTGAATGAGGAGTTCGGCGCACTCGACACCCTGCTTCGCGCGCTGCCGGTCTGTCTGCGCCCGGGTGGGCGGGTGGCCTTCCTGACCTTCCACTCCGGCGAGGATCGACGCGTGAAGAAGGCGTTCCAGGAGGGTGCCTATGCCGGCATCTACAGCGCGGTGGCACGCGAGGTGGTACGGGCGAGTCCGGAGGAGCAGCGGGCGAACCCGCGTTCGGCGCCAGCGAAGCTGCGCTGGGCGGTGCGCGCGCCGTGAGCGGTCGCGGCCTGGCTCAGGATTTCGGGAAGAAGCGGTGCTCGCCGCGCTTCGCCGCCTGATGCGATTCATGGGTGTCCTGGGCGATGCCGGGATCGCCCTGCTCGGCCATCCAGGCCTCGAGCGCGGCGCTGAGCCGGGCCTGCACGGCGGCGTGCTCGGGGCGGCCGGCGAGGTTGCGCATTTCATGCGGATCGACGGCGCTGTGGTAGAGCTCGAGGGCGGGTCGCTGCATGTAGCGTTTGACGAGGCGGTAGGTGGCGGGTTTGTCGAAGGCCGTGGCGATCCAGCTCGGCCAGTAGGCGTTGTGCGCCGCGCTGCCGCCGAGCTGGCCCATGAGGTGCTTTTCGATGTAGAGATCGTCGGGCGTCAGGTTGCGGATGAGCCGCCATTCGCCGTCGCTGACGCTGCGCACCGGGTAGGCCGGGCCTTCCGGGATGTTGTTGTGGCAGGCGTAGGCGAAGTCGCGGTGCGTGTCGCTTTCCCCGCGCAGCACGGCGGCAAAGCTGCGGCCGTCGAACTCGGCCTGGTCCGTCGCGCCGCCGGCGAGCTCGATGACGGTGGGGGTGACGTCGGCATACTGCACCAGAGCATCGGTGCGCTTGCCGGCGGCGATCTTCCCCTGCCAGCGCGCGACGAGGGCGGTGTGCAGGCCGGTGTCCCAGCAGGTCCACTTGTTGCCGGGGAACTGCGAGCCCTGCTCGCTGGAGAACAGCACGAGCGTGTCCTGCTCGCGTCCCGCCTCGGCGAGCGTGCGCAGGATCTCGCCGACCTGGCCGTCCATGTAGGTGATCTCGGCGAGGTAGGCGGCGAAGTCCTGGCGCGTCTTCGGGGTGTCGGCAAGGTTGGGGGGCAGCTTCAGCTTGCGCGGCGGATACTGCGAGTCATCGCCCATCACCCAGGGCACGTGTGGTTCGGTCAGGCCGACGACGAGACAGAAGGGCTGCGCCGGATCGCGGCGGATGAAGTCGCGCACGCCGTCGAGTTGGTGCGGCTGGGTGGGGTCGCGCACGCAATTGCCATCGAAGCCGGGCACGGC
Organism: Prosthecobacter sp.; assembly: GCA_044345215.1. Taxonomy (GTDB): domain Bacteria; phylum Verrucomicrobiota; class Verrucomicrobiia; order Verrucomicrobiales; family Verrucomicrobiaceae; genus Prosthecobacter. Next base: position 789 of record JBIJBO010000218.1, on the reverse strand, counting down.
TTCAAAGGGATAGCTTGCCTCGGGCAGGACATGGACCTTGCCGGCGATGCCAGTGCGGTAGCCGAGCGGCGCGAGGTGCTGCGGCAGGCTGCGCGTGCCGGGGCGACTGGCGCTGTGATTCCAGGCGCAGCCGTTGCGCAGGGGATACTGGCCGGTGTACAGCTCCGCGCGGCAGGGCTGGCACATGGCCGAGGTCACGTAGGCGCGTTTGAACGTCAGACCCTGGCTGGCGAGACGGTCGAGGTTCGGCGTTTTGGCATTCGGTCCGCCGTAGATCGGCAGGTCGTTGTAAGTGCAGTCGTCGGCGAGGATGATGAGCACGTTGGGTCGCTCCGCCGCGGTGCAGAGCAGGGGGGCGAGCAGAACGTAAAGCAGAAGGCGCATGCAGGGAAGACGAAGCGCCGGTGCCGAACTTGCCAAGTTGAAGCTACGCCCGGCTATCCGGTTTCCACGGGAGTGCCGGCAGGCGTAGGGGCAAACGTGGCTTTGACCGTTTGGTGTAGGCTGAGCTGGAGGGAATTCTGACGAATTCCGCTACGCTAAGAGGGCAGGCGTAGCGGCAAACGTGAGTTTGCCTGTTTCGTGCGGGCTGAGCCCGGCGGGAATTCTGACGAATTCCGCTACGCTGAGGGGGCAGGCGTAGGGGCAAACGTGAGTTTGCCCGTTTCGTGTGAGCTGAGACGGCGGGAATTCTGACGAATTCCGCTACGCTAAGAGGGCAGGCGTAGCGGCAAACGTGAGTTTGCCTGTTTCGTGCGGGCTGAGCCCGGCGGGAATTCTGACGAATTC
>JBIJBO010000217.1:0-4728 GCA_044345215.1 Prosthecobacter sp. | reverse complement strand
CATGTCCTGAATGACGTTGAAAGTGGGGACCGCCAGGCTCGCGAGAATCGCGATGATGGTGATCACCACCAGGAGTTCAATGAGGGTGAAACCTCGTTGGAGTGCTCGTTTCATGAGTTTGGGTGGGTAGGTTTGGTTTATGATGGCATGTGCCCCGGAAAAGGAATTTTTCCGGGAACAAGGCCATTACATCAAGCCGCCGGGCGACTGGCGAGAAAAATCTGCCCGAAACAGCCGGTTTCAGCGCAGCCAGGCGTCGCGATGTTCGGCCACGAAGGCGTCGTCGTTCAGGTGCGGGTAGGCGCGCTGCACCCGGGCGATCGCCTCCGCTTGGCCCTGGCTCAGGCCCTCGGCCGGGTCCAGGCACCAAAGCCCCTCGAGCAGACCCTGGCGCCGCAGCACCTCGTGCAGGCCGGCAATGCAGCCGCGGAAGCCGTGGGCGGCATCGAAGAAGGCGGCATTGGCGTCGGTCACCTCAGCGCCAAGGCGCAGCAGCTCGGGCGAGGCCGGCTCGTCCAGGCAGCGGCGCAGCAGGGCGACCGCCGGCCGGGTCCACACCGCCCAGTGGCCGAGCAGGCCGCCGCGGAAGCGCAGTTCGCGGTCGCCGATTCGGAAGGGCGTCAGCAGGTCGGCGACAATGCTGTCGTCGTTGCCAGTGTAAAGCGCGACGTCGGTGCGACCGCTCTCGGCGAGGGCATGGACGACGTCGAGGGTCTGGTAGCGGTTGAACGGCGCGACCTTGATGGCCACGACCGCGTCGATCTCCAGGAAACGCCGCCAGAACTCCACCGGCAGCAGGCGGCCGCCGACGGCGGGCTGCAGGTAAAAACCCACCAGCGGCAGGATCTCGCCGACGGCGCGGGCGTGGTCGATGAGCGTGTCGAGACTTGCGTCGGGCAGGGCGGCCAGGCTGAGCAGGCCGGCGTGGTAACCGAGGTCGCGCAGCAGGGTCGCCTCGCGCACCGCCTGGGCGGTGTCGCCGCAGATGCCGCCGATGCGCACGACAGGATGTTCGGCGCGGTCCATTTCCTCGGCGGCGAGCGCCAGCACCGGCTCGAACAGGCCGTGGCGCGGGTCGCGAATGGCGAACTGGGTCGTGTGCACGCCGACCGCCAGGCCACCAGCACCAGCGGCGAGGTAGTAGCGGGTCAGGGCGCGCTGGCGGCGTTCATCGAGCCGGCGCGCGGCGGTCAGGGCCAGCGGGTGCGCCGGGATGGCCAGGCCGTTGTGCAGGCTGGTGCGAAGATCAAAAGCGGCCGTCACGGGATTCAAAATGCGTGGGTTTGCCGAGCGAGGCGCCGCCGCGGCGGATCCAGGCGGCGGTGGCTTCGAGCATGCGGTCGATACCGACCGTCGGTTCGCCGAACCAGTCGATCGATTTGCCGGCATCGGCCAGCCAGGCGGTCGGCGCCTCCCGACCGGTGAACTGCGGTGCCCGGCCGAGCAACTCGCCCAGCTGCTCGGCCAGGGCGCGCACGGCGAGGGTTTCCCGGCCGGTGACGTTGAGGATCGCCGACGGCATCGAAGTATGCGCCAGGCATTGCAGGGCGCGCGCACAGGCGTCGCCCTGCCAGATGACATTGACGTGGCCGCTGGTGACGTCCACCGGTTCGCCGGTCCAGATCTTGCGGGCGATGTCGTGCAACACCCCGTAGCGCAGGTCGATGGCGTAGTTGAGGCGGAACATCAGGCAGGGCGTGCCCAGGCGGTGCGAGGCCTCGGCAAAAAGGCGCTCGCGAGCGATGCAGGAGTAGGCGTACTCGCCTGGCGGATCAAGCAGCGTGTCCTCGCGGGCGCCGCCGCTCTCGACCGGCAGGAAGGGATACACGCAGCCGGTCGAAAACACCACCGTGCGCGCGCCGGCGAAGCGTTCGGCGACCAGCGCCGGCAGCACGGCATTCATCCGCCAGGTCAGGCCGGGGGCCTCGCTGCTGCCAAACTTATGGCCGGCCATGAAGACCACATTCGGCGCGTCCGGTAGTCGCTCCAGCGCGGCGCGGTCGAGCAGGTCGCAGGCAAGCGTCTGCACACCGTGCGCCTCCAGTTGGCGGGCGGCGGCCGCGGAACTGAAGCGCGACACCGCCAGCACGCGTCGGTCTGCCGGCAGGGCGCGCCGGGCCATGCGCGCCAGGGTTGGTCCCATCTTGCCGCCGGCACCGAGCACCAGGAGGTCGCCGTCGAGTCCGGCCAGCGCTTCCGCCACGCCGGGCAGCGGTCGGCTCAGCCATTCCTCGAGTTCATTCTCGTCTTGCGGTTCAAAGTGCATGCCACTCAAAGCGAGCACAGGCGCCCGGCCTTGCAAGCGCGTTGGCGCAGGTTGGCTTGTCCCGGCCTTTTTTCCCGGGGGAAGTTTTTGATCGCCAAGATTTCCCGCCTCGCCTAGCCTCGCGCCCCAGTCATGCCACCGCTCCTGATCCTCTTCCTCGGCACCCTGCTTGTCATCTTCTGCATCGTGCGCCTGCGCATCGGCGCCTTCTTCGGCCTGATGCTCGCGGCCTTCATGGTCAGCTTCCTCGCCCCCGGCGAGTTGGGCGACAAGCTGCCGCGCGTGGTGGCCGCGCTCGGCACCGCCGCGGGCAAGCTGGCGATCATCATCACCTGCGCGGCCCTCATCGGCAAATGCATGACCGACAGCGGCGCCGCCGACCGCATCGTCCGCACCTTCCTGCGCCTGCTCGGCGAGCGCCGCGCCCCGGCCGCCCTCATGTCTTCCGGCTTCGTCCTCGGCATGCCGGTCTTCTTCGACACCGTCTTCTACCTGCTCGTGCCGCTGGCGCGCTCGCTGCACCGCAGCACCAAGAAAAACTACCTGCTTTACATCCTGGCCATGGCCGGCGGCGCCGTCGCCACCCACACCCTCGTGCCCCCCACGCCGGGACCGCTGGCCGTGGCGGAACTGCTCAAGGTCGATGTCGGCATGATGATCCTCATGGGCATCGCCGTTGCCCTGCCCAGCTCCCTCGTCGCCCTCGGCCTCGCCCACTGGCTGCAGGCGCGCTATGAAATCCCCATGCGCGCGCTGCCGGGCGAGGACGCCGACCGCCCCGCCCCTGCCGACAGCGAGCTGCCTGGATTCTGGGTTTCCGTCCTGCCCATCGCCCTGCCGGTACTGCTCATGGCCACGGGCACGGTGCTGGCCATGCAGGCCAAGACCGCCGCCGCCGGCACCTGGGTACACGGCGCGGCCGAGTTCATGAAAGTGCTTGGCGACCCGAACTTCGCCCTCATGGCCGCGACCCTCGCCTCCGTGCTCGTCTATGTCCGCCAGCGCCGCCCGAGTCGCGAGCAGCTCTCCGCCGACATCGAGGAATCGATGATGAGCGCCGGCACCATCATCCTCATCACCGCCGCCGGCGGTGCCTTCGGCGCCATGCTCAAGGAAGCCGGGGTCGGTCCTGCCATCCAGAACCTGTTTGGCGGCAGCGGGTCCGCCGGCCTGATCCTGCTCGTCGTCGCCTGGATCATCGCCGCCCTGCTCAAGACCGCCCAGGGCTCGACCACCGTCGCCATGATCACCAGCGCCGGCATGATGGCCAGCATGCTCGACGGCCAGGTCCTCGCCTTCCATCCGGTCTACCTCGCGTTGGCGGTCGGCTTCGGCGGCCTCTGCGTCGTCTGGATGAACGACAGCGGCTTCTGGATCATCGCCCGCATGAGTGGCCTCACTGAGATCGAAGTGCTCAAGACCTGGTCCTTCATGCTCGTGCTGGTCAGCCTCTTCGGGCTCGCGCTCACCGCCCTGCTCGCCGTCGTCCTGCCTCTCGCCCCCGCCGCGGCAGCGGCAGCGGCGGTCGGAGGGTGATCCCAAGCCGGAGTTTCAGGTTCCAAGTTTCAAGTTGGCCGACCCCCGACCGCGCGCAGCGCCTCTGCGCCGCTCTGCCCCCCCCGCGTCCGATCACCCACCCGAACCCCAGAAGATCCACAGATTTCGCAGATGAGACAGAACGGGAACCGTTTTCAGCCGCAAAGGAACCCAAAGATCACAAAGGCCAGACTCAGAGTTTTGCGTTGTTTTGCGGCCAAAAGTCTTTCGGGGTTCCTGAACTCGGAAGGCACCGCAGATGTCGCCGATGAGCGCAGATGCTCATGGGAGCAGGTGGCTTGTCGATGGTGCGTGGCGCGCGACTCTGGCTGTAGACGGGTGCACCGACCCCGCGGCCTGGGTAGCGGAAGTCGTGAGATTTCCCTGCTTGGGAACCACGCCCCGTTGGGAACCGCTGATTTGACGCTGATGGGACGCTGATCCTCAGAGGGAGTGCGGAGCGGCGCAGGCTGTAGGCGGGGGCATTGACCCCGCAGTTTGCGGCTTGCCCCGTCTTTGTCTTGACGGGTTGGCCTGCTTCGAAGAGCCTCGTCCCATGCCAGTCTTTTCGGAACCTCTTCCGCCTGCCCGGGCGTGCTTTTGCATTGAAAGCCTGCGCGCAGGATGAACAACAGAAGACTGCGCGTTGTGGAATTATACCGCTAGGCCTATGGATCAAGATTGCGGAGAGAATGGATGTCCTTATTGCCATGAAGGTTGGGGATGCCCTCACGAGTTTCTACTCACCGAGGATGGCTACCTCATCGGCGACTTCAAACCCTGCGTTTACGATTTTCTGGTGGAGCACATTCAAGGGAAATTCGATGAGCTTCGTGATTCCAATGGTTCAGCTCCAGAATGGACAACGTCGTGGGTTGGCGACCTGTGGCAAACTGCATCCGAATACACAACGACCGGTAGCGGTG
>JBIJBO010000080.1:0-16219 GCA_044345215.1 Prosthecobacter sp. | reverse complement strand
GGCGGCCTCGGGACTCATGCGGAACCATTTTCAGCCGGGCGCACCGGCGACGCAATCAAAGAAACAGCCTCTTCCTCCCGGCCGCTGAGGGCGACGTTGCCGCTGGCCAGCAGGGTGCCGTCTTCCAAGCGGAGGTCGCCAGCCACTTGCACCAGCCCGGGCAGGGTCGCCTCCAGGCGAGCGTGGATCCGGACGGTGGTGCCCGGTGTGATGCTGCCGAGGATTTTGAAGCGCTGGACGGCGGTCAGGCGCAGGTCCTCGAGTGGCCGTTCTGGCCGCGCGCTCTGCGCCAGCACACCGCCAAGCTGGGCCAGGGCCTCGATCATGATCACCCCCGGCAGCAGCGGCCGGCCTGGGAAATGACCGGGGAGAAAGGCTTCGTCGCCCTTCAGTGTCCAGCGGGCGCTGGCCGAGACCCCCGGTTCAAGCTCGAGCAATTCGTCGAGAAATCGAAAAGCCGGACCGTGGGGCAGGGCGGAAAGGGCTTGAACTGGATGGGGCGGCTGCGGCATGATGAATCCCCTTTTTACGTGCCGCGCCCCTCCGAGACAACGTCCAATGCTCCCCGTTTGGACCCGGTCACCGGGCGCGAGCCGCGAGTGCCGCCATGAAGCCGCTCCTTCTTGTTCCCACTTACAACACCGGCCGCATCCTTCCGCGCACGGTGGCGGAACTGCTCGCGCGCTGGCCGGAGGTCTGGGTGGTGGTCGACGGCAGTCGTGACGGCAGCACGTCCCTGCTCGAGCCGCTTGTCATCGAACACCCCGGCCTGCGGGTGCTGAGCCTGCCGGAAAATCGCGGCAAGGGGGCCGCCCTGCTGCATGGTGTTGAGGCCGCCGCCGCCTTGGGTTTTACCCATGTGCTCACCGTCGATGCCGACGGCCAGCATCCGGCCGACCAGGTGCCGCGCTTTCTCGAACTCGCGGGCCGGCATCCTCAGGCCGCGCTGATGGGACGGCCGGTCTTCGGTCCCGAGGCGCCACAGGTCCGTGTCCAGGGCCGCAAGCTCTCCAACTTCATGACCCACATCGAGACCCTCGCCTGGGGCATTCCGGACTCGCTCTTCGGCATGCGACTTTATCCGGTCGACGCCTTCCTGCAGGCCTTCCGGGGGACACGTTGGGGCCGGCGCTTTGATTACGACGCGGAACTCGCCGTCCGTCTCGCTTGGCGGGGCGTGCCCATGCTGACCGTGCCCGTGCCGGTGCGCTACCTGACCTCGGCCGAGGGCGGCGTCTCGCAGTTCCGCTATCTGCGCGACAACGCGCTGCTCACCTGGATGCATGTCCGCCTGCTCGCCGGTGCCATCCTGCGGCTGCCGTGGCTATGCCTTCTGCGCCTGCGTGGCGGGAACCCTCTGCGCGGCCAGCCTGTGCCCCCGGAGACTGCCTCATGAATGCCAGCCTGCCAGGTTCCGCCGACTTCGACCGCATCGCCGCGCTGTGCGAGCGGCGCTGGGATCACCATTACACTCGATGCAAGCTGCGCACGGACCCGGTCTACGCCGCCGTGGCCGGAGAACTCGCCGGCTCCGGTCTGCCTGTGCTCGACATCGGCTGCGGCCTCGGACTGCTCGGTCATTACCTGCACGCCAGCGGCCGGCGCGTGCCGGTGACCGGCTTTGACTATGACGAACGCAAGATCCGCGCCGCGACGGCCATGGCGGCGCGTGGCGGCCTCGGTGATCTGCAGTTCCGTACCGGCGATGCCCGCACGGGCCTGCCGGACTTTGACGGCCATGTCGTCATCCTCGACATCCTGCAGTTTTTCCGTCGCGAGGAGCAGGACACCCTGCTCGCCGCCGCCGCCGCCCGTGTTGCTCCTGGCGGCCGCCTGGTCATCCGCAGCGGCCTGCGTGCGCCCGGCTGGCGCTATCGCGTCACGGTTCTGGCCGACTTCTTCGCGCGTGCCACCCTTTGGATGAAGGCGGCGCCGGTGTGTTATCCCGACGCCGACCAGTTCCGCCGCTTGCTGGGCGCCGCGGGTTTGCAAGTGTCAATCCGCCCACTCTGGGGGCGCACGCCTTTCCACAACCATCTGGTGGTTGCGCGCCGTCCCTGAGCCGTTGCCGTGGATCAGTGGGCCGGCTTGCCGCGCTGCTCCTTTGGCAGCCAGCCGATCTCCTCCCGGGCGTCGCGGGCCTTGCCGCGATTCATGAAGAGGTCGCCTGCATCCTTGAGGGTGACGAAGAGAATGAAGCCGAAGAGTGCCAGCGCACAGGCGGTCTGGACGATTTCCAGAAAGCGCGACTCCAGCGGCTTGCGCCGGATGGCCTCGCCGATCGCCAGGGTGATGTGGCCGCCGTCGAGCACGGGGAAGGGCAGCAGGTTCAGGATGGCCAGGTTCATGTTGAGCACGACGCTGAACCAAAGAACCTGCAGCAGTGCCGCCGGATCCTGAAGCAGATTGTAATAAACGCGGCCAATGCCGATGGGGCCGCTCATGTGGCCGGGGCTGATGTCGGAGGTGCCCGTGAACAGCTTGGTCAGCATGCCATACATCGCCCGCGAGGCGTCGGAAATTTGTTCCGCCACCCCGGGGTGCGCCAGCTTGCGCTCGCCGGTCGCGTGCCAGACGATGCCGATCATCGGGCGAGGGTCGTCCTTGGACTGCCACTTGTCGGGCACGCGCGGGGTCATCTGGAGCGATAGCTTGCCTCCCTCGCGCAGCACGGTCAGGCGCACAGGGTGGTCCTTTTTGTTCTCCAGGTAGTCCGACAACTGGACTCGGTGGAAGATCGGCTGGCCGTCGACCTCGAGGATCTGGTCGAGCGGCTGCAGGCCGGCCTCGGCGGCCGGGCTGTGAGGCTGCAGGGCGCCGACCATCGGCGTTTCCTTGCCCATGATGCCGACCTCGCGCAGGGGCGGTCGCTTGAAGGGGAGTTGCCACCAGGCGACTTTTTCGGCCTTGGGCTCCGGCCATTTGGAGGCCACGGCGATCTCCTGCACGCCCGCACCCGGGCGCTCGATCTCGAAACGGATTGTCTCGCCTTCGCTGGCGATGACGCCCCAGCGGATGCTGTCGACCATGCCCTCGAAGCGCAGCACCGGCACACCGTCGATCTTGCGGACGACGTCGCCCGGCTTCAGGCCGGCCTTGGCTGCCGGGCTTTCGTCGACGACATAGCCGATCGTCGTGGTGACGAAGGGTTCCGACTGCGGTTTGCCCAGCCAGGAAACCAGCAGGGCAAACAGGCAGGCCAGGCCGAAACTGAAGAGCGGGCCGGCAAAGGCGACGATGACCTTGTCGAGCGGTTTCACCGGCGGCAGCGGCTCGCCGCTGGCGGATTCACCCTCGATGGCGTCCATGGGCGCCATCTGCGGCAGTTTGACAAAGCCGCCGGCCGGGATGCTGCCGAGGCCGTACTCAACGCCGTTGATGGTCTTTTTCCACAGCGGCTTGCCAAACCAGATGTAGAAGGCCTCGACCTTCAGGCCGCGCCAGCGCGCCGCCAGGAAGTGGCCCAGTTCATGAACCAGGATCATCAGGTTGAAGACCATCAGCACTTCGAAGACCAGGATGACGAAGCGGAGTGCCTCACCGATGAAGCCGAGTTGGGAAAGCCATTGCATAGGGGTTGGAACGATACGCCGCGCGGCAATGCGCGGTTGGCACGCTACCACCCCTCAAGCGGAGGGCAATCGCCGAGTTCGGCGGGGTTGCCGCTCCGCGAGCCGGCAGGACGGTTTTCGGTTCGTAATTTTCACTGCGTTTTTTCTTGCCAGGCTGCCCCCGTTCCAGCGAAATGCCGGAGAACGATGAGTGCCTCCCGCCAGCGCTGGCTGTTGGAACAGATCCCGGACTGGGAGCGCGAGGGTTTGCTGACGGCGGAGGCGGCGGTGCGCCTGCGCGCGCGCTACGCGCTCGATGCCAGCCGTCCCGGCCTCGGTCAGATCCTGCTGGGTGCCCTCGGTGCCCTGCTCATCGGTTCGGGCCTGATCGCCATCCTCGGCTACAACTGGGATGATTTCTCCCGGCCGGTGCGCCTGCTCTGCGCCTTCCTGCCGCTGCTGGCCGCCCAGATCTTCACCTGGCAGGTGCTGCGCCGCGGTGCCGCGGCCTGGGTGCGGGAAACGGCCGGCCTGCTGCAGGCCTTGGCGGCCGGTGCCTGCCTTGCCCTGGTCTCGCAGATCTACCATCTGGGGGGCGACTGGCCGGATTTCCTGCGCGCCTGGTTCCTGCTCGCCCTGCCGCTCGCCTGGGTGTTGCGCTCCGACGCGGTGACGCTGTTTTATTTGGTCGCCATCGCGGTTTGGACCCTGAGCCGCTTCGAATCGAAACTCGTCTGGCAGGACAGCGCCCTGCTCTATCCGCTGCTGCTGACGTCCCTGCTGCCGCGCTGGTGGCGACAGTCGGCGCCCGGTACAGTGATGCGTTGGTGGATCGTCGTCAGTGCTGCGCTCGGTCTTGGCGCGGCTGCCGTGCATGCCGCAACGCAGGGGGATGACTCCGGGTCGCAGTTTCATCAGGTGCCGCTGCTCTGGTCCTTCCTCGCCGCCGGCTTTGTGCTGCTGCCACTCACGGCGCGCGGCCAGGCCGAATCCCTGGCGCGCAAGCCGCAGGTCGTGGTCGGCGGCCTCTGGCTCTTCGGTTTCGGCCTCGCCGGGACCTTTTCCGACCTCAGCCGGGAACTTCTCAAGGGCGTGGGCCTGGCCATGAGCACGCCTTGGGGACAGGCTTTGGCGGGGGTTCTGGCGGTCTTTGCCGTCCTGGCGGTGCAGCGGCAGCGCTGGGCCCTGCTCGCCGTGACCTCCGTCGTGCTGCTGCCCCTGCTGGTGAAGGCGGTTTTTCCCGCCGCGCTGCACGGCACGTTGCTGGCCGGTCTTTTCACCGCCCATTTGTCGCTGGTCGGCCTGATCCTCATCCTGCTCGACTTTGCCGGTCGCCCGGCCGCGCCCCGCCTGGGCGCGGCGATGCTCAGCCTGCTGGTGATTGCGCGCATGTCCGACAGCGACCTCTCGCTGCTCGCCAAGGGCCTTGCCTTCATCCTCGTTGGCAGCGCCTTCCTCGCCTTCAACTTCTTCATGAGTCGGCGCCGTCGGGAGGTGGTCGCATGAAATCGCTGCCGATCCTGCTCTTTGCCCTCACCGTGCTCGCCCAGTGGGCGGTGCCGCTGGCCGCCGTGCGTCAGCACGAGCGCGTGCTCGCCGGGGGCGAGTTGATCCGGCTGAAATGCACCGCACCGGATCCCTATGACCCGCTGCGCGGCCGCTATCTGGCGGTCCGTCCCGAGATCCGCGAGGCACCGGCGGAGAAGGCCGCGAGCTCATGGCGGGGCCATGGTTATGCCGTGCTCGAGGTCGGTGCCGACGGGTTGGCGACCGTGACCCGGATCGAACGCGAGCGTCCGGCCTCCGGTCGCTTTCTGCGTGTCCGGGTGCGGTGGGCCAGCAACGGCACGGCTCATTTCGAGTGGCCGTTTGACCGCTACTACCTGAACGAGAAACTCGCGCCCGAAGCCGACCGTTGGCTGGCCGAATCGCTGCGCAGCGCCAAGGGTGTGCTTGCCGAGGTGCGTGTGCTCGACGGCCGCGCCGTGCTGGCCGACCTGACGCTGGATGGCAAATCCTTCCGCGTTCACCTGCAGGAGCGGCTCAGGAAGCCGCCGGGCGTCGAACCCTGAAAAGTCGGTCGCGCGGCGAACGTGAAGTCTCTCTGATGTCCTCCGTCTCCCGCCGCCGCTTTCTTCATGCCGCCCTGGCCGGCGGTGCCGTCAGCCAGACCATGGCAGCCCCTTCGACCGGTGTGGGGGCCTTCACCGAACCGGCGCACGATCTGCCGCTGGCCGACGATGCCGACGTCATTGTCTGCGGGGCCGGCCCGGCCGGCGTGACGGCGGCGATCACGGCGGCGCGTGCGGGCGCCCGGGTGCGCCTGTTTGAATGGCGCGGCTGCCTGGGCGGCATCTGGACCGCCGGCCTGCTTGGTTATTTCCTCGACTTCGACAAGCCGGGCTTCGCCAAGGAACTGCGCGACAAGCTCGATGCGCGCGGTGCCCGTGCCGATTCGACCAGTCTCAGCCGTTTCTGCTACGATCCCGAGGCGCTGAAACTGCTGCTGGAGGAGCTCTGCGTGGAAGCGGGCGTGAAGTTTCAGTATCACACCAAGGTCTCGGCCGCCTTCCGCGAGGGCAAACGGCTGACGACGATCGTCACCGAGTCGAAGTCGGGTCGCCAGGCCTGGCGCGCGCCGGTGTTCATCGACACCACGGGCGACGGCGACCTCGGTTTCCAGGCCGGCTGCGCCTTTGAGATCGGCATGGCCGAGGATTGTCCCTGCCAGCCGATGTCGCTCAACGCCCTGCTCATGGTCAAGGACGCCGGGCAACTGCGCGAGTTCATCCGCTTCGGCCAGAGACTGCCGGGCGAGAACACCGACAGCGAGAAGAAGCAGCGCATCAAGGAGGTGCTGGTCGGCACGGGCCACTTCCCGTCCTATGCCGGACCGACGATGTGGCATGTGCGCGGCAACCTGGTCTTTGCCATGATGAATCACGAATATGGCGTCAAGCCCTGGGATGCCGCCGAGGTGACCGCGGCCACCGTCCGCGCCCGTGCCGAGATGAACCGGATGGTCGCCGGCCTGCGCGCGCTTGGCGGTCCCTGGGAGGGCCTGCAGATCGTCGCCACTGCCGAGCAGATCGGCGTGCGCGACGGCCGCCGCATTCGCGGCCGCTACACGGTGCTGCAGGATGACCTCGCCCAGGGCATTCGCCACGAGGACGCGGTGGCGCGCGTGACCTTTGGCATCGATGTCCATGCGCTGAGCGCCGACGACAACCAGAAGCACGCCATCATGCCCAAGCCGATCAAGGCCAAGCCCTACGACATCCCGCTGCGCGCGCTCATCGCCAGGGATGTCGATGGCCTGATGATGGCGGGCCGTTGCATCAGCGGCGACTTCATCGCCCACTCCAGCTACAGGGTCACCGGCAACGCTGTCGCCATGGGCGAGGCGGCCGGTGTCACTGCCGCGTTGGCGGCATTGTCCAAGCGCCTGCCCCAGGACGTGGTCTGGAGCGAAGGCGAGGCGAAGCTGAAGGCGCTGGGCCAGCGGGTCTGAGCCGCGGGCTCAGCCCTTGCTGGGCAGGTCGACGAGCATCTGGGCGTTGCTCGGGTAGCGTTCCATGAGCGTCAGCACGCGCTGGATGGCGTCGATCGGCTTGTGGCCGGCGAGACCGCGGCGCAGCATGTGGATCTTGTCGAGCTGGAAGGCCTGCAGCAGCAGTTCCTCGCGGCGGGTGCCGGACTTGAAGATGTTGACGGCCGGATAATAAAACTGCTCGGCGATCTTGCGGTCGAGCACGAGCTCCATGTTGCCGGTGCCCTTGAACTCCTGGAAGATCAGGTCGTCCATGCGGCTGCCGGTCTCAATGAGGGCGGTGGCGAGCACGGTCAGGCTGCCGGCCTCACGGGTGTTGCGCGCGGCGGCGAACAGCCGGCGCGGGATTTCCATGGCGCCGACACCCATGCCGCCGCTCATCGTCGCGCCGCCGGACTTGGCGTTGTTGAAGGCGCGCGCCAGGCGGGTGATCGAGTCCATGAGCATGAAGACGTGCTCGCCGCACTCGACGAGGCGCTTGGCACGCTCGATCGCCAGCGTGGCGATGCGGGTGTGGCTCTTGACATCCTGGTCGTTCGAGCTGGCGTAGATCTCGGCCTTGGGCAGGATGCGCTTGAATTCGGTCACCTCCTCCGGCCGCTCGTCGACGAGCAGGATCATGAGGTGCATGGCCGGATGGTTCTCGACGACCGCCTCGGCGATGTGCTGGAGCAGGGTGGTCTTGCCGGCGCGCGGCGGCGCCACAATGAGACCGCGCTGGCCGCGGCCGACCGGTGTGAACATGTCCATCACCCGCGTGGTCAGCCGGTCCTTGGCGGTTTCGAGCTGGATCTTCTTGCAGGGATTGATCGCCTTGAGTTCCTCAAAGAGCGGCAGGTCGCGCATCGCCTCGGGCGCGCGGTCGTTGACCTCGCTGACCTGGGTGATCTGCGGGCCGCGCGGGCCCTTCTGGGCGACGCCCTTGACCTGCATGCCTTCGCGCAGGCCATACTGGCGGATGAAATCGCCGGAGATGAAGGCGTCCTGGGGGTGCTGCGCATACATCGTTTCGCGGCGGCGCAGGAAGCCGTAGCCCTTGGGGGTCAGCTCCAGGATGCCGTCGGCGGGTTCCGGCGGACCGAGCACGATTTCCGGAGCGCGGCTGCGCTCGTCTTCCCCGTGGGCGGGAGCCGCCTCCGTGCTGCTGCCCTCACCGCCCTGACCCTGCTGGGCCTGGCGGCGGGCGAGCTTTTCCTGACGGAAGCGCTCGCGGCGCTCCTTCCAGCGCTCGAACTTCGATTTTTTGCGCTCGGGCGCCTGGCCCTCGTCGGGGGCGGCGTTGTCGTCGAGGGCGGGTGCCGCAGTCACCGCCGGAACGGTTTTGGCGACCGCTGGCGCGGAGGATCGAGGCGGCACACTGGCGGTGACCGGTTCGACGGCGGGTGGCGGCGCGGGTTCGGCGGCGATGGCCGGAGCCGGAGCGGGCGCTTCCTGCGTGGGTTCTGCAGCCGGTGCGGCCGAGGCCTGCTCCTGCAGGGCGGCGAGCATGGCGGCCGCCTTTTTCACGGCAGCGGAACGCCGCGGCGCCTTCGGTTTGGCGGTTTCGGGAGCGGGGATTTCCGCTGCCGGTTCATGGGCGATTTCGGCCTCGGCCGATGGTTCGGCACTGGCCCTGGGTTTCCTGCCGGCGGCTTTTTTCGCGGGGGCCTTTTTGGACGCGGCCGTCTTTTTCGTCGCGGTTTTGCGCGCGGTGGCTTTTTTGGCGGGCGCGGGTTCTGCTGGCTGCAGATCGAGCTGGAGTTCTTCGTCGCTCATGGTGGGGGAAGGGGATCAGGCGAGTTCGTCGGCGATGTCGTCGGAGATCTCGAAATTGGCGTGGACGTTCTGGGTGTCGTCGTAGTCGTCGAGCAGGTCGTGGAGTTTGATCACCGTGCGGGCCTGCTCGAGGTCGGTGAGGACGATGGGGGTCGCCGGCTGGTAAATGAGTTTCTGCGAGGTGCTCTGAATGCCCTTGTCCCGCAGCGCGCCGACCACCTGGAACAGTTCGTCGGTGGCGGTGAACAGGATCCATTCATCGTCGGCGTCTTGGACATCCTCCGCGCCGGTTTCGAGCGCGAGTTCCATGGCGGCATCCTCATCGAGGTCGCCCCTGGGGATGCGCACCTCGCCGCGGCGGGTGAACTGGTAGGCGACGCTGCCGGCGTCGGCAAAGGTGCCGCCGTTCTTCGACAGCAGCACGCGCAAGTCGTTCGCGGCGCGGTTGCGGTTGTCAGTGACGACCTCGATCATGAAGGCGACGCCGCCCGGGCCGTAGCCCTCATAGGTGATCTCCTCGATGGCGTCGCCGCCGAGTTCGCCGGCACCCTTTTTCACCGCGCGCTCGATGTTGTCATTCGGCATGTTGGCGGCGCGCGCGGCGAGGATGGCGGAACGCAGCCGGGCGTTCAAGTCGGGATTCGACCCCCCGTGTTTGGCGGCCACGGTGAGTTCCTTGGAGAGCTTGCTGAAGACCTTGCCGCGCTTGACGTCCACGACGGCCTTGATGTGCTTCACCTTGGACCATTTGTTGTGTCCGGCCATGTTGCGATGCGGAAATGAGGAGGGGTTGGCGAACGGCCGGCGCAGGAGGGCGCGGTGTCCGTTGGGGCTGGGTGGCGGATGAAAAAGGGGGATAGCGGCCTTGCCGCGGTCTCCGCTCGATACAAGCCGGGGCTCGTCGCGGGAACGGGTTTCGAGGAGGGGTCGCCTGAGAAACCACGGCTCCCTGCACGGGAGCGGACACCAGTGTTCACCTGATTGAGAGAACCAGGAACGCTTGAAGTGTGCGGGAGGGTCGGCGGGCATGCAAGATGTTTTTTTCCTCGATGCCGGCCCGCGGAAGCGTGTTATGCTCCAGCATGTCCTCCCAGGGCCGCCCCCCCGTCGAACGCGAAGCACACGGCTTCGTGCGTGCCGCCGTTGTTTCGCCGGAACTGGCGCTCGGCGATGTCGATCACAACGAGACCGTGATTCGCGACACCTTGTTGCGACTGGCGGGCGAGGGGTGCCGGGTGGTGGTCTTTCCCGAGCTCTGCCTGACCGGTTATTCCTGCGCCGATCTCTTTCATCTGCCGGCACTGCAGCAGCGGGCGCTGACGGCACTTCGCCGTCTGGCCCACGCAACCGCCGGCCTCGGGGCCCTTGGCGTTGTCGGACTGCCGCTGGCGGTGGACGGCCGGCTCTACAACATGGCCGCGGTGCTGGGGGCGGGTCGAATTCTCGGTTATGTCCCCAAGTCCTTTCTGCCCAACTCGGGCGAGTTTTATGAGCGGCGCTGGTTCTCGCCGGCGCACACGCTGAAAGCGGCCGAGATCGATGGCGTCGCCGCCGGCACGGACTTGCTCTTCGAGGTGAGCGACCTGCCCGGCCTGGTGCTCGGTGTGGAGATCTGCGAGGATCTGTGGACCGTGCAGCCGCCCTCCGGACGCGCCGCGCTCGCCGGAGCCACCGTGCTGGCCAACCCCTCGGCCAGCAATGAATGGCTGGGCAAGGCGCCCTACCGTCGCGGCCTGGTGCTTCAGCAGAGCGCCCGCTGCCTGGCCGCCTATCTGTATGCCAGCGCCGGTGCCGGCGAGTCCTCGACCGACACCGTGTATTCCGGCCACAGCCTGATCGCCGAGAACGGCACGCTACTGGCCGAAACCGAGCGCTTCGCCTTCGCCACACGCGCGGCCAGCGCCGATCTCGACCTGCAGCGGCTCGCGCATGAGCGCCAGCGCAGCGCCGCCTTCCGCGACGAGGCGCCGGACAAGCAGTTCCGCCGCATCCCCTGCGAACTCGGCGGGGCGGCCGCCGTGGCTGCGGGCCTGCAGCGGCCGCTGTCGCCGCAGCCCTTCGTGCCGCCGCCGGGTGCGGATCGTGACGCCACCTGCCGGGAAATCTTTGCCCTCCAGGCCACCGGACTGGCAAGGCGCCTGCGCCAAACGAAAAGTGTGACGGCGGTGATCGGTCTTTCCGGAGGTCTTGATTCGACCCTGGCCCTGCTGGTTGTGCTCGATGCATTGGAGCGTGCCGGCCTGCCGCGTTCGGCGGCGCTCGCGGTGACGATGCCCGGCCTGGGCACGACCGCGCGCACGCGCGGCAACGCGGAGAAGCTCGCCGAGGCCCTGGGTGTGCCGCTGCGGGTCATTCCGATCGGACCGTCGGTCGGGCAGCATTTCAGCGACATCGGCCACCCGACGGACTGCCACGACGTCACCTTTGAAAACGCCCAGGCGCGCGAGCGCACGCAGATCCTCATGGACGTGGCCAACCAGACCGGCGGCCTGGTGGTCGGCACGGGCGACCTCTCCGAGGCGGCACTCGGCTGGTGCACGTTCAATGGCGATCACATGTCGATGTACCACGTCAACGCCGGCGTGCCGAAGACGCTGGTGAAGTATCTGATTGAGTGGTGCGCCGCCGAGCGGCACGCCGCCGAGGCCGGCGACATTCTCCGCGACATCGTTGCCACGCCGATCTCGCCCGAGCTGCTGCCTGCCGCCGCCGATGGCGGCATCGAGCAGCGCACCGAAGATCTGGTTGGGCCCTACGAGTTGCACGATTTTTTTCTCTACCACTTCGTCCGCCACGGCTGCGGCCGCGACAAGCTGCTTTATCTCGCCGGCCTTGCCTTTGCCGGTGCGCATGCGCCCGCCGTCATTGAACGCTGGCTGGACGTGTTCCTGCGCCGCTTTGCGCAGAACCAGTTCAAGCGTTCGTCGATGCCGGACGGACCCAAGGTCGGCACCGTGGCGCTGTCTCCGCGCGCCGACTGGCGCATGCCGAGCGACTGGGCCGGCCCGCTCGGCTGAGCGGCCGCTCAGCGCGCCGCCTGGACGCGCACCTTCTGGTGCTCAAGGATGGCCTGGCGTGCCTCGGTCTCGCGGCCGGCCTTGCGCTGGGCATGGGCGAGGTTGAGCCAAGCCTGCGGATGGCGGGGCTGCAGGCGAACGGTTCGCTGCCAGGATTTGGCGGCCTCGGCATGTTCGCCGCGCTGCGTTTGCAGCAGACCCTGGTAAAACCACGCGTCGGCCTGGTCGGGCGCGATCGACAGGCTGCGGCGGACGGCGGTTTGGGCACCGTCGTGATCGCCGAGCTTGCCGCGCACGCAGGCCAGCAGGTAGTGGGCGCGGGCGTTTTCGGGTGCCAGCAGCGTTGTTCGCCGCAAGGCGTCATCCGCTGCAGTGAGATCGCCCGCGCGGGCGAGATGCCCCGCCAGCAGCAGCCAGGCCTGGGCGTCGTTCGGTTGCTGGTCGACCGCCAACTGCAACGCCTCGCGGTCCTCGTCCTCTGCCGGGGGCGCCTCGGTGCCGGCGCGCATCCGGCTGACGGCGAGTTGATGCCAGTAGAGTCCGGCCGTGGGATCGAGGGCGACCGCCTTGCGCTGGCAGTTCAGGGCCTCGGGGCCGGCGTTCAGGTGCAGGGCGTTGAGGCCCAGCAGAGCCCAGCATTCGGCACTGCGCGGGTAGCGGCGCGCCAGCGGCAACAGCTTGCGGAGAGCAGCGGTGAAGCGCTTTTGCTCCAGCAGCCGGAAGGCCTCGGCAAAGGCGGGCTCGTTCGTCACTTCGCGCAGGCCCGGGCGGCGCGGCAGTTCGGTGAGGGGTCGCAGCGGCGCGCGCGTCTCGCGCAGCAACAGTGCCGCGGCATCGGCGGGCAGGGCAAAATTCTTCCAATTCTTCAACGGCACGGCGAGGGCGATGAGAGCTGTGAGCCGCCCCTCTGCATCAAGCACCGGCGAGCCGACTGCGCCTGGGGAGTCCTCGCCACGCACATTCAGCCAGCCAAGCCCGGTGACGGCAGCGTCGGCCTGCACGCGGGCGCTTGCCAGCACCAGGCCGCGTTTCTCGGAGACAGCGAGCACATGCGCCTCCTGCTCGGCGGTGAAGTCCCGACCGGGCGCGAGTGCGATGGGCTCCGTTTCGGACTCCTCGGATTGCAGCAGGGCGATGCCGGTGACGAGATCGACATGATAAAAGCCGCGGACACGGCTGCTTGTGCCATCGGCATGCTGAAGGGTGACGTAATCGACGCGTTCGGCGATCTCCGGATGCAGCAGGCCGGCATCGGTCAGCAGAACGCCATCAGGGCTGACGTAGGAACCGATGCCGATGGCAAGTAGCGCGCCAAATTTGTCACAGACTCGCACGGCGGCTACGGAGGCCGCGACGCGTGCGCCCAGTTGCAGCAGGCGCTTTTCTTCGGCGCTGGGTTCAGGGGCCGGCTCTTCCTCGGGCATCGGCGCCAAGGGCGTCAGGAGGTCGGTTTTCCAAGCCGGATCGACCGGTGGCCCGCCCGCTCCATCGAAGAGCAGCAACGGGTTTTCGTAGTGGTCGAGATCGATGGGGGGACCTGGCTCGGGCAGGGTGGGGGAGACGGTGGCCGGGCGCGGCGCCAGCGGGTTGAGCACGGCATCCGGCAGCGCGGGCTTTTCCGCCCGCAGTACGGCGACCCCCAGCAGCGCGCAGAGTGCGGTGCTGGCTGTCCAGCGGAGCGCGCGCGGAGTGGTTGTCGGCATGCGTGTCATCGGATCGATAGGTTAGGCGAGGGCCGCGCCAGTGCCCCGCTGGCATTGTGACAAATTCTTCACAGCGAACTCTTTTCACCACCGGCCTTTGCGCTCTAAGGGCAGACCAAACCGCATGATTCCGATCTCACTGTCCCGCACCGCCGCCTGCCTGCTCGCGGTTTTCAGCCTGCCCGCCCTCTCCGCCGCTGCCGAGCTGGAGTTGAAGTCCCTCGGGGCTCTCGCCGAAGGGGCCAAGCCCAAGCGCAAGATGGGCCCCTACGTCAGTGTCATGGCCGGCGAGACGCTCGGCCAGACCGGCACCACCCGCATCGGCTCGCGCGCCTTCCCGGTCGAGGACATCGATGGCAGCGCCGTCTTCAGCGTCGAAGTGGGACGCACCTGGGACATGCGCCGCGTGCCGGTGGAATTCTCGCTTGCCGCTGAGGCGGCCTTCACCGCCACGACCCTGCAGGGCTCGGTGTCGCCCGGCGCGCTCGCCAACGATCAGATTGCCGAATACCAGGCCGACATGAATTCGCTGATCTTCAGCCTCAACAGCACCTTTGCGCTCGACCTGCACCGCTACCGCGCGCGTCTCGGCAAGTTCTGGGGCGGCTTCAAGCCCTATCTCGGCGGTGGCCTTGGCGGCGGCCAGGTCTGGTTCCGCAACGCCACAGCGCAGTCTGCCGACCAGGTGCAGGGCGGCACGACCCTGCCGGGTGAGTCCGTGCCCTTCACGATCGACGAGTTCATCAACGTCTGGAACTGGCGCGCCGGTCTCGAATGGACCTGGGAGGAGCGCTACTCAGTGTTTGCGGAATACCGCAAGACCTACTTCGGCGACCTCGACAACCTGCGCAATTTCCGCACGGACGGCTACCTCGTCGGCTTCCGCTACCGCTACTGATCTTCCCATGCTCCGCCCCATCCGCACCACCCTCGCCGCCGGCCTGCTCGCCGTCGCAGCCCTCAGTTCCTGCAAAACCGTGTCCACCCGGACGGTCGTCATTGGCGACTCTCCCGTGGCCTATCAACTCGTCAGCGAGATCGTTGACGAGGAAAGCCTCGAGCACACGGTCAAGTTCCGCAACGTCGGCCAGCAGATCGTCAGCTTCGACTACACGATCGCCGACGATCCGAACGTGCCGCATGTCGACTGCCTGGGGCCGAACTCGGGACTCGTCGAAAACCTGTATCCCGGCGCCGAGGCCATCGTCAAGAACCCGCTTGCCAGCAAGGACGTGACCGTCAACCTCGGTCGACTCACCGTCGGCAAAAAAACCGCCGAGGAACTGGCACGCGCTTACAAGCCGGGCACGCTGACCGCGCCGGCCGCCGCGCCGGCGACCGACCTGCTGCCGACGCTCGAAGGTGTCAGCCCGCCCAGCGAGTGAACCCAGCCTCCCCCCGTCTCCCTGCCTGCAGCCCCGCCCGAGCGGGGCTGTTTGGTTTGCTGCTTTTGACGTCCGCGTTTGCCGGTGCGGAGGATCCGGCGGAGCGGCGTTTGCAGGAGGCGAGGCGTCTTCTTGAGCGCGAGGGCCCCGAGGTCGCATGCGAGCGTCTGCAGGCCCTGGCGCTCAAGCATCCCGGGACCGAGTCCGCCGCCGCGGCGCTGTGGGAGCTGTTCCGGCTGCATGAGGCAGCCGGGCGGCCGCAAGATGCCTTTGAGGCCCTTGACGGGCTGGTCGCGCGCCAGCCCGGGCACTTCGCCCGGGCGCATGCGCGTCAATTGCTGCTCGTCCGGCGCCTGCTGGCCGCCGGTGAGCGCCGCGGCAGCGCGCCGGAGGGCCGCGGCTCTCCGAACATCGATGCCGATGCAGTGGTCGCCATGCTGGCGCGTGTCGTCCTCAACGGACCTCATGACGAAACCGGCATTCAGTCACGCTATTTGTTGGGTGTCGCGCTGCACCGCGCGGGGCGCGCCGATGAGGCGCGGGCCCAGTTCGAGGAATTCACCGAGCTTCATGCCGGCCATGAACTCGCCGACGATGCCGGTTATCAGGCGGCCGCGATCGCCTATCAGAAGTGGCGCGTGATGAAGGGCGGATCGCCGCGTGACCGCGAGCGCGCGGCGGTGCTGATGAGCTGGTTTCTCAACCGCTTTCCACAAAGCGACAAGACCGCGCAGGCGCGCGCCTGCCAGGCGGAGTTGCAACTCGCCGAGCAGCGTGAACTTACCAGCCTTGCAAGCTACTATGAGCAACGGGGTGATCTGCGGGCAGCCGCAGTCTATTACCGACAGTTGGCCGTGAAGTTTCCGGGACTTGCCATGGAGGGCAGTCCGCTTCGTGAACGCATCAACACTGTGCTCGCTCCTGATGCGGATGTGTTGAGTGGGTCGGACAAAGTCGGCCCAAGGCGCGCGGAAGCCGGAGAACAGTGACGAAATCCTGACGATTTCGCGATTGACGCTTGAGCACTCATCGTGAGCCCGGGATTCGCGGCCATCACAAGCTGATTGGCACTGTGTCGAAATTGTTTTGCTGAACCCTTCGCGGACGTGTGCTGCCGGAGTTGAATGAGGTCGTGACCGCCTGCAAGCGGCGCTTAACCCGCAAACCAACGTTATGATTCGCATTCGTCCATTCAATCTCGCGCTAGCAGCGCTACTCACTCATGCCGCGCCGAATGCGGTGTGGGCCCAGGCCGACA
>JBIJBO010000216.1:0-5046 GCA_044345215.1 Prosthecobacter sp. | reverse complement strand
AGTTCTTGGCGGGTTTGATCCGCACGCGCCGTGGCAAAGCCTCGGTCGCCATGGCCTGCCCGACCTCATCCACCGAGGGATCCGCCAGCAAACTGAGTCCTTCCAGCAATCCCAACGCCTGCAGGACGGCAGCGTAGATGCCCGCGCTCACGGCAGGGTCGCCCTGCTCGACCCGTTGCAGGGTGGAGCGGGAAGTGAAGGCACGATCAGCGACCACCGCCATCGGCAGTCGACGGCGACGGCGGGCATCGCGGATGTCCCCGCCCAGCTTGGCAAAGGCCTTGCGTACGGCAGCGGAACAAGGGTGGGGTGTTGGCATGATTTGTCGGCTTTGTGCTTCTTTATCGTATTTTAATGTCTCACGAAGACTTCATTCTGACAAGTCGCTTCTTGAATTAGAGCGATCTACCCTGCCCCTCATGGATCTCAGATCTCAGATTTTAGATTTCAGATCCTTCGCGATCCTTGCGTTCCTTTGCGGCTGAAACCGGTTCGTCCTTCTGACCCTCTGAGCAATCTGCGGACCCTGCGGTCGGCATCCTGAGGCAGCGATCGAGAGTGACCTCGCTCCCTTCGGGATCCTCAAGAAGTCGGCGCCGACGCAGCGGCGCCCTACCGGTTCTGCTGCCTCTGCCTCATCTTCTTAATCTGCGGAATCGGTGGACTCTTCCCGAAGCAGGGCGGATTCGCGCAGTTCTGCCGCCGGGATGCGTACCAGCTTGCCCTCTCTTTGGATCACGATGCCCGTGTTGGTCTGGATGGCGGTCTTGCGGGCGGCCAGAGCGGCCCGTTGCAGGGCGTTCAGCGAGCCTCGCAGGGCTGGATTCCTGGCTTGGCTGATGTCTTTGTCGCTCATTCGTTTTTCCCCCAGTCTAAAAGCACGGGCCGACCGGCTTTCATGGCCGCCGCCTCGGGTGCAAAGGGCGAGAGTCCTGCCGCGATGAGGTCCGCATTGATGAAGCGTGGACACTGCGCCTCCTCCGGCAGAAAGGAACGCGCGAAGGTGGTTTTCCCCGCGCCGTTCGGTCCGGCAATGATGATGATCTTCTTGCTCATGCCTCAACCCTCATCCCGGGATGGGAGTAACTGCTGCGCTGTGCCGTGTCAAGGCATCGGGACGGTGGCCAAGCCGTTCGATCCCGTCTTCTGGTGAAGACGCCGACTCGGGACCGCAGGCGCGTTGGCCACAACGCGGGGTGGGTGGGACGGGTGGGTTTGCCGCCAGAAGGTGGAGGTGCCCGGCGTTGGCTTTGCATTGCTTATGCTGCTGCGCTTTGCCTCCACCCGACGCCTGACCTGGATCGTGGCTCTGCTGCTCAGGGTCACCTCCGCTCCTGCTGCTGAACTCCGGCCGGACGGGCGTCTGCTGGAGCTGGCTCTGCCTCCGGGGCCGGGCGACCGCTTTGAGTCGGCGGAGTTTTCCTGCTGGCTGCCGGAGGGGGCGCAGCCGGTGCGGGCGGTGATCGTGCATCAGCATGGCTGCACGAATGCGTCGCCGGCGACGCATCCGCCGGTGACGCTCGATGCGCACTGGCGGGCGCTGGCGCGGAAGCATGGCTGCGCGCTGCTGGTGCCGATGTATCAGGTGGCGGGCAACTGCGATGAATGGAATGACCCGGAGAGCGGTTCGGAGCGGGCGCTGCTCACGGCGCTGGAGGATTTCGGGCGGCGCCTGGGTCGCCCCGAGATGAGCCGGGCGCCCTGGCTGCTGTGGGGGCATTCGGGGGGCTCAAGTTGGTCGGCCCAGATGATTGTGCGTCACCCCGGGCGGGTGCTGGCGGCGTCGTTCCGCGCGGGTTGCCACAAGCAGTTCGGTATGCCGGAGTTCCGCCAGCGTTTCCTCGCGGTGGCCCGGGAGCTGCCTCTGCTCCTGGTCTGGGGCCGACGCGAGACGGTGCCGACCTCGAAGCATCACGTGTCCTGGGAACCGATGAACCGGATGTTTGGCGAACTGCGTGCGGCCGGGGGCAAGGTCACGCGGGTGATCGATCCGCTTTCGGAACACGGCTGTGACAACTCGCGGCTGATGAGCCTGAGTTTCTTCGACACCGTGCTGGCGGGTGGCACGGAGCCGGCGGTGTTTGCGGATCTGGCGAGTCTGCAGATGCGCGAGGCGGACGCGGCGGCCCGCCGGGACCCGGGCTTGACCTGGCTGCCGGGCCCGGCCTTTGCGGCGCAGTGGCGGGATTTTTCGGAGCACGGGACGCTGCGATCCCTGACTCCACCGCGGACGGCGCCGCGGCTGCAGGTCGACAACCAGGGTGCCCTGCACTGGCAGGTGGATCCCGAGCCCGCCGGAGGTCTGCGGTCGCTGCGGCTGTACCGCGACGGCGAACGGTGGCGCGAGATCGGGGTGAAGGCGGGCACGCCTGTGGCGACGGCGCGGGATGCACCACCGGCTGAACTGCGGGTGGACCGGGAGATCGCCCTCCCCTCGCCTGCGACGGGCCGCTATGAGCTCAGCTTCCTGGATGCGAGTGGCAAGGAGTCGCCCCGCAGCCCGGCGGTGCGGCTCCCCTGAACGGGGAGCCGCCGAAGGTTCAGGGCAGCGGGACGCGCTGGTTGGTGGCCGAGACTTCAGCGCGGATCTGGGCGAGCACGGCTTCGTCGTCCTTGTGACGCAGGGCACGGTCGATCCAGCCGGCAATGAGTTCCATTTCCGGCTCCTTCATGCCGCGGGTGGTGACCGCCGGGGTGCCGATGCGGATGCCACCGCCGAGGGTGATCTTTTCGGTGTCAAACGGGATGCCGTTCTTGTTCACCGTGATCGCCGCGCGGTCGAGGGTGTCGCTGGCGACCTTGCCGTTGAGGCCGTTCGGGCGGAGGTCGACAAGCATGAGATGATTGTCGGTGCCGCCACTGACGATGCGGTAGCCGCGGGCCGCGAGGGCGGCGGCGAGGGCCTGGGCGTTGGCAACGACCTGGCGGGTGTAGTCCTTGAACTCGGGGCGCAGGCACTCGCCGAAGCAGACAGCCTTGGCGGCAATGACATGCATGAGCGGGCCGCCCTGGACGCCGGGGAAGACCTGGCTGTTGATCTTCTTGAACAGCTCCTCGTTGTTGGTGAGGATGATGCCGCCACGGGGGCCGCGCAGGGACTTGTGAGTGGTGCTGGTGACGAAGTCGGCGTGCTCCATCGGGCTCGGATGGGCGCCGCCGGCGACGAGACCGGCAATGTGGGCCATGTCGACGAAGAGGTAGGCGCCGACACTCCTGGCGATCTCGGCCATGCGGGCGAAGTCGATGATGCGCGGGTAGGCGGAGGCGCCGGCGGTGATCATCTTGGGCTGCTCGCGCCTGGCGACTTCGGCGAGTTCATCGTAGTCGATGCGTGCGTCGTCGGGGCTGACGCCGTACTGGCAGAAGTTGTAGAAACGGCCGGAGAAGTTGGCGGGGTTGCCGTGGGTGAGGTGGCCGCCGTGGGCGAGGTTCATGCCGAGGACCTTGTCGCCGGGCTGGAGCACGCTGAAGTAGACGGCGGCGTTGGCCTGGGAGCCGGAGTGCGGCTGGACGTTGGCGAACCTGGCGCCGAAGAGCTGGCAGGCGCGGTCGATGGCGAGCTGCTCGACGCGGTCAACCTCCTCGCAACCGCCGTACCAACGCTTGCCGGGGTAGCCCTCGGCATACTTGTTGGTCAGGCAACTGCCCTGCGCGGCCATGACGGCGCGGCTGGTGAAGTTTTCGCTGGCGATGAGCTCGATGTGATCCTGCTGACGCTGCTGTTCATCGCGGATGATGTCGGCGACGGCGGGATCGGAGAGGGCGAGGAGGCTGAGGGGGTGGGCTTGGGTGTTCATTTTATCAACCCGGCGACCGTGACGGCCTCCGGCAAAGGGGGTTTTCAGCCAGGCGTCGACGATGGCCTCGGCCTGCTCGACGGAGGTGGTCTTGCCGGCGAGGCAGAGGACGTTGCTGGCATTGTGCTCGCGGGTGATGGCCGCGGTTTCCGGATCATGGACGAGGCTGGCCTGGATGCCGGCGTGACGGTTGGCGGCGATGGAGACGCCAATGCCGGTGGTGCAGACGAGGATCCCGGCATCGGCGCGACCGTCGAGCACGCGCTCGCTGACGAGGGCGGCGAAATCCGGGTAGTCGACCGATGCGGTGTCGTGGGTACCCAGGTCCTCCACCGCGTAACCACCGGCGCGCAGGTGGGCGACGACGGCATTCTTGAGTTCGAGGCCGCCGTGGTCGGCGCCGATGGCGAGGCAGTGGGGCAGTTCAGGCATGGGGTAAGGGGGGCGGGCGGCGCGGATCAGCGAGCTTCCCCGGCGGCGGGCTTCCAGGTCTGCTCGATGTAGTTGAATACGCTCGGCAGTAGGCGTTCGAGACGCTGGAGAGTTTTGCGATAGTCCTCGAGGCCGCCGCCAAAGGGGTCGGCGAGGTCGCGGCCGCGCAGATCGTCTTCGGCGGCGAACTCGCTGACCAGATACATCTTGTCCTCGGCGTTGGGGTAATCCTCGAGCAGGTCGGCAAGGTGGCCGCGGCTCATGGCAAAGATGTGGGTGGCGGCATCAACGAGATCGACCGTGACGGAGCGGCTGCGGTGAGCGGAGAGGTCGAGGCCGAGCTGACGGGCCAGTTCCTGGCTGTGGCGACTGGCCGGCTGGCCGGAGAAGGCGCCGACGCCGGCGCTGAGCACTTCGTAATCCCCGCGCTGCTTCGCCAGGTCACGGAACAACACCTCCGCCAGAGGACTGCGGCAGGTGTTTCCGGTGCAGACGAAAAGGACGCGTTTCAAGGGAATCCCAGCATGGCCCACGGGGGGGCTTTGTCAAAAGCGGAGTCGGGGCAAATGCGCACCGGAGACCTCACAGACGGCGCGCTTCAAGGACCTCGAGCCCGGTCAGTTTCCACTCGCCGCGCACGGCCGTCACGGTGACTCGGGCCTTGTAGCGGTTCACCCGGGTGTGGGCGTGCCCCCAGTGGCCCACGGTGCCGAGGGCGGTCCACTGGCAGTCGGCGAGGAACCCCTGCCCGACCGCTTGAACGGCATCAACCTCGGCGCTGAATTCGTTGATGGTGACCCGCGCGCCCTCACGGCCT
>JBIJBO010000079.1:0-16454 GCA_044345215.1 Prosthecobacter sp. | reverse complement strand
GGTGAAGGTGGATGCCAAAAGTCGCCACTGCGATGTTTTTCGTCACGCCACAATCTCCTTCAGCACACCCGAGCTGTCGCCATGGCGCTCGGCATTCACGCCGATGCCGTGGAGCAGGCTCAGCCATACGTTGCAAAGCGGCGTGTCCTTCGGCGCGACGATGTTGTGCCCGAGTTTGATGCCCGCGCCGCCGCCGGTGAGGAGCGTGGGACAGTTGTCGAGGTTGTGCTCAGTGCGGATGTTGCTGCCGTAGGCGAGGGCGACATGGTCGAAAAGACGGCTGCCATCGGCTTCCTTGGTTGCCTTGAGTTTGTCGATGAGTCCGGCGAGCAGCTCGCTCTGCACGAGGTCGCGCTGCTGGGAGGCGGCGAGTTTTTCGCCCATCGTGGAGTGGTAGTGGCTCATGTCATGCGGGGCAACCTTGATGCCGATGCTCGTCAGCAGCGTGCTCACCGGCTGGCGGTAGGTCAGCACGCGGGTGCTGTCCGTCTGCATCGCGGCGACGATGATGTCATACATGATTTTGATCTCCTCTTTGCCTGCCAGGCCTTCTTGCGGCTGAGGAATCGGCGCCATCGGCTGCGGCACTCCGATCCATTGCTCATCCTTCGACAGACGCGTCTCGATGTCACGGATGCCCTGAAAGTATTCGTCGAGCTTGGCCTTGTCGTTTTTGCCAAGATCACGCTGCATCGCCTTCGCGTTCTCCATCACCGTGTCAAGCACGCTGCGCTTCTGTGCGAGCATCGCCTTTTGTTGCTCGATGGGCGTCGTGTCCTTGGAAAACAGCCGATGAAACGCCTCCACCGGGCCTTTGTGGCCGCCGATCGGCTTGCCGCTCACATCCCAAGCCATCGAAAGCCCCGGTCCATGCCCCGAAGCCTCTGCGTTCTCACTGCCATTGAGTTGCAGCGATGCAAATCGCGTCTCCATGCCCAGCTTGGCCGCGGCGACCTGATCCGCCGAGATGCTGTTGTGAAACGTCTGTCCCGGCTCCGCGAAGCGGTTCGCGCCCGTGAGCCACATCGTGCTGCCCCAGTGGCCTTCGTTCGAGTATTTGTTCCAAAGCCCCTGCACGATGGAAAAGTCCGCCTTGTGCCTCGCAAGCGGCTTCAAGCCCTCCGGCAGTGTGTAATCCTTTCCCGTCTGCTTGATGTCCGGAAACCACGTCTCCGTCGTGATCCCCCAGCCGAACCCAAGAAACACCAACCGCTTCGGCGGTGCCGCTGGAGCCGCCGCCGAGGCAAATCGACGAAACCCAAGTGACTCCAGTGCTGGCAGAGCAATGAGCGATGTGCTGGACTGAAGGAAGTGACGGCGGGTTTTCATGAAAGGCTACTTCGTGTGGAACTCTTGGCTGCCGACCAGGGCGTGAATGAACTCGCGCATCGCGAGGTCTTTCTTGCTGGCTTGGGTGATCATGTCGTCGATCAGGGGCTCGTCGCGGAAGCCAATCGGGCGTCCGAGCGCAAACTCGATCAAGGCTTCGCTGAAGCTGCGGGCGAAGGCGTTGGCTTTGCTGGCGATGATGTCG
Organism: Prosthecobacter sp.; assembly: GCA_044345215.1. Lineage (GTDB taxonomy): Bacteria > Verrucomicrobiota > Verrucomicrobiia > Verrucomicrobiales > Verrucomicrobiaceae > Prosthecobacter. The sequence continues at coordinate 14,920 of JBIJBO010000079.1, read as the reverse complement.
CGGAGCGCGAAGAAGTCGGTGAAGGCGGGGCCTTTGAAGAAGGCGGCGGCGGGCTGGATGGGCCACCGTTTGGTGGTTTTGATGGCGGGTTTGCCGTTGGCGTCGAGTGCGGTGTAGCTGTCCTCGGTGCGCCATTGGCCGGCGGCGTCAAAGTTTTCCAAACCAAGGCCGATGGGATCGATCTTGCGATGGCAGCTGGCGCACTGCGGGTCCTCCTGATGCGCGAGCAAGCGCTCCTGCGAGGTGAGCACCTTGCCCGCGAGTCGCGTGATGGCGGGGACGTTCGCAGGCGCGGGCGGTGGCGGATCGTGCAGGAGCTTGCGCAACACCCAGGCGCCGCGCTCGACGGGGCTGGTGCGCTCGCCATTGCCGCCCATGAAATGAATGGCCGCCATGCCGAGCAGGCCGCCGCGTGGCGAGTCCTTCGGCAGCATCACCTTCTCGTAGCCATCGCCCTTCACGCCGGGGATGCCGTAATAGTGAGCGAGCACGCGATTGATGACGACGTAGTCGCTTTTCAAAAGATCACGCAGGCTGGCATTGTGCTTCAAGATGTGCGCGATGGTCTCGTGGATTTCGCCTTTGGCGGCGACCTTCGTGCCGGTGTCAAAACGCGGATACAGGGCACGATTCACCTCAAAGAACTCGATGCGATCCAATCCGAGCCACTGATGCACAAACGCGGTCAAAAAGCCCTCCGACCGCGGATCATCAAGCAGACGGTTTGTTTGCGCGGCGAGCACCTCGGGCTTCGAGAGGTCGCTTTTCCGAAGCTCGGCATCCGGCGGCGCACTCCAGAGGAAATACGAGAGTCTTGTGGCGAGTTCCGCGCTCGTCAAAGAGCGGCGTTTCTCATCCGGCGAAGGCTCCGCAAGGTAGAGAAACATCGGCGAGGCCAGCACGACAGAAAGTGTCTCCTTCAGCGCGGCCACCGGTTTGTCACCTGCTTTGCGGCGCATGTCATAGAGGCGGATCAAGCGATCCACATAGTCCGCAGGCGGTGGGGTGCCGCGAAAGGCCTCGGTGGCGAAGCGCTCGAGGGCCGCACGCAGTTCGGCAGCGGCGGGCGCGGGCGATTTGTCATCGAGCGGCAACTTCAAAGCGGCAAAACCTGGCGGAACGGGCTTCGCGGCATTCGGCACGCGTTCGACCTCAATCCAGTCCACCCACAGCACCAACTCGGGGCCGATGCCGTTGCGCTTCACGGCCTCGGCACGCTTGCGATTGCCTTCTTCGTTGGTGTCCCAACTGCCTTTCTCGCGGAAGAAGAGCGAGCGGTTCTCTCGCGTGAGGTTGCCACGCGTCAGCGTGAGCGGGATCTCGATGGTCTGCGGGTTTTCCATCGTGCCGGTGATCTCATAAGTGTTCAGCACCTTGCCCGTGCGGGCATGAATGCCGAAATCGAGGAAGCGACGCTCCTGCGGCGCGCCCTTCACCGCCGCGGCTCGCACGCGGACGATGTAATCGCCGACCGGCCAATCAAAAGGCACGAGCAGCTCGATGTAGTTCACGTTCAGCTCCGCCGGATGACGCGTTTGCACGCCCAGAAAGGCGCCGCGATCCACGTCCGGCATGCCAATGTAATATTCGTGATACTTCAACCAGCCCGCTCCGAGCGAATCGTTCGCGAGGTCGGCATCGTTCTCACCTTTCTTGTCAAAGCCAAACGTGCGCGGATTCGGCGCCCCGGGGATTCGGGCCCACTCGCGGCGGAAGCGCGACTCATTGTTCTTCACCTCCTCGCGAATCTTCGCGACGATTTCCTTGTTCTCCGGCTTTGCGGCGGCGTCATTGACGGCCTTCACCCACTTCTGCGCACTCTCGCGCGCGGCGATTTGATACTTAACAAAGTCCCGCACCCTCGGCGTGGTCGTTTCGCCTTCGTAATGCAGCTTCTTGGTGACGCTTGCCGCTGATTGCCAGGCAAACGCCTCCTCCAACGCCTCCCGACCGAGCGCCTGATACTGCTCGATCTGGTTCGCCGACATGAAGAGGTTCGAGCCCACGGTATCAAAGGCCCCCGAGCCACCATCCGGTGGCAACTCGGCCACATTGATCTCCACGCCGAGCAGCTCCCGCAGCGTGTTCTTGTATTCGCGACGATTCAACCGCCGCATTGTGATGACGCCCTTTTGATCGCCCAGAGTCCGTCGAGCCGCGACCATCACATTCGCCAGATCATCGAGGAAATCGGCCTTCGCGGCACTGTCAGGCTGTTTTTCGTCCTCCGGCGGCATGTCGCCCGAGTTCATCGCATTCAGCACCTTCTGCCACTTCTCGGCGATTTCGACGTTTGTGATCGAAAGTGGCAGATCATCGACCCGGAACTTGCCTTTTTGCTTCTCCGGCCCATGGCAGCTCACGCAATTCTCCCTGAACAAGGCACGGTGTTTCTCCGGCATCGCCGGCTCGGCGGCGAGAAGAACCCATGGCGAGGAAAGGAAGAGCAAAATCGGAATGCGAGGCATTGAGAGAGTTGGATACGTCGTCAGACCATCGCTTTGATCTCCGCCGCGAGAAGCACGCGTATCCAGAGCAAAAATTCGAACATCTCTGACCTGCCGCCCCAAACCAGCAAGGGCATGAATGGGCGAAATCGGACATAGGCGCAGGGCCTGGCCAGCTGACTGCAGCTTGGGAGGCCGACCGACCACTAGCCAGGGGAATGGCCGCAATCGGGGCGATGTTCAGGGGCGTGGTCATGCGCTCCAAGGTCGGGTAGCATTGGCGCTGAGAGACGCTGAGATCGTTGGTGGAAGAGGGCCCTTCCTGAATCCGTCGTGCGACAAGCTGAGCCTAGGCCTTGGCTTTTTGAAGAGAACCGAAGGTGCGCCTCCTGCGCTGGCCGTTGAGGTGGAAAACCAGAGTGTAGCGGGTGCAGCCGCGCACTTGACCCTGGTAGATCGGCACCACCGCGCTGCCACGCTTGACCCGGATGATGGCGGGACTCGATTTCCAGGTATTGAACCCAAATTTTGTCATGCTTTTGTCATGCATGACGGGGGAGGGGGCAATGCATCCCCCTTGGGGTCAGCTAATCCCTTGATTTTCAAGGTTGGTGCCGGTGGTCGGACTCGAACCGACACGTCCTCACGGACACAAGATTTTGAGTCTAGCGCGTCTACCAATTTCACCACACCGGCGGGTGCTGCGAGCTCTTAGGATGGCGCATCCGTACCCGTTTGCAAGGCCTTTGGCGGGCCGAGAATTTCACGCAGCAGAACAGCCTGGCGCACAGACTCGGGGCGGGTCAGCAGGCGGGCCAGGGGATCAGCCTTGGGCCTGGGGGTCATCGGCGATGGTGTGACGGTGAAGGCAGTTTCGACGCTCGCCTGCACGCCGTGGACCGGCACGCGTACCGGTTCAACTGCCACCACGCCGGGGCGAGGGTGAGTCGCCAGGCGGGGCGGGGCGGCAGGGCGATGCTCCGGCGGGGCCGGGGGCCGAGTGGGCTGGCTGACGGGGCGGACGGCGGGTCGTTCGGGCGCCGGGGCAGGCTGCGGCGCCGCTTCCTGGGCTTTTTCCATCAACTTGCGCACCATTTGCCAGGGATCCGCAGGCGCGTCGTTGACCGGTCGCGGCGCCTGGGGAGAGGGACGCAGGGGCGGCGATTCAACCTGGCGGCGCCAAGCTTCCTCGCGCAGGCGGCGCTCCTCCGGATCCGGCGGCGAGGCGCGTCGGCGCTCGCGCTCCTCACGGGCCTGCTGGACCAGCCCCCACAGCCACTGAACAAACCCCCCAAGCATCGCAAGGACGATGATGACGATCTGGACGGGATCGATCTCGGCGAAGCGCATGCAACACAGTGGCATGGATCGGCCGATTCACAAAGGGAAGATGCCGATTCGGCATGAACGCCGGGCTTAAAATCAAAATTTTGATAAATTCAACTTGCCTTGAACTTCTGCGGTTTGTAAAGTGCTCGGAATCCGCGATAATTCCCTTATACGGACAGATTTTTTTGAAATTATGGCCACGGAATCCCAAGCAGCGATCCAAGATCACGCCAAACTGGCGGACTTCATTTTGTTCAGTCAGCGCGAGTTTCTGCTGAATCTCTCCCGCGAACTGAACCGGGACAACATCTCGTTCGCCCAGTTTTTCCTGCTGTCGCACTTGGCCAGCGCCAAGGAACTGACCATGACGGAGATCGCCCGCAAGATGTCGCACTCGACCGCTGCGGCGACGGGTCTGGTGGATCGCCTCGAAAAGCTTGGCTACATGGAACGCACCCACGCCGTGGATGACCGTCGCAAGGTGATGGTGCGCGTTACTTCCAATGGGTTGAACCTCGTCAGTCGCCTGCGCGAGGTTTTGAAAAATCAGATCGCCGCCGCCATGAACGAAGTCGCCGCCCCGGACGCGGTCAGCTTCATGGCGACCTGCGAGACGCTGGAACCGATGGCTGCAGCTCAATAAGCGACTGCCTGTCGTGGCTGCCGCGCCTGCTGATCCGCTGCTCTGGGAGGACTACTCCTCCCTGCGTGGGCTCGGCCTGAGCCAGCGTTTTTTGCTCAGGCACCCCGGGATCGAGGTCGACGGCGATCGTGCCGAAGTGCTCGAGCGCCTGCGTCCCTGGCACGAGGCTGAAGTGCGTGACCTCGGCTTCCAACCCGCGGCCCTGCAGCTGGCCGAACAGGTTCATGGCGCCGGTGTGGCCCTTGCGGAACACGGCGGAGGCCTGGCGATGGGCGTGGACGCCCTGATTGCCCAGGCGCCCGGGACGCTGCTCGGCATTTATGTGGCGGATTGCGCCGCCGTGCACCTGGTTGATCCCGTCAGCGGCGCCTTCGGGCTGGTGCATTCCGGCAGGAAGGGCACGGAACTTGGCATCGTGGCGGTCACCTTGGCGTCGCTGGCTGCGCAGTTCGGCAGCCGGGCCGCCGACGTGCGCGTGCAGATCAGCCCCTGCATTCGTCCTCCCGCCTACGAGGTGGATTTCGCCGCGATGATTCGTCGCCAGTGCCTGGAGGCCGGCGTGCGACCGGAGCATTTTGTCGATGCCGGAGTTTGCACCTCGGGTGACTTGCGGCGCTACTATTCCTATCGCATGGAGAAGGGCCGGACCGGTCGCATGCTCGCGCTGCTCGGCAAGCCGCTGTGAAACTCGAACTCGATTCTCCTGCCAAGATCAACCTCTGGCTGCGCATCCTCGGCCGTCGCGACGACGGCTTCCATGAGGTGCAGACCCGCCTTTGCAAGGTCGCCATCGCCGACACGGTGCTGCTCGAATGCCGCGGCCGCGGCGAGGGCGTGGCCTTCACCTGCTCGGAACCTGGGCTGCCGCTCGACGGCTCCAACCTCGCCCTGCGTGCGCTTGAGACGTTTGAGCAGCGCACCGGCGTCCGCCACGCCTGGAGGTTGCATCTGGAAAAGCGCATTCCCGCCGGGGCCGGTCTCGGCGGTGGCAGCGGCAATGCGGCCACCGTGTTGCGCGCGGCCAATGAGCTTGCCGGCCGGCCGCTGACCCTGGCAGACCTGCTGGAACTGGCGGCGGGAATCGGTGCGGATGTGCCGTTTTTCCTGCTCGAAACCATTGCCGCCGACGGCTCGGGCCGGGGCGAGAAAGTGGTGCCGGCGACCCTGACGCAGCCGCTGTCGCTGGTTTTGGTGAAACCGCCGTTTCCCGTGCCCACCCCCTGGGCCTACCGCCAGTGGGTGGGCTCCCAAGAGTTGCCCGGCGTGTGCTACAGCCCACAGTCCGGTCCCTGGGGGAATCTCGAAAACAGCCTGGAGCGGCCTGTGTTCGAGAAGTATCGACTCCTCCCGGCGCTGAAGACCTGGCTGCTGGAAAAGCCGGGGGTGGTTGCCGCGCTCATGTCGGGTTCCGGATCGACGATGTTTGCCGTCACCCGTGACGAGGCCGCGGGTAGGGAGCTGGCGGCGATGGCGCGCGGATGGCTGGGCGAAACCGCCTGGATTCAGGTCACCCGAAGTTGGGGCTGAGGAGTGACTAGGGGGCGGCTTGATCAAGCCTCACGGCTTGGAAAAAGTTGAGGCCGGGCGGCTCCCGATTCCGCCCGGCCCCTTTGTTTGCATCAACCTCAACACATCCTGTGTTTCCACAGGGGTGATGACAACAACCAATCACTCTCAAGACCAGTTCAGGGGGATCTTCTCCCGCCATCACTGTGAAGGCTTAGATGCCGGCCAAGCGAGAACGTTGGAAAAAAGTTCATATTTTTATTCATCTCCCGCACAGGGCGAAAAACTTGCCTGCTGGGAGCCTTGGGAAGAGGGGGATTTTTCCGATGCAAAAGATTGATTTTAAAAGATTTTGAGCTTGAATGCCAGTCTCGTGCTTGGGCCTGTGACTGGGCGCGGGGGTTTGTTTTGAATGGACAAGCCGTTTGCCGACGGTTTAAATCCCGTTTCTTGTTTCGGATCAATCGCGTTCCCGACCCTTCTTTTGCTGTTTTCCCCATGATCTTGTCCCCGCTTTTTCGCCGCTTCGGGGCCACGCCAGCCGTGGTTCTCATGGTCACCCTATTCTCGATTTTTGGTGCGCCCGAGCTGCTCGCGCAGTATGGTGTCTCGCCCAGCCAGACGGGCATGTTCTTCGACGACCTGCGCTCGCGTCAGCGCGCCGATGCCGCCGCTCGTCAGTCGGGCGCCCGGGACGGTGATGTCGTGTATGACTACGACAGCGGCGTGTATCGTTCCAACGGAGAATCCATGGGCCAGCGCAGCACGGACTACGAGGCGTCGCGTGAGATCAGCCGGCCGACCGTGCGCAGTGGCAGTGCCGCTCTGGCCGCCCGTACGGTGGGTGATTACACGAACTACGCAGGACAGTACACCTCCCCGACCGGCTTTTTCGCGCCGACCTACATTTCCGACCCCTTCCTGAACGGTCGCCGCAATGTCCGCGCTGGCCCGGTGAACATCGGCTTTGGTCTCTATCAGGGCGTCGAGTACAACGACAACATCAACCGCTCCGGCAGTGATCCGATCGACGATGTCATCACCTCAACCCTGTTGAACGTCGACATGAATTATCAGGTGACGCAGAACAACCGGCTGTCGCTGACCACGGCCGTGGGTTTCGACAACTACTGGAATCACCCCGAACTCTCGCCCTATGGGAACGGCAATTTTGTGTTCAACGTGCTGCCGGGCAGCACCCTGGCCTTCGACATCAAGGCTGGTCCGGTTTTCATCACGCTCTACAACCGCATGTCGGTGCGTCCGGCCGTCCGCAACGACTTTGCTCTCACCCGCAACCAGGTCTTTGGGGTCTTCCAGAACGACGCCGGCATTGCCGCCAACTGGCGCATCAACTCCGCCTGGACCCTGGCCGCCAACCTGATGCACTCGGATGCCATGGCGCTGCAGGATCAGCCGCAGCAGATTCCCGGCGTCGGCCGCGGCCGCGGTGCCGACAACGAGGACAGCTTCAGCCGCACAACCGATTCCTTGCACACCTCGCTCTCCTTCAGCCCGACCGGCACCTGGGCGGCCGGCCTTGAGGGCGGTGTCACCGACCTCAAGTACAAGAACGATTTCAATCCCGACGGCCTGCTGTCCAATGCCGGCCTCTTCCTGGCCCTGCCGCTGGCCAAGAACACCTACGCGCGCTTCGCCGGCGGCTGGCAAAACTTTGAGTTCGACGACATCGACTTCAAGACTTACGGCCCGCCCGGCGCCACGCGCCCTCTCACCTCGGGGGACAACACCGACCTCGACGACTTCTACTACAGCGTGACGCTGAGCAACCAGCTCAACTCGCGCATGAGCCACAGCCTCAGTCTTGGCCGCGAATCGGCACTCAACGTCACCTCCAACTTCGTCACGGCGGATTACCTGAACTATGGCATTTCGTTGATCGCCTGGAAGGGCAGCCGAATCTCGCTCAGCTCTTATGTGGAACAGGCCGAGATGTCCGGCGGGGTTTACGCGCAGGAGACCCTGCAATATGGCATGGACCTGCACCTTTCCCACCGCATCACGTCGAAGCTCACTGGCGGCATCGGTTACCACTATGGCCGAACCGATGCCGAGCGCCGTGGCAACTCGATCAGCGCCGCCGCCAGGGCAGCGGGCGATCTGGGTAGCTATGCCAATGCGGGTCTCTTCGACCAGCACGCCTGGAACCTCGACCTCACCTACGCCCTCACTCACAAGTCCAGCCTGGTGTTCGGCTACCGCTACTATCTGACAAACATGCTGTCCGGCCCGGGCAACTTCAACGACCAGGACTTTACGCAGAACCGCGTCATTCTCGGCTTCAACTACAACTTCTAATTCCCCGCCCCGTCGTTCATGTCACCGCTGCGTTTTTACTGTCTGCTCTCCCTGGTCCCGGCCCTGCTGCACGCCCAGGATGCGGGCGTGCGCGAGTACGAGGAGCGCCGGTCGGCTGCGACGAACCCGGTGGCAACGGGTGACATCGCCCGTTCCGCCGCCGTCATCAACTCGATGGACGTGCTCGACGACACCCAGCCGATTGAGCCCGGCGACACCATCAGCATGCGCATCGTCGAGGACCGCACCGAGCCGCGTCAGCTGCGCGTCGGGGCAACCGGTGAAATCTACGCGCCGCACATCGGCCTGGTCAAGGCTGCCGGACGCACCTGCAAGCAGCTCGCCCACGAGGTGAAGAAGCGCCTCGAGCAGAGCTACTACAACCAGGCCACCGTCGTGGTGGCGATCGACCTCAAGCGCCAGGACGACCCGAATTCGCGGCTGCGCTTCGGCAGCGCCGAGATCGACTTTTTTACCGTCTACGGCCAGGTCTTGCGCCAGGGCAAGTACGAGCTGCCCCAGGATGAGGACATCACCATCAGCCAAGCCATCCTGCGCGCCGGCGGTTTTGCCCAGTTTGCCAACCCCCAGAAGGTCAAGCTGGTTCGCAAGACCCCGCAGGGCAACAAGACGATCCTGGTTGACCTCGACGAGATCATGCGCCGCGGCAATCTGGATTACGACATCTTCATTCGGAACAACGACGTCATCATCGTCGACGAGAAGAAGGTGAACTTCTGAGGCCAGCCCGGCACCCGGCTGCGGAGGCTGAATGCCAGCAGGCCCGCGCCGCCTGCCCCACCCCGCCGCTACCGTGAACACGCCCCCGCAAGCCCCTCTGGACCTGACCCTGCCTGGCCAGGCACAGTCGCACAACCTCAGCCGCATCCACGAGACGTCGGCGAAGCTGCAGCGCTACCAGATCCTGTTTCTCCGCCGCTGGTGGTTCCTGCTGCTTACCGCCAGCATCGGCATCTGCATCCAGGCCGTGCTCATCACCGGCAAGCCTGACGAGTACAAGTCGCTCGCCAAACTCGTCGCCGGCGGACGCATGGTTGCTCAGGGCGAGGTCGCCGGCTGGCAGGAAATCATGGTCGATTTCTACGGCACCATCATCGAGACGCTACAGAGCGCCGAGATGAAGAAGCGCGCCCTGGCGCGCATCCGCGCCCTGTATCCGGACCTGAAGGATTCCGAGGTCGAAATCCGCGTCGCCCAAAACCGCGGCTCGGCCATTTTCAACGTCTTTGCCACCGGGTCGGACCCGGCCTACACCAAGATCTTCCTGCAGGCGCTGATCGACGAGTTCATTTCCTTCCGCCAGCAGATCCGCGAGCAGGGCTTGGAAAAAGCGCTCAACACTTTCACCGAAAACGTCGTCAAGAAGGGCCGTGAATTGCAGGACAGCGGCGAGAAGCTCGAGGTCTTCCGCAAGGCGAACAATATTGTCATCCTCACCAATGGCAACAACGAGGCCGCCGCCTTCCTGATCAACCTCAAGGGCAAGAAGGAATCCCTGCTCACGGAATTGAACGACATCCGCCTTGCGCTGCAGGATGTCGATGCCGCCATGGTCAACCGTGAGCGTGCCGCCCTCGCCGGTGCGGCCAGCGTGGCCGCCGGCTCCGCCACGGCCCCGGCCGGTGCCGCCTCCCCGTCGGCGACCACGCCCGCCGACACCGCCGCGACGCCGCAGGTGGCCAGCTCGCGCGCCAGCCTTGGCATCTCCACTGCCGAACGCAATTACCTGGAGATCCGCAACGAGATGTTCCGTCTGCAGAACGAGCGAACCAAGCTGCTCAAGTCCTTCAAGGAACAACATCCGTCCGTGGTCGAGGTCGATGAACGCATCGAGTCGGCCCGCCGCCTGCTGGCCAACTTTCAGGAGGAAATCCTCAAGGAACTGCGCGGCCAGATGGCTGACCTTGAGCGGCGCATCCGCGGTCTCGACCAGCAGATCGCCGAGAAGGAGAAGGAGGCGCTCGAACTCGGTGCCAAGCTCGCCGAGCACGAGCGGCTGGAGGAGGAGTACAAAACCGCCAAGCTGGCCCACGACCAGATGTTTGAGATGGTGGTCAAGTTTCAGCAGATGCAGAACATCCAGACCGACTACGTTGCGGTTCAGGAACCCGCCTCGGACGCCCTCAAGGAGGAGCTGGAGCCGGTCAAACCCCTGCTTGGCGGCATGCTTGCCGGCCTCATGGGAGGCATGATCATCCTGCTGATCTTTGACCGACTCGACGACCGCATGAATTCGTTCAGCGAGTTCCAGGCGCTGTTCCCGGCCGAGTCTGTGCTTGGCCAGATTCCGGAGCAGAAGCAGCGCGGCGATGTCGCCCTGCTTCAGTCCAACGACACCCGCCACCTTTATGCCGAGGCCTTCCGCAACGTCCGTTCGTCGATCCTCTTCAAGAACTGGCAGGGCACCCCGCCCAAGACGATCCTGGTCACCAGTGCCGTGCCCAATGAGGGCAAGACGACCGTCACCTCCAACCTCGCGGTCACCATGGCGCTTGGTGGCGCGCGCGTGCTGCTGGCCGATTGCGATCTTCGTCGCGGGGGGGTCAGCGAGCTGTTCAAGCTGCCCAACACGCCCGGCCTCAGCGAGGTGATGCGCGGCCTGATCCCCTGGCGCGATGCCGTCCAGGACACCGGCATTCCCAACCTCAAGCTGATGGCGCGCGGCGAGGTCATCGACCAGACATCCGAGGTCTTGCTGTCGAAGACGGCCGACGAGATGCTCAAGCAAATGTCGGCCGACTACGACTACGTCATCTTCGACAGCGCTCCGGTTTTGGTCGCCGACGACACCGGCAGCTTTGCGCCCAAGCTCGACACGGTGCTGTTTGTCGTGCGCATGTCCTCGACCCTCGCCCGCCTCAGCGGCAAGGCCCTCGATTCCCTGTACGAACGCCAGGTCAACGTCGGCGGGGTCATCCTCAATCGCTCGTCGACGAACCTCAAGGAGTACACCTACTACAACTACGCCAGCTACTACTACACGCCCGCCGCGCGCGCTGCGGAGAAGGAGAAAAAGGGCGGCGCGGCGTGAGGGTTGTGCTGGACCGGTTGACAGATCAGTCCGCACCGCCGAACCGCTCGCTCGCCTTGCGCAGCAGCGGCAGCTTGCGCTTGGCCCGGGCTTCGACCTCGGCCTTCAGAACCTCGATGCCCTTGGTCAGTTGGCGGTCAATGCCCTTGGCGGTGTCGCCGGGCTCAGGCCAGATGACGTGGTGGGGCTGCGCGCCGTTGAGTTCCATGTCGATCCCGGATTCAAGCCCATACCAGCCGCGGAAGGGCAGGCGCAGGCTGCCAACGTCAAGGATGCGCGCGCTGCCGGTGCTGATGACGCCGCCGGCGGTGGGCGTGCCAACCACCTGACCGCGCTTGAGCAGGCGGATGGCGTGGCTGAAGATTTCGGCGTTGCTGTAGCTGTTCTGGTTGCAGAGGACTGTCACCGGCTTGTCCCAGGTCGCGTAGATCATGCGGTCCTGCGGATAGCCTGGTCGGTCGCCGCCGCGCGGCACGGTGAGCGCATGGCGCGGTTGCGTCAGGGCGGTGAGCAGGTGGTCGGTCGTCGAGCCTCCGCCGTTCTCGCGGACATCGATGATCAGGCCGTCCCGGCCGGCACCGGAGGCATAGAGCTCTTCCTGGAACTTGTGGAAGCTGACACTGTCCATGGCGCTGATGTGCAGGTAGCCGAGCCTGCCTCCCGAGTCCTGCTCAACCCGGGCGCGGTTGGCCTTGATCCACTGCTCGTAAAGCAGGCCGCGCGCGGCCGTGTAGCTGATGGGTCGCAGGCTGACCTCGCGCTCCTTGCCGTCGGTGGCGCGCACTTGCAGCGCGATGTCGCGCTCGAGCGGGCCGTTGAGCAGCTCGCTGACATCCTGGCCGGGCCGGGTCTCGCGGCCATCGATGCGCAGAATGAGTTCACCAGGCAGGATGCGGCGCAGGCGATGGCTGGCCGGTCCCTTGGGCAGGACGTCGCGCACCTTCCAGCCCGGACCCGCGTGGGCGGGGTCGAAGCGCAGGCCGAGGTGGGCGGTCTCCTCGCGCCAGGCCGGCGCCGGCGGAACGCCAGTTGCTGTGGCATCCAGCATGAAGCCGAGATGTGAGCCGTTCAATTCGCCGAGCATGAGGTGAACCAACTCCTGCACCGCGCGCAGATCGGGCGCGGTGGCGGCGAGGTCGGCATACTTGGCGTGCACGGCGTTCCAGTCGCGGTTGCCGAGCCGCTCGTCGTAGTAGTGGTCGCGCATGACCCGCCAGCAGAGGTCAAAGACCGCGCGCTGTCGCCCTGCTCGATCGGTGGCCTGCAGGGCGCGGAAACGCCAGGTGCTGAGGCTGCCGGTGGCGGAGAGCGCGGCGGGCAGGCCCTCGCTCAGGCCGACCAACTGATTGCCCTGCTTGAGCCAGCGCATGTCGGTCAGGGTCGCCGCCGCCAGCAGCTTGGGCTTCAATTCATCCGGGAACTCGAGCGTGTAGGTGCCGCGCTTGCCGTCGATGGTGGCAATGAAGGCGAGTTTCCTGGAGTCGGGCGACCACGCCAGCCCGGCCTCGGCCGTGTTCGGCAGGCGGATCCGGCGGATGCGCTCGTGAATGTCCTCCAGATCCATCGGCAGGGGCTTGGCGGCGACCTTGGGCGCGGCTTTCGGTTCTGCCTTGGCTGCGGGCTTCTCCGCTTCCTTCGGAGTTGCTGACGCCTGGGCCTTGGGTTCCGCTTGAGGTTCCGTCTTCGCCGGGGGCGGTGCACTGGCTTGGGCCTTGGGATTTTCGGCCTTGGGGCTTCCTTGGGCTTTGGGGTTTGCCTTGGTCAGTTTCTCCCGCGCCTTGATCAGCGTCCGCTCCCGGCTCGACTGTTCGTCGTCCTGGGCGCGCAGCCAGACATAGTGGATGTCGACTTCTTCGTTGTCGCGGCGACCCGTCCAGGCGAGCAGGCGGCCGTCGGGCGACCAGGCAGGTGCCTCGTCGTTGTCGGGGTGGCGCGACAGGTTGAAGGGCGCTTTTGAACCGTCGAGTGGCAGCAGCCAGATGTCACTGTTGAACCACTCGTCGCTCTGCGCGTAGGCCAGCCACTGGCCGTCAGGCGAGAAGCTGAAGCTGGGCTTGTTCCAGGAGGCAAACAGGCGCCGGGCGTTTTTGCCGTCGGCATCGGCCAGCCAGAAATCGCCGCGCTCCTTGAGCCAGACGAGGCGCTTCCCGTCGGGACTGAACTGCAGGCCGCTTTCGACCGCCGGATCGTCGGTGATTTTTTCCAACTTGAAGGCGCGGTTCTCCCACCAGGCTTGGGCCGGCGACGCCGGCACTGCCTTCCAGAGGTCGGCCTGGCCCCCTTGGTCGCTGACGAACCAAAGTGATTTGCCATCGGGCGCGAAGACGAGATCGCGTTCCTCCTCGGGCGTGTGCGTCACCTGGCGCGGCTCGCGCAGTTCGGTGTCCATGACCCAGACGTCGGCATCGGCGAGAAAGGCCATCTGCAGGCCGTCGGCCGTGAAGGCGATTCGGGTGGCGCGCTCCAGAACGCGACGCTCGATTGGGCGGTCGGCGGGGTCGCCCTGATGCTCGATGCGGATCTTTTCCGGGGCCATGTCCTGGCCGGGCTGCCAGCGGTAGAGATCGACCCGATGACGGAAGACCAAGGTGGAGCCGTCCTTCGACAGGGCGGGGAAAACGACGGAGTCGGTCTTGAAGGCGGTGATTTGTCGGCTTTGGCTATTGGCAAAATCGTGCTCGCAAAGGTTGAAGGCACCGTCTCGGTTGCGCGTGTAATAAAAGCCCGAACCATCGGGTTTCCAAAGGGGAAAGCGGTTTTCGGTTTCTCCAGCCAGGACTTGTCTGCAGGAGCCATCGGCCCGGTTGAGCAACCAGATCTGGCCGGCGCGGGCGCCGCGGTAGCCCTGACGCCACCAGGATTCGCCCTCGCGCACGAACAGGATCTCGTGGCCGTCGGGCGAAAGCGAGGCTTCCGCAGCGGCATCGTCGAGCAGCACCTGCTCGGCCTGGCGTTGCTGCACTTCGACCAAGGCCAGGCGAGCCGAGCGCGAGCCGCGCATCCAACTGTGGTCGCGCACCAGAGTGACCAGCAGCTGGCGGCCGTCCGGCGTCCAGCCGGCGAGATCGTAGCCCTCGCTGTGCCAGGTCAGCTGGCGCGGAACACCGCCGGCAGCCGGCATGAGGTGGATCTGGCGACCGTCCTGCCGCTCACTGAGGAAGGCGATCTGCTTGCCGTCCGGTGAGAACAAGGGCGTGGAGTCAATCGCCGGATGCTCCGTCAGCCGCCTCGCCTCGCCGCCCTGGCTGGGCACGCTCCAGAGATCGCCGCGCCAGCCAAAGACCAGCGTCCCACCATCAGGCGACAAGGCCGGTGTCTGGACAAGCTGCACGGGTTCAGCGGCGGCGGTAATAAGTAGGGCAAAGAACGCAGGAGCGAGCAGGCGACAGCGTGACATGGCAGAGAAGCTACCGAAACGCATCCCGCAGCACCATCCTTTTCACGCCCACCCCGCCCCGTTCCTCAGCCTATCTAACTTCGGATAAAATATTTTACAGAATGTCTGTCCCTTTATTGATTTATGGGTTGACGTGTGGCGGGGAGCGGGTTTCTTGGTGGCATGCGAATGCGGCGGCTCAAGGCTCCGGACGGGGCGTTCTCGGACACGGCCTACTACCATTGCGT
>JBIJBO010000078.1:0-16505 GCA_044345215.1 Prosthecobacter sp. | reverse complement strand
TTCGTTCAGCAGCTTGGTGGCGGTTGCGCGGGTCAATTCGGAAGCTCGGGCCTTCTTGGCGGCTTCTTCCAGGGTCTCGGCGATCTTGAGCGCGGCGCGGCGGTCGGCGGTGCGGGTTGAGCGCTTCACCTGCCTGCCCGTCTCATCGGTGAAACAGGCGGTCCAAAACGGGCTATTCGGGTGTTTCCAGAGGCTTGCCATGGCATCCGGAAAGTAAGAATAAAAGTAAGAATGTCCACCCTTGTTTTCAGGTGTTTTTGGATGCGCTCTCCTCTAGTGAACGGCCCTTTTTAGGCAAGGGGGATAGAAACCCTCGTTCTATCCATTGAACTACGGGGACGCGGGCCGTGCGGGCGTGGATGTTCGTAGCACCGGGGTGGGCGGGCTGCATCCGCTTTTTTGCGGCGGGCTCAGGCGGGGCGGTTCAGCCAGGCGCAGTAGCTGCCGCTGGGGACGGGCAGGACGTCGGGGCCGCCGCGCAGGAGCATCTCGCCCTGCTCGAGGCTGCCGCCGCGGGTGCCGAAGGCCTGGAGCAGGAGGTGGTGCAGGGAGATCGGGGTCAGCTCGGGGGTGTGGCAGGAGAGCAGGACGCCGAGCGGGGTGTCGGACTGCAGGCGGCCGAGCAGGTCGAGCAGGGGCGGCAGGTCGTTCTCGATCTTGAAGACCTCGCCCTTGGCGCCGCGGCCATAGCTGGGCGGGTCGAGGATGATCAGGTCGTAGCGGCGCTCGCGGCGCAGCTCGCGCTCGAGGAACTTGGTGACGTCGTCGACGATCCAGCGGATCGGCCGCTCTTCCAACCCGTTGAGGGCGGCGTTCTGGCGGGCCCAGTCGACCATGCCCTTGGAGGCGTCGACATGGCAGACTTCCGCGCCGCCGCGGGCGGCCGCGAGCGTGCTGCCGCCGGAGTAGGCAAAGAGGTTGAGCGCGCGCGCCGGCCGGCCGTGGGCCTTGGCGTAGGCGGCGCAGAGCTCGCGGATGCGCCGCCAGGTCTCGCGCTGCTCGGGGAAGATGCCGAGGTGGCCGAAGTCGGTGCTGCTCAGGCGGAAGCGGGTGCCGTCGACCTCGATCTCCCAGGTGGCGGGCAGGCGCTCGCGGCCTCGCCACTGGTTGCCGCCGTCGCGGAAGAAGGCGGCGGTGGCGCGCTGCCAGTCCGACTTCGGCAGGCGCGGCTGCCAGACCGCCTGGGCGCAGGGACGTGACAGCACGACGGCGCCAAACCGTTCCAGCTTCTGGAAGCCGCCGCTGTCGAGGAGTTCATAGCCGTCTTGCATGGGGGTGCCTGTGGGGTGGCGCACTGCTTCACCCCGGGCGAAGGCTAGGTCAAGCTGCAGGTCTGGGCCGGTCCGGACCGAGCCTCCGAGCCGGGCTCGCACGGAGGACGCGGAGTGCACGGAGCGCAACTCCACTGGATCAGACAAGGTCCATTCCTTCGTGGGCTTCGTGAGCTCCGTGCGAAACCTGCTTGCCGCGCCTTTTTGCGCCGGAGCGTATCAGTCGCCGAGGCCGACGGCGGCGCGGACGCGGTCGAGGGTCTTGCGGGCGATGGCGCGGGCTTTTTCGGCGCCCTCGGCGAGCACGCGGTTGACGTAGGCGGGGTCGGCGACGATTTCGGCGCGGCGTTCGCGGAAGGGGGCGAAGTGGGCGAGCATGGCCTCGAGCAGGCGCTTCTTGAAGTCGCCGTAGCCGATGCCGCCGCGCAGGTGGTCATCGACCATGGTCTGGTAGTCGGCGGGCGAGGCGACCAGCTTGTAGAGGGCGAGCACGCTGTTGTTTTCGATCGGCTTGGGATCCTCCAGGGGCGTGGAGTCCATGACAATGCGCATGATCTTCTTCTTGAGCGCGCCGGGCTCCTCGAAGAGCTGGATGGTGTTGTCGTAGCTCTTGCTCATCTTGCGGCCGTCGAGGCCGGGCACGACGGCGGTTTCCTCGCGGATGCGCGGTTCGGGGATCTTGAGCAGGCCCTCGCCAAAGGCCAGGTTCATCTTCACGGCGATGTCGCGGGTGACCTCGACGTGCTGCTTCTGGTCCTTGCCGACCGGCACGACGTCGCTGTCGTAGATGAGGATGTCGGCGGCCATGAGCACCGGGTAGGCGAAGAGGCCGTGCGAGGGGCTGATGCCGTTGGCGATCTTGTCCTTGTAGCTGTGGCAGCGCTCGAGCAGGCCCATGGGGGTGACGGTGCTGAGGATCCAAGCCAGCTCGGTGTGCTCGGGGACGTCGCTCTGGCGGAACAGCACGCACTTGGCCGGGTCGAGGCCGCAGGCGAGGAAGTCGATGGCGAGGTCGCGCACGTGCGAGCGCAGCAGCTTGCCGTCCTGGATGCTGGTCAGCGAGTGGTAATCGGCGATGAAGTAGAAGGCCTCGCCCTCGTGCTGGAGCTTCAGGGCGGCCTCCATCATGCCGAAGTAGTTGCCGATGTGGAGTCGCCCGCTGGGTTGAAGGCCGGAAAGGATGCGCATGGGGCGGGCATCATGCCCGGCCCGGCCAGCGATTCAAGGCCGGAGCGCGGTCGTTTCGGCACCTTGACGGATGGCCGGGGCCGGTTAGGCTGGAGGTTCCATGCTCGAGAACTACCTCCCCGTCCTTCTCCAGATCCTGATCGCCGCCGGTTTCGCCGGGGGCACGCTGCTGGCGTCCGTACTGGCGGGCAAGGCGGCCAAGCGCAACACGGTGAAGGACAGCGCCTACGAGTGCGGCATGCTGCCGATCGGCGAGGCCCAGCCGCGCTTCAGCGTGAAGTTCTACATCGTCGCCATGCTCTTCGTGCTGTTCGACATCGAGGTGGTCTTCCTCTACCCGGGCGCGGTCATCTTCCGCGACCAGATCGCCGCCTACGGGGTCGGCATCGCCTGGGCGGCGCTCGGCTTCATCAGCATCCTCGGCGTGGCCTTCCTGTACGCCTGGCGCAAAGGCGCGCTCGACTGGAAGCATTGAGCCGTGGAGGGGCGGGCTGGAAGAGTCCGCCGTGCTGGGTGTGAAGCGGGGCAATCCCGTTTCCAAACCCGGTGCCCTGGGACAGGGCGCCCTACCCGCAAGGACCCGCCGGGATGGCCGGCCGACGGTAGACGGGCTTCCTTAGCCTGCCTTGCAGGGTTTAAAGCGGGCAATCCCGAGGCGGACATCCACGATCCGCATGAGCCTTCATGCTAATAAAGTGTCTGTCCCTTTATTGAGTTCTGGGATAGGGCGCCCTACTTGGCAGCAGGCCCGAAACGAACCACGGGCCCGCCCCGAAGGAGCGAGCCCGTTGCAAAGCGATCCGGCTGTCCGGGCAGACCGGCCTCAGAGGGCGGCGATGCGGCGGCAGACTTCCTCGACGTTGGCGCGGCTGTTGAAGGCGCTGATGCGGAAGTAGCCCTCGCCGGCGCTGCCGAAGCCGCTGCCGGGGGTGATAACAACATTCGCCTCGTTCAGCATCTTGTCGAACATCTGCCAGCTGGTCAGGCCGGCTGGGCAGCCGACCCAGACGTAAGGGGCGTTGACGCCGCCGTAGACGGGCAGGCCGGCCTTTTTGCAGGCCTCGACGAGCAGAGCGGCGTTGCCCATGTAGTGCTCGATGAGTTCGGCGACCTGGGCCTTGCCCTCGGGGCTGTAGACGGCCTCGGCGCCGCGCTGGACGATGTAGCTGACGCCGTTGAACTTCGTGCTGTGGCGACGGCTCCAGAGCGGGTGGATGGCCTGCAGGGTGCCGTCCTTCTTGCGGCCCATGAGGCCCTTGGGGATGACGACGACGGCGCAGCGCACGCCGGTGAAACCGCCGTTCTTGGAGAAGCTGCGAAACTCGATGGCGCACTCGCGGGCACCCTCGATTTCGAAGATCGAGCGCGGCACGTCGGGGTCGCGGATGAAGGCCTCGTAGGCGGCGTCGTAGAGCAGCGTCGTGCCGTTGGCGCGGGCGTAGGCGACCCAGGCCTCAAGCTGGGCGCGGGTGGCGGTGGCGCCGGTCGGGTTGTTCGGGTAGCAGAGGTAGGCGAGATCGACGGGTTCGTCGGGGATGGCCGGGACGAAGCCGTTTTCCGGGGTGCACTTCAGGTAGTGCAGGCCGGCGTAGGCACCGTTTTCATCGGCCTCGCCGGTGTTGCCGGCCATGACGTTGGTGTCGACGTAGACCGGGTAGACCGGGTCGGTGATGGCGATCTTGTTGCCGGCGCCGAAGATGTCGAGGATGTTGCCGGTGTCGCACTTGCTGCCGTCGGAGATGAAGATCTCGTCGGCGTCGACCTGAATGCCGCGCGCCTGGAAGTCGTGCTGGGCGATGGCGTTGCGCAGGAAGTCATAGCCCTGCTCGGGGCCGTAGCCGCGGAAGCTGTTGCGGTCGCCCATCTCGTCGACGGCCTTGTGCATGGCCTCGCGCACGGCGGCGGGCAGGGCCTCGGTGACGTCGCCGATGCCGCAGCGGATGAGGCGCTTGGCGGCCTCCGGGTTGGCCTCGGTGAAGGCTTTGACGCGGCGGGCGATCTCCGGAAAGAGGTAGCCGGCTTTGAGCTTGAGGAAGTTTTCGTTGATGTAGGCCATGGCGGAAAAGAAGTCCGGCAGTCTGGCGAGCCGTCGCCGGGATGCAAGGGGCGGGCGCCGGTTTGGCGGGGTCGGGGCCAAGCCCGGGCGCGCTTTTTCATGGACGTGCCCGCGACCCTTGAAAGCTGACGACTCGTGGGTTGTGGGACGAATGCTGCTGGCCTGGCGCTGGTGGTCAAGTTGCACGGCCCCATTTGGGATGTCACACCGGCACGACCAGTCCTTCCGCTTCGGCCAATCTCGTCTGGTTGCCATCGAACGTCAGGAATTTGCTCGCCCCGAGCTGCAAGGCCGTGGCAACATGCAGGATGTCGGCCAGCCGGTGCCCTGCCGCGAGGGTGTGGGCACTGCTCAAGGCCTCCGCACGTTGATGCACGGCGGCCCAATCGACCGGTACCACCGCGAGCAGGCCCGCGTTGAGGTCGTTCTGCAGGTCGCCCAGCATCTGCTGTCCCTGCTTGGCCGGGAAACCCTTGCTGCGGTCGTTGAGGTGCAGCCGAATTTGCAGCCGGATGGACTGGCGAAATTCCAGCAACAGCAGGCTCGACACCTCCAGGCTCTGCCGCAAGCCGAGCATGAACTGGTCGGCGCGTTCGGAGTTCGCCTGCGGCCGATAAAGGGCGCAGAGGAAGGAGGTGTCAGGGAAGGCGCTCATCCTTCCTCGCCTTCCAGCTCATCCCTCCGCATCGCCGCGACCTCCGCGTCGGTGAAAACACGATCGCCCCAAATGGCCTGCCTTCGCGCCGCAAAATCCGGCTTTGCAGCGGGCGCCGCATCGACGCCCGTCCAAGCCTTGAGCAGGCCGATGGGATGTCCGCGTTTTTCAATCCGGATGTCTTCGCCCTCCAGAAGCCAGGCCTCGAGCTTGGCGAAGGAATTGCGCAAATCCCGGACGGACACCGTTTTCATGGTGTGGACAGATTATGTCCACATAGCCTTCCGTCAAGGTCTTTTGGCAGGCCTCGCCTTGGACCGGCGAGGCGACGCCGGGGGGACTGCGTCAGCCACCGTGCAGGGGCCCGCTTGGGGATCGTCCTCCCCAACCCGGCGCTCTGAGGCAGAGCGCCCTGCCCCAGGAACCCCGACAAAAAAACCCCGGCCTTGCGGGCCGGGGTCGGGAGGAGGCTGCCGCAGGCTCAGTCGAGCGGGCGGATCCAGATGTTGCGCAGGCGGACCGGGGGTTCGTTCTTGTGGTCCTGCAGGCGGATGGCGGCCTTGGCGGGGAAGGTGCCGTCGTAGTTGGTGATGTTTTTGTGCTTGGTCGGGCCCTGGATGAGGGTGTTGTTCTGGACGAGGATGCCGTTGATCAGGGTCGTGATGCGGGCGGGTTCCAGCACCTTGCCGGCGGCGTCGAGCTTGGGCGCGGTGAAGATGATGTCGTAGCTCTGCCATTCCCCGGCCTTGCGCACCGCGTTCACCAGCGGCGGGGTCTGGCCATAAATGGCGCCGGCCATGCCGTCGGCGTAGGTGGGATTGTTGTCGCAGTCGAGGATCTGGCTCTCGTAGCGGTCCATCAGGAAGACACCGCCGTTGCCCTTCTTCTGCGAGTTGCCCTTGGTGTGGGGCTCGCTCTTCCACTCGAGGTGGAGCTGGCAGCTGGCGAACTCCTGCTTGGTCCAGACGTCGCCACCGTCGACAAGCAGCTCGCCGTTTTCGACCTTCCAGGCGCAGGGGGCCCAGTCGTTGGTGAACTTGCCGTCCGGGCCCTTTTTCTTCGACTGGAAAGCGTCGGTGCTGGTGCCGTCGAAGAGCACGAGGGCATCGGCGGGCGCGCCGCCGGGCTTGGCGGCGGGGGTGACGACCGCCGGGTGCGGGCGGGCGATGTCATGGACACGCCACTTGCTGCCGGGGATGACAGGGGTGTCGGTGTAGCCGGTGGGGGTGGGTTTTTCCTGGGCCTGGGCGGCCAGGGCGGCGAGGCAGAGGGCGGGAAGGAGGAGCTTCTTCATGAGCGGACTGCAAACGAGCCCAGCCTGTGCCATGTTGCAAGCCCGGCCTCAGGCGGACTGCAGGCGGTGCAGGCGCCGGCGACGAAACCAGGCGAGGGCGGCGGGGCGCAGGCGGGCATGCAGGAAGAACACGGCAATGTAGGCGAGTAGGCCGGCGAGGACGACGTTGACCGACATGCCGACAATGAAGGACTTGCCCCACAGGAGGGCGTCCATGCTCTTCTCGTTGATCTCGACGACGTCCTGCACCTCGACATCCGGGCGGGCAAAGAGGCTGCCCATGCGCAGGTTGAGGTAGAACAGGAAGGGCCAGAAAAAGGTCAGCGAGGCACCGCCAGCGAGGCCGGCAATGACGTTGCCGCCGAACAGACGGGCGACAAAGCCGGAAATCAGCACGCCGAAGCCGAAACTGGGGATGAAGTTGATGACCATGCCAAGGGCAAAGCCGCGGGCGACACGCTCGCTGGCGTCCTTGACGCGGAAGACGCGCAGGACCATCGACTTGGTGCCGCGGCGCAGGCGCGCGCCGAGGCGGCAGAGTTGCTGATGGAGCGACGAGATCAAAGGGAGCAAATGATTTGGGCCTGGGGATGGGCTGCGAGAGATACGGCCTTCAGCCGCGCCAGCCGCCGTTGATTTCGAGCGTCTGGCCGGTGATGTAGGAGGCCAGGGGCGAGCAGAGAAAGAGCACGACGTTCGCCACCTCCTCGGCGGTGCCGAAGCGGCCCAGTGGGATGTTCCTGAGCATCTCCGCGCGGACATTTTCCGGGATGGTGGCGGCCATGGAGGTGTCGATGACGCCGGGGGCGACTGAATTGGCGCGGATGCCACGGCGGGCCCCCTCGCGGCTGAGCACGCGCATCATCGCCTGCACGCCGGCCTTGGCCGAGGCGTAGTTGACCTGGCCATAGAAGCCCTGGATGGCGGCGATGCTGCCGAAGCTGACGACCGCACCGTGGTCGCGCAGGATTTCGAGGGCGTATTTGCAGCAGTGGAAGACGCCGGAGAGGTTGACATCGATGACGCTGTCCCACTCCTCGTGGCTCATCTTGGCGAGGGTGCGGTCGCGCAGGATGGCGGCGTTGTTGATGAGGAAATCGAGGCCTCCATGGCGAGCCTGCGCCTCGCCCATCATGGCGCGCACCTGCTCGGGGTTGGCGACGTCGGCGGCGATGACGCTCGCGCTGTCGGTGCGCAGGAGATTGAGTTCCCCGGCGAGCGCCTCGGCGTCCTGGGCAGTGTTGGGCAAGCCGGGGTGATTGATCACCACGCTGGCACCGGCGCGGTGAAAGGTGCGGGCGATCTGGGCGCCGATGCCCTGGGAGGCGCCGGTGATAAGGGCGGTTTGGCCGGTGAGCTGGATGGGGATCATGGCGGAGAGGGCGGGTGCCGGGACCAACTAGAACGCCCGGAAACGGGCTTTCCTCAAGCCGGGATCCACGATTCTCGCCGTTGACGGCCCGGGCCGCTGGTGACAGCGTGCTTTTTGCTTTCGCTTGATCCAAAGCGTATTTTCCCAACGTTTCCCTCCGACGTGAATCCTTCACCCCCCAAATCCCACATGACCTGGCTTACCTTCGCGCTGCTCACCGTTCTCTCTTGGGGCGTTTATGGCGTCATCCTGCACGCTGCGCGCTCCAAGATGCCCATGGGCGCGGAGACCCCGAACGCCGGTCTGAAGGCCTTCCTCTTTGTCTGCATCGCCTACGCGATCATCGGCGTGGTCGCCGCCCTCGTGCTGAAGGCGCGCGGCACCAACTGGAGCTTCACCGGTGACACCGGCAGCGGTATCCCGATGAGCCTGGTTGCCGGCATTGCGGGCGCTCTGGGTGCTCTGACCCTGGTCCTGGCCCTCGGGGCGGCGGCAACGCCGGCCATCAAGGGCGGCGGCGGCTTTGGCGTGGCCGCGGCTGCTGCCGTCATGCCCATCGTCTTTGCCGGCGCGCCGATCATCAACACGATCACCGCCATGATCATTCATCCGCCTGCGGGCGGCTGGTCGAAGCTGCCCCTGCCCTTCATTGCCGGCTGCGTGCTCGCCGCCAGCGGCGCCTTTCTGGTTGCCAAGTTCGCCCCCTCGAACACCGGTGCCGCCGCCGCGCACCCCGCACCGGGCGCGCCCGGCAAGTGACGCCCGCGCCGCCCCGGGGCGGCCGGTCCCGAGCCATGCCCGACGCCGCCCTCCACGTCCTGACGACCCTGCGCGCGGCCGGCCACGAAGCCCTGCTCGCAGGCGGCTGCGTCCGCGATTTCCTGCTCGGCAAGCAGCCCAAGGATCACGACGTCGCCACCAGCGCCACCCCGGAACAGGTGGTTGCCCTCTTCCCCGGCGCACGAACGGTCGGCGCCCACTTCGGCGTCGTCATCGTCCGCCACGACCACGACCTGATCGAGGTCGCCACCTTCCGCACCGACGGCAGCTACAAGGACGGCCGGCGGCCGGAATCGGTGCGTTTTGCCACCGCCGAAGAGGACGCCCGGCGCCGCGACTTCACCATCAACGGCATCTTCCGCGACCCACTCGAAAACCGCATCATCGACTACGTCGGCGGCCAGGAAGACCTGCGGGCGCGCCGGCTGCGGGCGATTGGCGATCCGCACCGGCGCTTTGAGGAGGACCGCCTGCGGCTGCTGCGCGCCGTGCGCTTTGCTGCCACCCTGAATTTCGAGATCGAGCCGGCCACCTGGGCGGCGGTGTGCGCCCATGCCGGCGGGCTCGGTGATGTCAGCGCCGAACGCATCCGCGACGAACTGATCCGCATCCTGCTCTGCCCGAGCCGCCTGCGCGGCTTCGACCTGCTCGTGGACAGCGGCCTGATGGCGGTCGTGCTGCCGGAAATTCTTGCCCTGCGCGGGGTCGAGCAGCCGCCGCAGTGGCATCCCGAGGGCGACGTCTTTGTGCACACCCGGCTCATGCTCAGCCTGCTGCCGGAACGGGTGTCCCTGCCGCTGGTGCTGGCCGTGCTGCTGCACGACATCGCCAAGCCGGCGACCTTCAGCCGCGATGCCGACGGTCGCATCCGCTTCAACGGCCACGACAAGTTGGGCGCCGAGATGGGCTGCGACATCCTGCGCCGGCTGAAGTTTCCCAATGACGTCATCGAGCCGGTGACCGGCATGATCGAGCGGCACATGACCTTCAAGGACGTGCAAAAGATGCGCCGCAGCACCCTGCGCCGGCTGATGGCACGGCCGACCTTTGCCGACGAGCTGGAGCTGCACCGGGTCGACTGCCTGGGTTCCAACGGCCTGCTCGACAACCATGTTTTCCTGCTCGCCAAGCAGGCCGAATTCGCCAGCGAACCGCTGCTGCCGGCCTGGCTGCTGACCGGCACCGACCTGATCGCCGCCGGCTGGAGCCCCGGTCCCGAACTCGGGCGCACGCTGACGGCGGTGCAGAACGCCCAGCTCGAGGGGCTGGTCAGCACACGCGAGGAAGCCCTGGCCTGGCTGGCCCGGCAGTCGGCCTAAGCCGCGGCAAACCGTTTGCACGGGAACGCCGCCCGGCTTGACTGACGTTCCATGAATTCGATCCAACTTGCCGGCCGCAAGGCCATCGTCACCGGCGGAGCGCGCGGCATCGGCCTCGCCATCGCCGAACGCCTCCTGCAATCCGGTGCCGCGGTCTGCCTCTGGGACATCGACGCCGCCGCCTTGGAGACGGCGCGCGCGGAACTCGCTCCGCTCGGCGAGGTGGCGGTTGCCCGGGTTGACGTCACCTCTGCGGATTCCGTCGAAGCCGCCGTGCAGACCACGCTGGCCGCCTTCGGCAAGATCGACATCCTCGTCAACAACGCCGGCATCGCCGGCAACAACGCCAAGGTCTGGGAGCTGACTCCCGAGGAATGGCGGCGCGTGGTCGACATCAACCTGACCGGCCCCTTCCTGTGCTGCCGGGCGGTGGCACCCCACCTCGTCGCCAACGGCTATGGCCGCATCGTCAACATCGCCTCGATCGCCGGCAAGGAGGGCAACCCGAATGCCTCGCACTACAGCGCCTCGAAGGCGGGCGTGGTCGCCCTGACCAAGTCGCTCGGCAAGGAGCTGGCCACCTCCGGTGTGCTGGTCAACTGCATCACGCCGGCCGTCATTGAGACCGACATCTTTGCCCAGATGACCCAGGCGCACATCGACTACATGCTGTCAAAGATCCCGATGGCGCGCTTTGGCCAGAAACACGAGGCGGCGGCCCTGGTCGCCTGGCTGAGCTCGGAGGACTGCTCGTTCTCGACCGGTGCGGTCTTCGACCTGTCCGGCGGTCGCGCGACGTACTGAGTCATCCGGCGATGGAAAGGCGCCCTTGCGCGCCGCCACGCGAGCCGTCAATACGGCACCCGGTCGGGCTTGGCGAGCCAGTCGGCGAACACCGCCGCGGCCTCGGCATGCAGGGCCTGCCGCATGGGCAGGCGCCGCTGCTCCGCCGGCAGGGCGATTTCCCCGTAGAGAAAGGCGTCGTCGAAGCCGCCGGCCGCGGCATCGGCGCGCGTGGCGGCAAAGACGATGCGGTCGACGCGTGCCCAGTAGGCGGCGGCCAGGCACATCGGGCAGGGCTCGCAGCTGGTGAACAGGACGCAGCCGGCGAGTGAGAAATCTCCCAAGCGCGTCGCTGCGCCACGCAGGGCGACGATTTCCGCATGGGCGGTGGGATCGATCTCGGTGGTGACCCGGTTCCAGCCTTCGGCAACGATATCATCGCCACGGGCCACCAGAGCCCCAAAGGGACCGCCGGCACCGGCGAGCATCTTTTCCCGCGAGAGGTCGATGGCGCGGCGCAGAAGGTTGAGTTCGACCGCCGAACTAGCGGGCATGGTCGGACGGGGGACCATGGCTGGTTACCCCGCAAGGACTCGAACCTTGAACGAGAGAATCAAAATCTCCTGTGTTACCATTACACCACGGGGTAGCGGGCCAGAACCATAAAATACCTGCTCAAGCGACGCCTGCAACCGGCGTTTCACGGGGATTTCGAACGATCGGCCTCTCCGGTGAGCTCCAGGCGGTGCTTGCGGGTTTCCTCGGCGACCACGCCGCTGAGCAGGATGAGGCAGATCAGGTTGGGCACGGCCATCAGGCCGTTGGCGGCATCGGAGAAGTCCATCACTGCCTTGGCCGGCTGGACAGCGCCGACCAGAACGGCCAGCACCCAGCAGATGCGATAGGGTTTGATCGCGCCCTGACCGAAGAGATACTCGACCGCCTTTTCACCGTAGTAGCTCCAGCCGAGGATGGTCGAGAAGACAAAGGTGATCAGGCCAAAGAGGAGAAAAATCGGGCCGATCGTGTGCAGGTCGGCAAAGGCGGCATTGGTGAGCGCGCCCTTGGCCAAGCCATCTTTCCAGTGGCCACTGCTGACGAGGACGAGACCGGTGAGCAGGCAGACCACCACGGTGTCCCAGAAGGTGGCGGTCGAGGAGACCAGCGCCTGGCGGACCGGGTTGCGGGTCTGTGCGGCGGCGGCGACGATGGGGGCACTGCCGAGGCCGGATTCGTTGGAAAACAGACCGCGGGCGATCCCCGACTGCACCGCCTCACGCAGAGTCGCGCCGACGAAGCCGCCGACGGCGGCCCTGCCGCTCCAGGCACCATGCCAGATGTCGCTGAACGCCTGGGGCAGCTGGGCCGAGTTTTTGATCAAAATCAGCACGCAGCCGATGATGTAACCGATGGCCATGACCGGCACGAGGAAGCCGCAAACCCTGGCGATGCTCTTGACGCCGCCGAGTGTGACCGCCGCCGTGATCACGGCCATGACGCCACCGGCAACCCAGCGCAGGACCGCATCGGACTCGGGCTTGACGTGCTCGCGCAGCAAATCCACGACGGCATTGGCCTGGAACATGTTGCCGATGCCGAAGGCGGCGATGGCGGTGAAGATGGCGAAGAGCACGCCCAGCCACTTTTGGCCGAGGCCGTGCTCGAGGGCGTACATCGGCCCGCCGGCATGGCTGCCATCGGGCATGCGCACGCGGTATTTCACGGCCAGCACGGCCTCGGAGTACTTGGTGGCGATGCCGAAGACGCCGGTCAGCCACATCCAGAACACCGCCCCGGGTCCGCCGACGGCGATGGCGCCGCCGACCCCGATGATGTTGCCGGCGCCAATCGTCGCGGCGAGCGCCGTCATCAGGGCACCGAACTGGGAGACCTCGCCCTCACCCTCGGGCTTGCGCGAGACCGACAGGCGGATGGCGTGCGGCAGGCGACGCTGGATGAAACCGGTGCGGAACGTCAGGAAAACGTGAGTGCCGAACAGCAGCACGATGAGCGGCGTGCCCCAGACCCAGGCGGAGAGGTCTGCGAGGAAAGCGGAGAGGTCCATGACGGCTTGTTAAAGGAAAGAGACCGAAAACCCAAGCAAAAGTTCACCCCGTACCGCAGAACGGCCCAGGGTGAAGCAAGCAGCATGAGACTGCCGTCAGCGTGTCAGCGCCGGCGGCGGAAGCAGAGGCCGAGCAGGCCGAAGAAGACCAGCAGCATCCGGCCGGGTTCCGGCACCACCACCAGGATCGTGCCCGCCGTGTAGAGGTTCGACACATCCCAGGCCAGGCCGATGGTGCTGAGATCCGGCAGGTTGACGTAGTTGAACGGCGCCGGGCTGCTGAGGTTGCTGAAGGTGCCGTTGACGCCGCCCGAGAGGCCCGACCAGTCGAAGAGCTTCCACTCCGTGCCCACCGCCCAGGTGCCTTCGGTGATCGGCAGGCTGGTGCTCACCTGCAGGGTCGATGTGGCGCCAATGGTGAAGCCGCTCGTGCCGCTCACCACAAGCTGGTCGTTGTTGCCAGTCTGGGCGTTGAGCGTGCCGCTGCCCTGGCCGCCGAACAGATCGAAGGCGACCACGCCGTTGACGGTGGTCAAGCCGGTGCCGGTGGTGGTGACGGTCAGCTTTTGAGCGACCGTATCTCCCGTTGAACCCACCAGCAGCATGCCGTCAACCGTGATGCTGGTGTTCGAGGCCGGCGCAAGGAACCCGTTGCCGGCCAATGTGGCGCCGGAAGACACCGTGACCGCGCCTGCGCCAGTGGCGGAGCCGCTGGAGTTGGCAGCCACCAGAGTGCCGGCACTGACGGTCGTGCCGCCCGTGTAAGTGTTGCCATTGCCGAGTGTCAAAACACCCGCCGTGGATTTGGTCAGCAGACCACCGCCGTTGAGTTCAGCAAGGTTTGTCAGCGAACCGGACAGAGCACTGAACGTCACAGGATTGGTGGCGCTGCCGATGGTTTGAGAACCCATGTTCAATGCCGCACCATTGAGATTGACCGTCGCCGTCACCGTGCCCCCGCCCACGGCATCATTGCCACTGAGAATGCTGCCGGAGAAGGTGAGGCTGCCACCCGTGAGGTTGGCGGTCGCCTCGGCATTGCCGGCGCCACTGGCGGAGCCAAGGGTCCATGCCCCCGAGGTCACCGTGCCACCGCCAATGTTGAGGATCGTCGTGGTGAGAAACCCGTTCGAACCCTTCGAGGAGGCGTTCAGGGAACCGATTTCCAGGGTGCCTGTGTCGAAACTGAAGACATTGAGCAGATCGGCATTGCGGTTCTGCGTGCCGATGCTGACCGTCGAGAATTTCAGGTCTGCCATGTGGCCCGTGACATCAAAGGTGTTTTGGTTGCCAGCGAGTGCGACACCCGTTACGGCCGTGCCTGTCCCCATGTTGAAAGCCGCGGCCGAAACACCGTCGGCGGCCCGCACGGTCAATGTGCCGGAGGCTCCCAGGAAACCAAGGCTGCCCAAGTCACGGGCACCTGTGCCGATGTTGAGGGCATTGACATTCAGGGCGGTGCTCGTCGAACCCAGATTCAGCCGGTTGACCTGGCCCAGGGTGCCGTTGTAGGTGCCACCACCGCCGATCGTCACCGCGCTGGCGGTGATGCTGGTGATGGGAGCCAGCGTCAAGGTCGCCTGCCCCGTGCTGTTGGTGCCGCTGGAACTGCCCACAAGGAGGACCCCGACGGTGTCATTCAAGGTCGCGGTCAAGGAGGCAAGACCGCTGAGATCCGCCGTCGTCGTGTTGCTCGAACCGGTGCCGCCGACAAGGAAGGTGTTTCCAGTGTTGGTCGTGTTGTTGACCACCCAGGCCCCGCCCGTGGAAGCAAACTGGGTCACGGAAGTGGCGGCGCTGCTGCCAAGGTTGATGTTGCCGGTGATCGTCAAAGTGCGCCCGGCACCCACAGCAATCTGACCGGTGACGGTGTTGCTCGTGCTCTCCGCGGTCAGACCGGCGACCGTCTGATTGAATCCATTCATGTCGAACACCCCGGCCGTGGCTCCGTTGCCAATGCGCAGGCTCGAAACAACCGGAACGGCATTCTCCGCGCCGATCCTGAGAACCCCATTGTCGACCTGCGTGGCCCCCGTGTAGGAGTTGGAACCATAGAGCTCCCAGACATTGGTTCCGGTTTTCGCGAGCGACAAAAGCGCGATGCCATTGGCAACACTGGTGATGCGATTGATGACTCCGGAAGCAGAACCACCGGACAGGGTCAGCGTCTTGGTACCGGAGTTGTATCCGGTTGCACCCGCCGTAAAATCAATCGCTCCGGCGCCGTTGCCGCTCAGGGTCGCCCCGCCGGTGGTGCCCTGGAGGGCGACAACGCGGTTGGTGCTGGCATTGACAGCGCCGACATAGCTGAGTCCCGTGGCGTTTGTGCCGAGACCCATGCGAATGAAAGCTGCGTCCGTGCCGGCGGCAGGAGCGCCAAGCGAACTGGCCACGCCGGCGTTGGCAAGCACAGCGGCAGCAAGCGTGCCGTTCTGAATTTCCGTGCCGCCGGTGTAGGTGCTGATGCCGTTGAGCGCGAGGACATCGGCCTGACTCTTCCAAAGGCCCGCCGCACCCGCCAGAATCGCATTCAAAACACTGTCGCCCGTGCTGTTGAAAATGAAGGCGGTCGAAGCCGTGAGAGTGCCGGTGCCGCTGATCACAGGTGAGGCGCCAGAGGTGGTGATCGTCGGATGGCTCAGGTTGCGGATGCCGATGTCCAGGGTGCCTCCCGAAGTGACGACCAGCGGACCCGCACCCGTGGCATTGTTCGCACCCACGGCGAGAGTTCCTCCCGCAACGGTCACGGTGTGGGTCAGGACGGAGGTCACGCCCAAGGTCAGGGTACCCGCCCCCGTCTTGGTGAAGGGTCCCGTGCCGGTGCCGAGACTCCCTGCCAGAGCAAGATTGACCCCGTTGGTGTCGAGGGTGCCGCCACCCTCCAGGAAAGTGATGGAACGCGTGGAGAGATCATCGGTGAATCCTGCACCGAGCCGGAGAGTGCCTCCTGCAAAAACGAGAGCACCGGTTCCTCCGCCGATGTTGTCCAGATCCGCGATTTCGAGCACGCCCTCGTTCAGGGTGGTTCGCTTCGCGCCCCCGCCAGCGGTGTTGACACCGCTCAGGACCAGCACGCCACGACCCGACTTGGTGATGTCAGCCGCCGTGGTCAGAGGCGAAGCGATGGTGGCCGTCACCAAACCGCCCGCTGTGGCTGAAGTCGGATTCTGAACAAACACGATGTATTCCGCACCGGCCCCCGTGGTGATGCCCCCGTCAAAGCCATCCAAGGTGATGCCCATCGCAGGATTGCCGGTGGTGGCACTCGTCGCCGTAAAGAGCAGGGTGCCAGCCGTGATGGCCAGCGTTTGACCCGCGCCGGAACCACTGACATTCAGACTGCCGGCGGTCATGTTGGCGTTGTTGATGACCAGAGCGTTGATGGTTGTGCCAGCCAGTCCGGTCAGACTCGTCGTCAGGTTTTCGCGAAGGTTGTCGGTGGCCGTGGCACGGGTCGCAAAGGTGTTGTATTCCGTGACAAGATCCAACGGACGGAATCCGGCCCCGGAGCCCGTCGCAACCACGTAGGTGAGAAGCGAGTTGCCCATGATCGGGTCCGTGACATTGGCGTCCTGGGTTTGACCGATGGCCCAGGGCACAATCGAAAGGTTTTTCGATCCTGCGGCGCCTCCGCCGCCGACGAGAGTGGCGGCAAAAGACGTTTCATTGGCCGAGGCACTGACAATGCGCAGGAAGTTTCGGTCGCCAGCCGTGGCGCCGAG
>JBIJBO010000215.1:0-5114 GCA_044345215.1 Prosthecobacter sp. | reverse complement strand
CCTTGCGGGCACGGGCGCCGGTCATGATGCCGCGCGAGGTGGAGAGGATGGCAATGCCGAGGCCGCCAAGCACTCGGGGAATCTCGTCGGTCGAGACATACTTGCGCAGGCCTGGCTTGCTGACGCGCGCCAAGTGGCGGATGACCGGGGATTTGCCCTGGTACTTGAGCTTGAGCTTGAGACGGGGATGAGCGGCGTTGGTGTCCACCTCATAACTCCAGATGTAACCTTCCTCCTGCAGAATGCGGGAGAGTTCGGACTTCATCTTGGAGAAGGGCACGAACACTTCCTGCTGGCCGGCAGCGGCGGCATTGCGGATGCGGGTGAGATAATCGGAAATGGGATCGGTCATGGTGCGCGAAGGGTCGGCGTTGGGGGATTAGGCGGCCTCGGTCTTGGCGGTGGCGGTCTTGCCGCGGAAGGGCATGCCGAGCGCGCGCAGAAGCTCGCGGGCATGATCATCGTTGCCGGTGGAGGTGACGAAGGTGATGTCGAAACCCAGCGTGCGCTTGATCTTGTCGAGCTCGATTTCCGGGAAAATGGACTGGTCGTTGATGCCCAGCGTATAGTTGCCGCGACCGTCGAAGGCCTTGGGGGCGACACCGCGGAAGTCGCGGATGCGCGGGATGGCGGTCTTCACAAGGCGCATGAGGAAATCGTACATGCGGCGGCCACGCAGGGTGACCTTGACCCCAACGGCTTCACCGGCACGCAGCTTGAAGTTGGCGATCGCCTTCTTGCTGAGGGTGACAACGGGCTTCTGGCCGGTGATCAAGGTGACTTCATTGACGGCGTCCTCGACGGCCTGCTTGCGCTCGCCCTGTGAGCCGACGGCGCAGTTGACGACGATCTTTTCGAGGCGCGGGACCTGGTGGACATTGGCGAGGCCAAGCTGCTGCTTGAGTTGGCCGCGAAGTTTCTCGTTATAGAGGGACTGTAGCTGGGGTTCCATGATTCAGTTTGGGCTGTGCCGCCTTTCCACCGCGGGCCCGGCCTGTGCCGGGCGGAAACGGAGGGGGAGGCAATTTGCAGGATTACTTCTTTTTCGCAACTTTCTTCTTCGCCGATTTCGGCTTGGCGTCGGCGAGCTTGACGTTGGAGATGTGGATGGGGCCTTCCTTTTCCAAGATGCCGCCGTTCGGGCGCTCCTGGGAGGGGCGCACGGTCTTCTTGATCATGCGCACGCCCTCGACGAGGACGCGGGACTTGGCGGGTTGGACTTCGAGAACGATGCCCTGGGCACCCTTGTGGGCGCCGGCAATGACGGTGACGTTGTCACCCTTTTTGACGTGGGTTTTGATGTGGCTCATAGCACTTCGGGGGCGAGGGAAACGATCTTCATGAAGTTCTTGTCGCGCAGTTCGCGGGCCACGGGGCCAAAGATGCGCGTTCCCTTCGGATTGTTGTCCTTGTCGATGATGACGATGGCGTTGCGGTCGAAGCGCAGGATGGAGCCGTCGGAGCGGCGGATCGGATGCGCGGTGCGCACGACGACGGCGCGGACCACCTCGCCCTTCTTGACGCTGGCGGTCGGGGTGGACTCGCGGACGTGCGCGGTGATGATGTCGCCGACGAAGGCATGGCGGGTGTTCTTTTTGCCGAGCACACCAATCATTTTGGCGACGCGGGCTCCGGTGTTGTCGGCGACCGGAATTGAGGATTCCATCTGCAGCATGGCGGTGTTCTCCTGGAAAGGGTTGGAAGGTTCTTGGCTTAGTGTTTCAGGATCTCCCGGAGATTCCAGCGCTTGAGCTTGCTCAGCGGACGGGTTTCCACGATCAGGACGCGGTCGCCAATCTTGGCCTGCTCGCTCTCATCGTGAGCGTAGAATTTGGAGGTCTTGCGGATGATCTTCTTGAAGCGCGGGTGCGGGACACGGCGCTCGACCTCGACCACAATGGTCTTGGTCATTTTGTCGGACACGACCACGCCAACGCGCTCCTTGCGGACGGGGGCGTGGGGGGTTGCTGCTGCTTCGGTGACGGCCTCGCTCATGATGGGAATTGGGTACGGGTGGGAATGTCTCCGGCTCAGGCGGCCTGGATGGCGGCGGCGCGTTCGGAAAGGAGGGTTTCAATGCGGGCGACCTCGCGGCGCAGGAGGTGGAGACGAGCCGGATTTTCCAGCTGGCCGATCTGCTGCTGAACGCGCAGGTTGAGCATTTCCTGGCGCAGTTCGCGGCGGCGTGCGCCCAGTTCCTCAACGGAAAGCTCGCGGAGTTCCTTGATCTTCATAACGGGTTCGGGTCGGTGGGATTAGATGGCGGCGGCGCGGGAAACAAAACGGGTGCGCAGACCAAGCTTGTTGGCGGCCAGACGGCAAGCCTCCTTGGCGGTCGCCTCGTTGACGCCGGAGATTTCGAACAGCATGTGTCCGGGCAGCACGACGGCAACCCAGAATTCCGGCGAACCCTTGCCCTTGCCCATTCGAGTTTCAGGCGGACGGGCGGTGACCGGCTTGTGCGGGAAGATGCGGATGAAGACCTTGCCCTTGCGCTTCAGGAAGCGGTTGATGGCGACGCGGCAAGCCTCAATCTGGTTGTTCTTGATCCAGCCCCGGTCCAGCGTCTGCAGGCCGTATTCCCCGAAATCGAGCTTGTTGCCACGGGAAGCGGTGCCTGCGCGGCTGCCGCGCTGGGTTTTGCGATGTTTAACACGACTGGGAAGAAGAGCCATAAGTCAGTAGTCCGGAGTTGGGGTCTTGAAAAGGGACGGATCAGGCCTCGGCCGCCGGGGCAGGAGCCGGAGCCGGCGCATGGGCCGGAGATGAGTGGTGGGAGGGCCGCTCACCGCCACGACGGCCAATGCCGCCGCGTTCACCGCCGCCACGATCCGAGCGCTCACGGCGGCGGTCATTGCGCGGCTGGCTGTTTTCGGGCGCGTTGCCACGGTTGAGCCAGACTTTGACGCCGATGATGCCGTAGACCGTGCGGGCTTCGGCAAAACCATAGTCGATCGGGATGCGCAGGGTCTGGAGCGGCACCTTGCCCTGGCGATACTGTTCAGCGCGGGCAATGTCGGCGCCACCGAGGCGACCGGCGACGCGAATGCGGATACCGTCCGCACCCATGTCCATGGCGGTCTGAACGGAACGCTTCATGGCGCGGCGGAAGGAGATGCGGCGCTCGAGCTGAACGGCGACGCTTTCCGCGACGAGCTGGGCGTCGAGTTCCGGTTGCTTGATCTCGAAAATGTCAATCTTGACCTGCTTGCCGCCGCACATTTCCGACACCTTCTGGCTCATGACCTCGATCTCCTGGCCCTTGCGGCCGATGACGAGACCCGGACGGGCAGTGTGAAGGGTGACACGAACCTGGTTCCAGGCACGCTCAATGACAATGCGCGCAACGGCGGCCTGCATGAGCTTGTCCTTCAGGTACTTGCGGATGGCAAGGTCGCTGTGGAGGGCCTCGGCATATTCCTTCTCAGGAGCATACCACTTGGAGCGCCAGTCTTTGGTGACGGCAAGGCGGAAACCGATCGGATTGACTTTCTGTCCCATAAATCAGAGGTGTGTGGATTATTCGGCAGCGGCGACTTTGCGCTTCTTGGCAGCGGGCTTTTCAGCCGCCGGCTTTTCTTCTTCCCTGGCGCCCAGCACAACCGTGATGTGGGTCATGCGCTTTTTGATCGGCGCGGCGGAACCACGGGCGCGAGGCATGATGCGCTTGAGGGTCGGTCCGGGGGTGGCCACGGCGCTGCGGACCACCAGTTCCTCGGCATCGAGTTCGTGGTTGTTCTCGGCGTTGGCCACGGCCGAACGCAGGACTTTGCCAACCAGGAAGGCGGCCTTCTTGGGGGTGAAATCGAGGACGCTGAGCGCCTGTGAAACCGGCAGGCCCGTGATGGCGCGCGTCACTTGACGGGCCTTCTGCGAGGAGATTCGGGCGTATTTGTAAATCGAACGCACTTCCATAACTTAGAATGATCGGTTGATGTCCACTTTACCTCTGTCCCCGACTTTCACGGGATCAGATTTGTTTGCGAGCTCCTGCACGACGGCGCCGCTGACGGAGCTGCGCACCTCGGTGACAAGAATTTTTGCGATGGGTTTGTCCTCGCGAAAGATTTCAAAGGGCATGCCGGGCTTGACGCCGTCACGGGAGCCCACGGAGAGCACGGCAACGCCCAATTCAGGCTTGAGACTGACGATGCGTGCCTCTTGGAGGCTCGCGGGCTCCACGCTGGGAGCCGGGGATGCACTGGCAGCGACGAGCACCTGCTCGGTGCTTTCGAGGGCGGCGGAGAGCCGCTGCTCGGCGGCCGCGTCAGGGGCCGGAACGGTCTTGGCGAACTCGATCGAGACCTCAGCCAACTGCATGAGGGCATCGGCGAGACGGCGGCGCGAGGTTTCCGAGACACGCAGGTCGGAGAGAGCGGAGAGCAGGCGTTCCTGCACGGCCTCCGGCTGCTGCTCCAAGGCAGCAATGCCAAGCCCTTCAAGCAAACCGCGCAAGCGGTCGTGACGGTCGCGGAGTTCGGCGGCTTCCTGATTGGCGGCAGCGGCGCTCTGGGCAAGGGCCTCACCACGGCCCAGAGCCGTGGCGAGTTGCGCCTCGAGCGACTGGATCTTCTGCGCGGCCAATTGCAGGGCGGTATTGAGTTCCTGGTATTCGAAAGCCGATTGCGCACGCACCGCGCCAGTCGCAGCCAGCCAGACCGCGACGAGCGGAAGGGCGGGCTTGAGGGCAACGGCGAGAGGGCGGAACATGCGCAGGAATTCGGCGAGGATTACTTGGAGGCCTTGACGGTATGGGCACCGTGACCCTTGAACAGGCGTGTCAGGGCGAATTCGCCGAGGCGGTGGCCGACCATGTTTTCGGTGACGTAGACCGACACGAAATCCTTGCCGTTGTGGACGAGGAAGGTGTGGCCGACGAGGTCGGGGGTGATCATCGAGCTGCGCGCCCAGGTTTTGATGGGGCGCTTCTGGCCGGCATCGTTGAGCTTGTCCACCTTTTCGAGGAGAGCCTGCTGGACGAAGGGGCCTTTCTTGAGGGATCGTGCCATAAAAGTCGTGCGTGGGGTCGGGTTGCGAAATCAGGTTACTTCTTGGCGCGGCGATCCTGAACGATCAGCTTGCCGGTGGCCTTCTTCGGATTGCGGGTCTTCTGT
>JBIJBO010000010.1:0-48662 GCA_044345215.1 Prosthecobacter sp. | reverse complement strand
GGGATCGCACTCGGCCTCGGCGGCGAACAGGCCGCATTCCTGGGCGCCCCAGGTGCCGGCCCAGACCCAGTGGGCAATGCCGCGCTTCTCGCGCAGCTCCTGATAAAAGCGCGAGCTGCGACCCGAGCCGAGCAGGAAGGCGAGCACGTCGAGCGCCGCCTTGTCCTCGTCGCCCTCGCCGGGCACCGGCCAGCCGAGCATGACGCGGGTCAGTTCGGTGGCGAAGTTGCGGCGGGTTTCGCGCCGGCCGCGCTGGACGGGTTCGGCGGGCAGCCGCGGCTCCTCGCGCGGCGCGCGCGGCCAGTCGCCGAGCAGGCGTTCGGCGGCGGCAAAGGCTGTCTCCGGATCGATGGCGCCGGTGATCACGACAAAGCAGTTGTTCGGCACGTACTGGCGGCGGTAGAAGGCGGCGAGGTCGGCCTGGCGCACCTGGTCGAAGACGGCGCGGTGGCCGATGACCGGCTCGCGCAGCGGGTGTTGGCGGAAGGCGGTGGCCTGCAGCAGTTCCTGGACGACCGAGCCCGGATCGTCGTCATACATCGCCATCTCGCGGCGGATGACCTCCTGTTCCTTCTCCAGCTCGGCGGCGTCTAGCTTGGAGTTGCGCGCCATGTCGGCGAGGATTTCCAAATAGGCCTCGGCGTGGGCGGCGAGGCCGTCGATGTAGTACACCGTGCGGTTGAAGGTCGTGTAGGCGTTGACGTAGCCGCCGAGCTTCTGGATCTGTTGCGAGATCTGCTGGGCGGAGCGCTTCCAGGTGCCCTTGAAGAGCATGTGCTCAAGGCAGTGGGCCAGGCCGGCGCCGGTCCATTCGCCCTCGTGCAGACTGCCTGCCTTGACCCAGAGCTGGACACTGACCAGCGGGTGCTCGCGGTCCTCGCGAACCAGCACTTCCAGACCGTTGCCGAGGGTGCGCACCTGCGCCTGCAGGGGCGGCGCCTCCAGGGGGACGGAACGGGACTTCAGAGAGCGGCGGGGGGCGGGTCGGCGTGCGGGCATGGAGGCCCACGGATGCAGCGGTTTTGCCGAGTCGGCAAGCACGGGGCTTTTCTGCGACGCGGGGTTGGGCTGTAGTGCGTGGTATCGACCCGCAGGGTTGGGCTGTAGTGCGGGGCAGTGACCCGCGGGTGCAGGCCATCGACCTGCGGGAACCACGCGGTCACTGCCCGCGTCCACAGAGGGGGAATCGTCCCGCGGAACCACGCGGTCACTGCCCGCGTCTACGGGAGGCGGATCGACCCGCGGGGTTTTGGCATTGCAGAGCACGGGGCGATGGGATTATGAAGAGATCCCAATCCGTTTTCACCCGCGATCCCAGCATGAAACTCGAAACTCTCTGCCTTCACGGCGGCCAGCAACCTGATCCGACCACCGGTGCCCGCGCGGTGCCGGTCTACCGCACCGCCAGCTACGTCTTCAAGAACACCGAGCACGCGGCGAACCTGTTTGCTCTGCGCGAGCTGGGCAACATCTACACCCGCCTGATGAACCCGACCACCGACGTGCTGGAGAAGCGCGTGGCGCTTCTCGAGGGCGCGCCGGAGATGGGCGGCCTGGCCCTGGCCAGTGGCACCAGCGCGGTCTTTTACGCGATCATCAACCTCGCGAAGGCCGGAGACAACATCGTCTCCGCCCGCAACCTGTACGGCGGCACTTACACCCAGTTCAACGACATCCTGCCGGCGCTTGGCATTCAGGTGAAGCTGGTCGATTCGAACGACCCGGAGAACTTCCGCAAGGCGATCGACGCCAACACCCGGGCGCTGTTCTGCGAGACCGTGTCGAACCCGGCGCTCGAGGTGGCCGACCTGGAGGCGATCGCCAAGATCGCCCATGACAATGGTCTGCCGCTCATCGTCGACAGCACCTTCAGCACGCCCTACCTGACCCGCCCGATTGAGCACGGCGCCGACATCGTGGTGCACTCGCTGACCAAGTGGTTCGGCGGCCATGGCGCTGGCATCGGCGGCGTGGTGGTCGACAGCGGCCGCTTCGACTGGGCTGCCGGCCGGCACCCCCAGTTCACGACGCCGGATCACAGCTACCATGGCCTGCGCTGGGGCATCGACCTGCCCGAGCCGCTGCGGCCGCTCGCCTACATCCTGCGCATGCGCACCGTGCCGCTGCGCAACCTCGGCGCCTGCATCGCCCCGGACAACTCCTGGTTCCTGCTGCAGGGCATCGAGACCCTGCCGCTGCGCATGGAACGCCACTGCGAAAACGCCCTGGCGGTGGCCAAGCACCTGCAGAACCACCCGCGAGTGCGCTGGGTGCGCTTCCCGGGCCTGGAGGGCGACCCCCAGTTCGCCGCCAGTCAGAAGTACCTGCGCGGCAAGGGCGGTTCCATGGTCGTCTTTGGCATCGAGGGCGGCCGCGAAGCCGGAGCGCGCTTCATCGACCACCTGCAGCTGTTCTCGCACCTGGCCAACGTCGGCGACGCCAAGTCGCTGGCCATCCACAGCGCCAGCACGACGCACAGCCAGCTCAACGAGGCGCAGCAGGCCGCCGGCGGCATCACGCCCGACCTGGTGCGCCTGAGCATCGGCCTCGAGCACATCGACGACATCCTGGCCGACCTCGACCAGGCGCTGGCCGCCGCCGTGCCGTGAACGGGAAAGCGCGGGCCGGGGCACGAAAGATTTGAAAAGCGCCGCTTCCGGCGGACAGCTTGGCACGCCCATGTCCTATCCCGCCACCGTCCCCGCCACCGTCGATCTCTCGAAGCTGGGCGAGCCCGTCTACCGCGGCTCGGTCCAGAACCTGCATGCCGTGCCGGAGCACCCCGGCTACGTAGTCTGCGAGACGACGCCGGCCGGCTCGGTCTTCGATGTCGGCAGCATCTTCGAGATCGACGGCAACGATCTCAACCGGGCGATCTTCCGCCACGCGATGTACCTGCGCCTCGGCCGGCCGGCGACCTGGGAGCGCGTGGCCGCGGCCATCCGCCGCGAGCCAGGGCTGGGCGAGGCCTGGAGCGACGAACTGCTCGGCGGGCCGCTGCAGGCGATGCTCGAGGGCGGCGCACGCACCCATCACCTCGGCATGCTCGACGCCGACACCGGCGCCATCGCCACCGACGGCATGCCGGCGCAGCCGAGCCGCTACAACGTCGTCAAGCGTTTCCCGGTGATCCGGCCGCCGCAGCGCCACGTCATGGGCAGCTTCGTGCACGACTACGCCCAGTTCCACCAGAGCGACATGTACGTGGTGCCGCTCGAGTACATCGTGCGCTTCGGCGTCACCAGCGGCAGCTCGGTGCTGCGCAAGTACGAGTCGCTCACGGAGAAGGAGCGCCGCGCCTACGAGGTCGAGCTCGGCCTGGCCGGGCCGATGCGCGCCTGGCAGATGCTCGACCGGCCGGTGTTCGACCTGACCAGCAAGTACGAGCCCGAGGACCGCGCCGTCACCAAGCAGGAGGCCCTGCTCATGTCCGGCCTCAGCGCCCTCCACTTCACGAACACCATCAAGATGGCCCTGCTTGGCGCCTGGGCCGTGCGCGACCTGCTCGACGAGATCGGCCTGCAGCTCTGGGATCTGAAGTGGGAGTTCGCCGTCGACCGCGAGGAGCTGTTCTTCGTCGACACCATCGATGCCGACAGCTTCCGTGCCACCGGCATCGTCGAGGTCGACGGCCGCCGCCTCATCATTCATCACAACAAGCAGGCCATGCGCGACTACTACCGCCTCGCCTGCAAGGACTGGTATGCCGGCGTCAACGCCGCCAAGCAGGAGGCCCAGCGCAGCGGCGCGCCCTTCAAGCAGGTGCTGCGCGACGGCCAGGCCGCCGGTCGCTACCCGGCCACGCCGGTGGTCGATGCCGGTTTCCTGGCGATCCAGGCGCGCAAGTCGGCGCTCATCCGCGATCACGTGCTCGGGGTACGGCCGGCGGCCGAGATCGAGGCCGGGCTGCGCGAGGCCGGGCTGGCGGAGGCGGAGTTCTACCGCGGCCGCGGCCTGCTGCCCGAGTTGCTGGCGGCGAACGCGCCGGAGTGAGCCGCCGGAAGGTCCGGGTGGCGCGCGCCGTAGTGTCTCGGTCATGAAGTTCCCGCTGCTGCTCTGCCTCACCGCCCTGGCCCTGCCGGTCGCCGCCGCCCTCGAGGGCGAAACCGAACACTTTTTCTGGCGCATCCCCGGGCCGGAGGAACCCTATGTCGACAGCCAGCGCGACGCCCGCATGTTCGCCTTTCAGGGCACGCAGATCCTGCTGTCCGAGGACTGCGGCAAGACCTGGCCACACCGCGCCGAATTTGCCGAGGCGCAGAACCTCACCTTCAGCGTCCTGCTGAAAAACGGCAACGTCCTGTTCGCCACCCGCGAGCGGCTGTATCTCAGCACCGACAACCTGCGCAGCCACCGCGAGATCACCGTCCAGAACGCCGACGGCCAGCCCTACCGCCCGCATGTGCCGGTCGATCCGGCCAATCCCGGCTGGTACTTC
Organism: Prosthecobacter sp.; assembly: GCA_044345215.1. Taxonomy (GTDB): domain Bacteria; phylum Verrucomicrobiota; class Verrucomicrobiia; order Verrucomicrobiales; family Verrucomicrobiaceae; genus Prosthecobacter. The sequence continues at coordinate 44,224 of JBIJBO010000010.1, read as the reverse complement.
CACTCGCTCGACGGCGAGCACTGCTTCGACGTCGACGGCAAGGAAATGCTCGTCTGGGGCAACTACTGCAACGTGCTCGGCGGGGCGGTGCCGGTGAACCTGTATTACTCCGTCGACGGCGGCGAGACGGTCAAGCTTGCCTACCGCTTCGGCGTCAATCCGCACTTCCAGCAGAAAAAGGCGCCGTCCGATGCCCCGCCGCTCGGCGACCCGGCCAATCCGGTCCTTGCCCGCCACGTCCACAATGTCACGTACAACCCGACCGAGCGCGCCTTCTACGCCTGCACCGGCGACATCGACCGCGGTCACGGCAAGGAGTGCCACTGGCTGCGCGGCACCTATGACGCCGCGAGCGACCGCTGGGAATGGAAGGTGATTCTCAGCGTCGATGCCAATTCCCGTTTCAAGTCGGGCGGCATCAACTTCATCGACGGCCAGTGCTACTGGATCGCCGATGCCAACGGCCCGGCGCTCGCCAAGCGCTGGGATCGCGGCATCTTCCGCTGCGACCCGCGCGAACTCGCCGACCGATCGAAGCATGAGATGCTGTTCAACCCCGGGTTCGAGTCAGCCAACATGCTCTTCCAGGACGGCATCTTCCTGGCCACCCACTGCGCGCCGGCCTCGACCTATCAGAACGGCCTGATCTGGTCGGCCGACCACGGTCGCACCTGGACGCAGCACGACCTCAAGCAGCCCGGGCCGCGCTCGGGCGTGCGCCTGCAGCGCAGGAACCGCGACGGCTGGTTCCGCATGGACCTGCGCAAGGGCTGGATCGAGCGCGCCGAGGTGCTCTTCGTCAAACCCAAGACCTGAGGCTCAGGCCCAGGCGCGGCGCAGCAGGTCGAGGTAGTTGCCGTGCATGATGCCGGCGATGTCGGCCTGCGTGTAGCCGCGCTTTTCCAGCATGGCCGGGATGCGCGCGAGGTCGGCGATGGTGTCGAGATCCTCCGGCGTCTGCTCGGTGCCGTAACCGCCGTCGAGGTCGGTGCCGATGCCGGCATGCTTGGCGTTGCCGGCGAGCTGGCAGACATGGTCGATGTGGTCGCAGATGACCTCCAGCTTGAGGCCGGTCTGCTGCGGCGTGGTCTCGCCGCGGATCCAGCCCGGGATCATCATCCAGGCATCGAGCGCCGCGCCGATCACCGCGCCGCGCTCAATGAGGGCCTTGAGCTGGTCATCGGCAAACTGGCGAGGGTCCGGAACCAGGCTGCGGCAGTTCGAGTGACTGGCCCAGACGTGGCCGTTGAAAATCTCGAGCGCGTCCCAGAAACAGCCGTCGGAAAGGTGGGTCACGTCGAGGATCAGGCCGAGGCGGTCCATCTCGCGGACCAGATCCTTGCCCTGCGGCGGCAGGCCGCCGACCTGGTCGTGGCCGAGCGCGTAGCGGCAGACGCCGTAGTGCGCCGGGCCGAGCGCGCGCAGGCCCTGCTGCCAGTGCTTTTCCAGGTGGCCGACCGTGAGGATGCTGTCGGCGCCCTCGAGGCTGAGGATGTAGCAGATGGGCTTGCTGGTGTCGGGGATGGATGTGTCCTGCCAGAGCGCCACCGCCGCCTCCAGCTCCTGAAGGTTGGTCACCTGGCGCATCTCCCCGCATTCCTCCATCGCCTTGTACCAGGCGAGCTGGCCCTGGGTCTCGGCGTAGGCCTGCTCGGGCGACATCCAATTGGCGATCGGCGAGACGCCGGGCATGCAGCCGGCGAGCTGCGTGGCGACGCAGAGCCCGACGCGCCCCTGGCGCATTTCCGGCAAGGCGGTCGTGCCACAGGCCCGGCCCTTGCCGGTCAGGCCCGCTTCTCGGCGGCGGATTTCATGCACCGGCAGGCGCAGGTCGCGATTGAATCCGCCGAGGGCGTTGAGACTGAGATCGAGGTGGGCGTCAAAGGTGAGCATGCAGGAGCAAAGCGCATGGCGCAGGCCGCTCCTTTCACTCCACGACTTCCTCAATCACCCTCAGCAAGCTGGCGGCGGTGGCGAAGGTGTCGACGCTGACCTTGTCATCCGGAAGTGGCCGGCCGAATTCGGCCTCGATGTCCATCAGCAGGTCGATCGATTCCAGCGAATCGAGTCCAAGCCGGCTCAAGTCCTCATCGAGCGGGATCTCCGCATCCGGCGCCACCAAACGCAGCCGGGGGCGCAGGAGCTTGAGCAAGCGCGGAGCGAGGTCGGTGGCGGCGGGCATGGGCGGATTCAGGACGTGGTACATACCTGCTCATGGCCACCGCGCCAGCGCCAGACCGACAAAATTTCACCTTTGCGATGGGCAATTTCCACGGGCGTCGGGTGGCTGAGGAAGCCGAGCAGGCTGGCGGTCAGGCCGTACGCACCAACGTTTGGAACGGCCAGCAGGTCGCCCTCGCGCAGTTCCGGCAGGGCCAGCCCGCGCGCCAGGCTGTCGAGCGGTGTGCAAAGCGGCCCGACCACATCCGCCGGCGGCAGGGCGGGGGAGGGGACACGCGTCGCCGCATCCCCGGCCAGGAGCTGGAAATCGACCCGCGCGCGCGGGATCCGGCCGAGCCCGGCCATGCCGCCGAGGTGGTGAATGCCGGCGTCGAGCAGGATGAACCGGCGGGCGCGCGAGGTTTTCACAGCCTGCACCCGGGCGATGAGAGTGCCGGCAGCCGCGACCAGATGGCGACCGGATTCGAACCAGAGTTCGGCCGTTTCGGACAACGGGGAGTTGCGCCAGACCGTGTCCAGGGCCGTGCGCAAGCCTTCGAGGTCGGGTTCCGCGGCCGTCGTGGCGTAGGGCCAGGCGAAGCCTCCGCCGGCGTTGACCACGGCGCAGACGAAACCCAGAGCCGCCTCCAGTCGGCTCGCCACGTCCAGAGCCCGGCGGGTGTTTTCCGTCAGGGCGGCGACGTCCGCCACCTGCGTGCCGAAGTAGATGTGGACGCCGCGCACGCGCACGCCGGGATGCTGCAGGTGGGCGCGGGCTTCCGGCACAAGCAACTCGTCCTCCTCAAATCCAAATTGGCTGGCCACCCCGGTCATGGCGAGGCGCGCCGTCGGTGCTTCGGCCGGGTTGACCCGCAGCAGCACCTGGGCGGTGGTGTCCGCCGCGGCGGCCAGCCGGGCGACGCGCCGCAGATCGCTCCAGTTCTCGCACGAAAACCAGCGCACACCCGCCGCCAAGGCTGACTGAATGGCGGCCTCGGTCTTGGCCGGGCCTCCGTAGAGAGCCTCGCGCAGGTCGAATCCGGCGAGGCGGGCGGCCGCCAGCTCGCCCTCCGAGGTGATTTCCGCACCACAGCCCACCTGCCGGGTGGCGGCCGCCACAGCAGGCAATGGATTGGCTTTGAAGGAGTAAAGGAGGCGCGTCGCTGCTGGCAGCACCGCCCGGAGGGCCTGCGCCCGCGCTGTCACCGCGTCCAGGTCGTAGCAGTACAGCGGCGTGCCGAAGCGGTGGGCGAGATCGGCGGAGAGGGGGAGCATCACGGCGGGCAAGGGAAGTGGGCCAGGGAATTTCCCGGTCGAAAAAAGACGCTTTTTTGCATTGTCACGCGGAAGCGCCTTCGGTTATGGTTTAGATTGCCCGAAAAACAACCGTTCCCCTCATGTTTCGCATAAAATTTTCCCTGATGATGGCGCTCGCGGCGGTCTGCCTCAGCCACTCCCCGCGCCTGATGGCCGCCGTTACTTTCGGCGATCCGCAGATTCTCGCAAGCCCGGCCATGCCCGTCACGGATGGCGCGACGGTGACGCTGACCGCCCAGGCTCAGCCAGGGAGCGGTTCCGCCATTTACCAGTGGCAGAGGAACGGTGTCAGCATCCTCAACGCTGGACGTTTTTCCGGGGCCAAGACCAACAGGCTGGTCATCCGGGGCATTCAAAAAGCCGATCAGGGCGATTACACCATCCAGGTTCGCGAGGTATTGGCGGGTGGCGTCGAACCCAGTGTGACGAGTGATCCGATCACCGTGACCGTCAATGTGCGACCGATCATCATCACCCAGCCGGTCGCTCCGGCGGGACCGGTTGCCCAGGACGGGACCCTGACGCTGAGTGTCGGCATCAGCGACCAGAGCCAGACGCCTCTGACCTTTGAGTGGCAGCGCAACAACGTGCCGATCGACAGCGTGGCGAATCCGAGTGCCGCCACGGCCGATTTCGTCATTCCCTCGCGCGATCCGCTGGACCCCGTGGCCCAGCCGGGCGTGCAGTGGCGGGATGGCGGCAGTTACCGAGTGCGCGTCACCAACGCCACCGGCATTCAGGTGTTCAGCAAGCCCGTCACTGTCACGGTGGCCTCGGCCGCCGTGCTGCTGTCCGATTTGCCGTCCGAGTTCTTCATTCCCACCAAGGGGTCGGGCAAGCTCAGCGTGCTTGCCGGCGGCACCCCCAAGCTGTCCTACCAGTGGTCGATCGACGGCGAGGGCAATGTCACCAAGGGCGGGAATGCCGCCAGCATCACGATCCCCGGCACGCCGGCGAACAACGGCAAGGTCTACAAGGTGACGGTCACCAACGACGCCACCGACATCGATCACCCGGCCGCGGTCAGCAGTGGCGCCACCATCCGCGTCATCAACAAACTGGTTGTGCCGGATGTCTCGGGCAACGTCGGCACGGGTCCCGTCCTCAAGGGCGCCACCTACGACAAGGGCAGCGCTCCCGTCCTCGAAGTTCAGGCCAGTCTCGACAACACCGGAACCCTTCAATACCAGTGGCAAAAGGATGGCCGCAACATCAGTGACACGGCAACCGTCAGCGGCACCAACGCCCGCCAACTCGTGTTCAGCGATCTCGCGTGGGATGAGCGCGGCGTCTACCGCTGCATCGTGCGCAACCCGGTCAGTGTCGTCACCTCCAAGACCTTCACCCTCGGCGTCAACTCGCCGCCGGTCATTGTGACCCAGCCCACTGCCAGCAACGTGGCCATCACGGGCGGCGGTGCCAGCCTGACGGTGGTGGCCAGCGGTTCCGGCAAGCTGTCCTACCAGTGGTTTCGCAAGGGCACGGGCGGTGATCCGGACACGCCGCTTCCGAAGGCCACCAGCAACAAGCTGTCCCTCACCAAGCTGTTGAAGACTGCGGCGCTGGGCGATGACTATTACTGCGAAGTGAGCAACGCTTTCACCGACACGCTCGGCGGAGGCTCTCCCACCACGACGGCCCTCGCCAACCTGGTGGTCTATGATCAGGTGCGCATCACCACGCATCCGCAGGCGCCTCTGGGCGGTGTCCGGGTGGACAACACCCTCAGCCTCAGCGTCGGCATCACCGGCGACGTGCCCGTGGTCTATGAATGGTATCTGAACACCAAGACCCGCCTGTCCAACGGCGCCTCCGGACCCTCCACCATCAGCGGTGCCGACACCGCGAACCTGCAGATCACCGGCATGCGGGCAGCCTTGCAGGGCAATTACACCTGCATCGTGCGCAATGCCCGGGTTCCCGGCACGGCTCGTTACCTTGCCAACGTCACCAGCCGGCCGGCCCGGGTTGTGGTCGTGCAGCCGGCCTTCATCGTCCAGCAAACCAGTGCCACGCCCGCCTCGCCGGTCGTTGAAGACCAGACCGTGACCCTCTCCGTCCTCGGCGGCGGTGCCGGCCCGCTCCGTTACCAGTGGCAGCGCAGTGACAATCCCCTGGGCGGCTGGGTGGACCTGTCCGGCAAGACCGCTGCCAAACTCGTCTTCACCAAGATCCAGCTCGAGGACGATGCCTTCTACCGTTGCAGGGTCGACAACATCCTCAACGAGCCGGTTAACAGCAATCCCCTTGCTCTCGACGTCAGCCCGATTCCAGGCGCGGTGATCACGGATTTCTACCCGGTGGCCGGCATCACCGGCGACAAGGTTCGTGTCCGCGGCTCCAACATGCAATACGTGACCAGTGCCACCATCGGAAACGTCACCGCCGCCGTATCCGCAGAGGATAACTCTTCTGTGCTGCTGACGGTGCCTGCCGGCACCAACGTCAACTCGCCCCTCGCCCTCAAGCTGAATACCAAGAACGAGACGACGGAGGCTGCCGAGCGTTTCACCCGCACGACGATCGCCAAGAACGATGCCCCTACCAAGGCCACCATTCTCATCGGTCGTTCGGTGACTTACACAGGTTCCAATCTCGATTTCGAGACCTCGGCGGATTTCCCCAGTGATACGGCTTCCTCAACCGCCTGGTTCTGGTGGCGGGCACCAGTCTCCGGCAATTACCGGATCACCGTCAACGCCACCAGCTTTGATTCTGGCCTGAGTCGCTACACGGGCAACATTGTCACACCGACACTGTCCCCCCCCTACCAAAACGCCAGTTACTTCACCGGCATTGAGGTGATCAACTTTGCGGCCGTCGCCAACACCGATTACTACTTCGCGGTGGCCGGGCATTCCTCGGACTTGTATGCGACTTACAATGGGGATTTCACCCTCACCTTGATCCCCTTGTTTCCCGCGGCACTTGAGCCGCCCGCAGGGGCCGCGTTGGCAGCGGCGGAAGGCGCCCCGGCGCCCGAGTCCACCCAGGCCTTTGAATATCGCCTGGGTGGCACCGATCCGCAGGGCCTTGAGCCGCACACCCTCACCGGTCTGCGTCTGGACCCGGCGGCCGCGGGCGATCAGTTCACCGCCCACTTCTGCATGTCCCTCGACCTGCCCGAGGGGGGCGTCTGCAAGGACGGCTTTGCCTGGACCCTGTTTGGTGCCGACGAAAGCCCCTTGGCGGGTTTTTGGATCGACGCGGCGGAAGGAAGTGTCTCTGTTTCGACGACCGACGGCGGGTATGAACTCACCGACGTGGTGCTGCAGCCGGCCACACCCTATGAGGTCGAAATCTGGGTCGATCGCGCCGCCGGCACCTGGAGCGCGCACATCGACGGCGTTCCGCTCGCTGAACCTGCCCCTCTGCCCACCGGCTCTTCCTTCGTGGAGGTGGCACCGGTTTGGCAGCCGGGCGGGAATGGTTCGCCGTCTGCCAGCATGAGTTTCCGCGACCTGCGCTTGGAAGTTCACTGAGATTTGTCGCCTTCGTTGCAATCCTACCGGGCCGGATTTCTCCGGCCCGGTTTTTTTCTTGAGCGCTTCTCAAGGCGTTGAAAACGGTATTTACCATGTATTTGAATTGACGGTACAAGCGCAGGCGGGTTATTCTGAACAAAAAACCGGAAATATCGGTCTGAATCTACAACTGTTGACGCTCATCGAGTTATGAAAATGCCGCCGCTCCAGCCCGCTCGTGCCCGTCATTTCTCCGCCGGCTTTTCCCTGGTGGAGGTGGTCATGGCCGTTGGCATCATGGCCCTCGGTGTCGTCACCATTCTGGGTCTGCTGCCGCATGGCCTCGAGATGTCGCGCAAAACCGCCAACGAGATGGCGGAGGCGCGCATCATTGAACACATCGTCGGCGAGATGCAGAGCACCACCTGGCAGGCGCTCAACACCTACGGCCAGCAGTTGCGTTACTTCGATGATCAGGGGCTCGAATTGCCCAACATCAGCACCGCTCAGGCCCGTTTTGCCCTCAACTATGTGGTGCGCGTCGACGTGCCCCAGCTCGATGTGCGCCTGCCGACCAACAATCCCTCGGCCAATCCGGACACCCATCTGCGTCGTGTGACCATCCGCATGGTGGCGGCGCCGCTGCCGGAGTTCAATTTCAACAACCCGCCGCCCGGCGTTCCGGTCAAGAATTTCACCCAGCTCATCGCCAACATGAGCCCGCTGGTCAATCTGCCCTGAGGTCTTTCAGTCTGCAACCAGGCTGCCCGTCACCGCTCGCGGTGGCCGAAAGCCCCACCCCGCTTCTCCCATGAAAAGGTTTTCCCTCGTCCTGAAGCCTTCAAGCTGGTGTTTGCTGGTCGGACTGCTGTTCGCCACGGCCGAAGCCCGTGCCCAGGATCTGAATTTTTCCCGGTTGACGGCTTCCTGGCAGAACAATGCCAACGCGACGCTGAGCGGCATTGGCAACTATTTCCGCCCGCGCGGCCTGACGACGGCCACCGCGACGGCGACCGTGAGCTCCGGTTCCGTGACGGGTTTCGTCATCACCAACCCGGGCGGAGGCTATGCGGCCCCGCCCACCGTCACCCTTACCGGTGGCGGCGGCTCGGGGGCGGCAGTCGTTGCCGTGCTGAGCCCCACCGGCTCGGTGGCCAGCGTCACCATCCTCAACGGCGGCACCGGCTACACCTCCAGCCCGACGGTGACCTTCAGTGCGCCGCTCCTTGGCGGGGTGGGTTCGACCGGCATCTTCAACACCGACATCACCGTCAATCCGCGCCTGCTCACCGTGGACGGCAACTACACCTATGGGCGCATGATCCTGGGGGATCTCGGGGGAGGGGAGGCCTACAGTTTTGAGCTCGGCACCGGCGGGCGTTTCACCTTTGACAACGGCATCTACGCAGGCGGTCATGCCTTCCTCAACAAGTTTCAGGGCGGCGCCGACCTCATCAAGACGCCGCTGACGATCCGGAGCAACCTCATTGCCCGTGTTCAGGCGAATCGCATCACCCTCAGCGACACCATCTCCGGAACGGGGGTCCTCACTTCGACCGGCAACGGCTTGCTGGCCATCACCGGCAACAACACCGGCACGGGCATGAACCTCGTGCTCTGGAACCGCGGTGGCGGTGGCACTGGTGCCCAGGTGGAACTGGGTTCCGTCACCGGCCACGCGGTCAGCGGCGACATCATCATCGGCAACACCCTGCGCGGCACCAACGGCAACGCCGTGCTGCAGTTGCTCCAGGGCCGCGGCAACCTCGACCAGATCAACGATGCCTCCACCCTGATCTTCGATTCGATGAACGGTGTCGGCCGCAACGCCTACTTCAAGCTCATGGGGGGCAGCGAGACCGTTGCTCGCATCCTCGACATCGGCGACCGTGCCGTCATCGAGAACCGCGAGGGTGAAGGCGTCGGCACCTCCGCGATCCTGACGATCGGCGGCAACACAGTGGCCGGCAACCGCGACTCGCGCATCAACGGCTTCCTGCGCGATGCCAGCGGCAGCAACACCCAGCAGGGCGATTCCAACGCCCTCAACGGCGCGGGTCCCTCCGCCCAGCTTGGCCTGACCAAGCGTGGTACCGGCGACCTGCTCCTGGCGGGTGGCAACATCATCTACTCCGGCAACACTCTCGTTGCCAGCGGCAGCCTGACCCTGCTGAACACCACCAACTTCCGCAGCAACATCACCAACAACTCGCAGCTCAACTTCGATGTTTCGGGCACCTTCAACCTTCGCAAGGTCTTCCCGACCATCCCGGGCTCAAACCCCTCCAAAACCTACCCGGATGAATACCTTTCAGTCACTGGAACGGGCTCCATCCACAAGACCGGCGCCGGCACGCTCGGCCTGTTCGGCGCCCAGAACATCGGCGGCGGCTTCACGATGGACAACGGCACCCTCAATTTCAATGCCGATGCGACGGGCATCAGCATCGGCGGCGCCCTCACCAGCCGCGGGGATCCCGGTGTGAACCGCAACATCAACCTGCGCGGCGTGGTCAACATCGGTGGCGGTATTGATCTGACCGGCCGTTTCATCAACACCGGCAGCAGCCTCACCATCGGTGGAGCTGCCCTCGGACGCGGCGACCAGGAGCCGGCCACTTGGGCGGACACCGCTGTCAACGTCACCGGTTCCATCCGGGTCAACCACGCCAACCTGATCCTGCAGAGTGATTACAACATCGGCAAGACCTCGGCGGGCGGTACCACCAATGTCAACACCGTCACGGTCACCAACAGCGCCGATCTGCTGGTCGGCATGCGTGTAACCGGCACCGGCGTGCCTGCCAACACCACCGTCACCGGCATTGACCCGGTCCGCCGCGTCGTCACGCTCAGCACCACGGCTTCCATTCCGGGTTCCACGGCGCTGACTTTCAGCTTCTCCAACAACACGGACGGTCGCATCATCGGCAGCCCGACCAACATCACGATCAGTGGTCGCTCGAATCTCGTTGGAGCCGGCGACAGCGGCTCGCGTCTCGTCCTCTCGAACACCCAGTTTTCCAACAACACCAACCGCATCCCCGATGCCACCCCCATCGTCAGCAACGGTGGTGTCATGGAATTCATCAACAATGCCAGCGGCGCCACCGGGGCGAACTTCTCCGAGACGGTCGGCAACCTTGTGCTCAATCCCGGCGCCTTTCAGGTCATCGGCTACCGCGCCGCTGCCGGCCGAACCTCCACTCTCACCTTTGCCAGCCTGCAGCGCAATGCCGGCGGCATCCTCGAGTTCGGGGGGCGTGATCTCTCCAGCGGTGCCGTGGCCTTCGACACCAACAACCTTGGCGTTGACACGCGCAACCGCATCCTCTTCAGCAGCGCGCCGACGCTGAGCAACGGCATCCTCGGCGGCTGGGCCTACATCAACAACGAGTGGGCGACCTACGGCGCCAATGGGATCAACCGCTTCAGCGACTACAACACCACCAGCGCCAACACGGACTGGCGCGGTGGCACGCTCAACGCGAAGATGCTGGCCGGGCAGACCTTCAGCAGCGCGGGTGAACGCGCACTCCACTCCCTGAACATCCAGCCCGCCATCACCGCCGGCGCGGCCGATCTTACGCTCAACCTCAACACAAGCCCGCTTTACATCGCCAGCGGCGGTCTGCTCGCCAGCCATGGCAACCACATCATTTCCGCCACTTCCGGTTTCCTCACCGCCGGCACCTCGACGCCCGGCGAACGCGAGCTGTTCGCCCTCGTCGGCAACACCAACAACAGCACGAGCGCCAACATCCTGAGGGTCAGCGCCCCCATTCGAGACTTTGTCATCTCCCGCAACATCAACCTGGCCAACTCAGGTTCCGCCACCGTCAACATCACCAACGGCTTCACCACGAATGAACTCAGCGTCGGCATGGCGGTCAGGGGGCCGGGCATCGCTTCGGGCACCACGATCGCGGGCATCACCGGCAACCAGCTCACCCTCAGTCAAAACACCATTGCCCTGATGACGGCGGGAACGGCCCTCTCGTTCGGCAACACCGAGCGCGTCAGTGTTGTCAAGGGCGGTGCCGGCACCCTGCGGTTGGAGAGCAATGACAACACCTACACCGGCCGCACGGTCGTTGCCAACGGCACTCTGATGCTTGGCATCCAGGGTGCCCTTGGTGCCGCGCCCTCGGGCTTTGTCGCCGACCAGGTGCGACTTGATGGCGGCTTCCTGCAGTTTGCCCGCCGCACGGTGGGCACCGGTGCCACGACCGATGTCACCAAGACTGGCATCGATAATCTGGTGCCGGACAAGATCTACAACTTTAACGATGGCCTGATGGGTTTCACCATCGGTTCCTCGGGCGGTCGTTTCGAGGTCGGCGTCAACAACCCCAACAACGCCCCCGCTGGCGCCACGGGCGAGCCCGAGGTTCACGTCACCATCACCAATCCGATCTTTGCCGAGGGCCTGCTTGAGCTGGCGGTTCGTGCCACTCCGGGCCTTGGCCAGTTCAACACCCTCACCCTCGGCGATGTCGCCAGCACAAACCGCTACCTCGGCGGTCTCAAAACGGAGGGCAGCTTCGAGGGGTTGGTCAGCATCCGCGGCAACAACGAGATCGGCGGCCTGCTCGTTGAAGGCGGCGAAATGGCGATCACCGGCAACAACGACTTCACCAGCGGCATTCGCCTTTCCACGGGCGTCCTCACCCTGAGCGGTGCCAACACCTTCCGTGGCAGTCAGATCTTCCCGACCCTTTCGCTGCCCAGCGGCACGCTGCGGCTGGAGAACCCGGCCGCGCTCGGCACCGGCGGCCTGTCCCTCGCCCTTGGCGGCGGTGGTCAGGTTGAGCTGCGCGGCATCAACCAGACCATTCGTGAGATTTCGGCCAACGCCAGCACCTCGGCCACGGTCAGCAACGCGGCGGCCACGCCGGTGACCCTCACCTTCGCCCTCGACAACAACCAGAGCTACAGCGGCACCCTCAACAATGGCGGCCTTGGCGCCCTCAACCTTGTCAAGACAGGCCCGGCTCGCCTCCAGCTCACCAACAGCCAGAGCGGCTTCAGTGGTTCCACCCGCATCCAGGAGGGGGTCATCGATGTCCGCACCATGGGTTTCTCCGGCCAGATTTCCTCCTTTGGCACCGGCGGCAACGGCGCGGCCTCTCAGCTCGTGCTCGCCGGCGGCGTGCTCTCCTTCAGCCCGGTCGCCCAGCTGAACACGAACCGCAGCTTCACCCTTGGCACCGGTCCCGAGGCGGGCACTCTCGTGGCCAACGGCAGCAACCGCACCGCTCGTGTGATCATTGGTGCCGAGCTCGACGCCTTGCTGAGCCAGCCGATCGCTTTTGAAGGCACCGGCCCGCGCACGCTCACCCTGGGCGGTGTCAATGTTGGCCTGAACACCCTCGCCCTCGAGCTCGGGGATGCCGGACTGGCATCCCCCTCGGCCCTGATGAAGATCGGTTCCGGCACCTGGCTGCTCGGCGGGGCTTCGAAGTTCAGCGGCCAGACCACCCTGGTCGACGGCGTGCTGCAAATCGACGCCAATGACGCGGCCGGCACCACGAGCATCCCGACTACCGCTTCCGCGGCTGCCAACACGCTGGCCGGCAATCTGCCTGACGGCGTCATCGTCTCGTTGCCCAAATTCAAGGGCAGCACCCTGCCGGGCGGCCTCGTCGCCGGCCAGCGGTATTATGTCGTTGGTTCCACCGGCAGTGCCTTTCAGCTCGCCGCCACTCCGGGTGGCACGGCGATCGACCTGACCAGTGACGGCGTCAATGTCAGTTTCGTGCCCAACATCCAGGGCGTGGCTTCCACTAGCCTCGACAACTCGTCGGGTGCCTTCAGCGGCAATCTGCCCAACGGCACACCGGTGGCGTTTGGCAACCGGGCGGTCTGGGATCCCACGGGTGTCGGCGGGATTCTGCCGCAGTCTCTGCCCGCCGGTGTGTCGGTCAACACCACCTACTACGTGGTCAACTCGACCGGCACGAGCTTCCAGATTGCCACCACGCCGGGCGGTCCTGCCCTTGCTTTGACCGGTGGGGCCAACATGTATTACACCGCGGCCGTCGCCGGCAACACGTCCGAGGGCATCTATGTTCTGGGCGGTCGTCTCGACATTGGCAATGTCGACTACACGACGCCGGAAACCCTCATCTTCCAGGGCGGCAGCCTCGGCGTGCCGCGCAACGTTGAGGCAACCTGGGCTGGCAATGTCGATCTCCAGGCGAATGCCAACTGGACGATCAACGCCGGCTCGACGCTGACGATGACCGGCAACCTGCTCGGCAACCGCACCATCACACAGCTGGGGGAAGGGACCGTTGTGCTCAAGGGCGAGGCCATCACCTTCATCGCGCCCGATGCGGCCGGCAACACGATGGACAGTTTCCGCCGCAGTTACACCCTCCAGGCCGGCACGCTGGTCCTTGACTACAGCCTCAACAACAATTCCAAGCTCACCGACAACGCCACCCTTGTCATGGGCGGTGGACGCCGTGGCGGCGTGCTGCGCCTGCAGAACGGCAGCCACGAGGAGATTGTCAACAACCTCAGCCTCCAGGCCGGTGCCAGTCGCATTTATCGCGACAGCGGCTCCAGCGTGATCCGCCTCAACGCGGTGAGCCGCCAGACGGGCGCCTCCCTTTACTTTGACCTCGAGCGCATCGCCAAGGTCGATGATCCCAACGTCAATGGCATTCTGGGTGCCTGGGCCATCATTCGTGACGGCCGGGTTGATTCCTACTTCGTCTTGCCTGGCACGGTCAGCCGTCCGTTCAGTGCGGACCCGGCCACCGCCACCCTGAAGACGCCCGATGAACTGCCGGTGCATTACCTTGCCGCCGGGGTGCCGGTTCGGTTCACGACGACCGGTGAACTGCCGGCGGGTCTGAGCGCAGGTGTCACCTATTACGTGGTGGATGCCACCTCGCGCAGCTTCCGTGTTTCGGCGACGCCGTTTGGCGATGCGTTGCAGTTCTCCACGGCGGGCACGGGTGTCCACACCGTCGAAACCTTTGGCGCGGTGCGCCGTCCCGGCCCTGCCTCCCTGGTTTTCACCGCCGATCCCCGCCGCAAGGCCGGGGTGGCCGGCAACGACACCATCAAGCTGCGCATCCGCTACACCAACAACAGCAACGCGATCAGCATCACGCGCTTCGGTGCCGGCACCCTCATCGATCCCTGGCTTTTCACGATCACCATCTCAAACGCCTTCAACTCGGCGTCGCAGATTGCTGCCGCCGTCACGGCGAGTGCCAACTCCGCGGGCTACCTCAAGGTGGTCAGCAGTGGTCCCGAGCCCGCCGCCAGCACCGATTATCGTGTGTCCTTTCCCGCGGACCTGAGCTACTATTCTCTCAGTGGCGGCATCGATGACAACGGCAGCCAGTCGCTTTCCTGGGCGCGCAACGGCAGCGTGGTGGCGGGCAATTTCAATGACGGCCCGGTGGAATCCGCCAACGACCTGCAAACCAACATCTGGGGATCGGGCTTCAACACGGACGTGCTCAGCAACGGCAGCCCCATCGAGGTCGAGGCGGGCGCCTCCACCTACACCCTGCGCTTTGCCAATGCCATCGCCTCGGAGCTCCAGCTTCTCGGCGGGCTGGGCCACGTGCTGCAGTCGGGATCCATCCTGGTGTCACCCCTGGTCGGCAGAAACGACTCGACTTTCTCCGGCACGAGCACGCTGACCACGGGCAACCAGGGCTATCTCCAGAACTTTCTCATCCACCAGTACAACGAGCAGGGAGACCTGGTTCTCGGTGTGCCTCTCGTCGATCGCGGACTCGTCAGCCGCAGCGGCTGGCTGTCGGCGCCGCTGGTGGCCGGCGGACAGAAGATCCGCCTGATCACCGGCCTGGTGGGCTTGGACGGCACGGGTGACACCTCGCAGCTCGCGGTCGGCATGACGGTGACCGGCACTGCTGCACCGGGCGGTGCCACGATTGCGCAGATCCTCGACAGCCGCACGGTGGTGATCAGCGCTGATTTCAGCAGCGCCAACGGCGACAACCTGCGCAACACCTACACCTTTGGCGGCAGCATCCAGATGCGCGGTTCCATTCGCCAGAATTCGCAAAACCGCATCACGGGTGTGGTCAATGAACAGGGGCAGTTGTCCACCTTCGACTACTACGTGGGCATGCCGATCAGCGGCCCTGGCATCCCGCCCGGCTACCGTGTGCAGAGCATTGTCAACGAGTCCGACATCACGATTGGCACCCTCAATGGCAATGGCATCACGGTTGACGGCAACAACCATGCCTACAACGGCATGAGGACCGACATGACCTTCACACCCTCAATCGGCCTGGAGAAACTCGGCCCGGGCACTCTGGTGGCTTCCGGCAACAACACCTACACGGGCCTCACCTATCTGGGCGATGGCGCCCTGCGTGCCACCAAGCTCACCGACGGCGGTGTGCCCGGCAGCCTGGGGGCCTCCACCAATGCCGCCGGCAACCTGACCTTCAACGGCGGTGTGCTCCAGTACATTGGCGCAAGCTCCACGTCGAACCGCGCCCTCACCCTCTTTGACTACGCCGAGATCAACATCGGTCACGAACGGACGACCTCGGTCTTCGGCGGCAGCATCAGCGGCTCAGATGTCTTTGCCAAGTCCGGTTCCGGCACCCTGGAAATGCGCGGCAATGCCGGTCTCGCGGAAATTCGTGTGCTGGAGGGCCGTCTGCGCATTCAGGGCACCGACCTCAACAACGCGCCCGCCACCTTCTCGCTCAACAACTTTGGCCAGACCGGCCTTGGTGAACTGCGCCTTTCCGGCGGTGCCTTTGAATTGCGCGGCACGCCCAACGGCGACACCAACCTGACCCTCGGCGGTCAGTTGTTCGTCGATGCCGGGGCGTCCGAGGTCCGCGCCGTCGGCGTCAACGGCATCAACCCCAACAACCTCAATGGCGGCAGCGTGCCGCGCAGCACCACGCTCAGCCTGATGGGCGGCGAGGAACTCACCAACGTCCTGCGCAGCGCCGGCGGTTCGGTCCTGTTCATTGAGGATCCGCTCGTCGGCGGGTCTGTCGCCAACATCCTGCTCAACGTCGAGGAACTGGCTCGCGGCCGCATTCTGCCCTGGGCGGTCTATCAGGACACCACGAACATCGCCCAAGCCGGCGTCAACAATTTTGCCGCCATTTCCCTGACCACCGGCGCGGTGGTGTCCGCCGACAGCCAAAGCCAGTACAACATCGGTGACGGCTTCATGAACGCCAACACCTGGGGCACGGGAACCGCCGCAGACTTTGTCAACGCCTCGGAAGGCGGTCAGGTGGAGCGCACGCTTTTCTCGGGGGTCGATTCCACGGCCGGCAGCAACGTTCTCACGGTCTCGGATTTCCTCGCCTTCCAGTTTGATTCCCTGGTCCCTGACATGAAGGTGTTCGGTCCCGGTATTCCTTCCAACACCAAGATCGTCTCGCTGCTCACCAGTCCGCGGCGCATCGTGCTCAGCCAGAACGCCACCAGCGACAACACGGGTGCCACCTACACCTTCCGCCGCCCCCGCGCCTACTTCGGCACCCTGACGGCCAATCGCGGACTCAACACCCTGCGCTACTTCAGCAACGCGGACAGCCAGATCACGGTGCCCGCCGGCAACACTCTGCAGGTGCTCTCCGGGGCCATCCTCGTCTCCACCAACGTGCGCGGCGGGCAGAAGTCGATTGTTGGCGATGGCAGCATTTCCGGTGCCGTCGGCTCCGATGCCAGCGACTTCATCATCCACAACTACAACCCGGTGGCCGCCTTCACCCTGGGCACGCGGGTGACCGACAACGTCCTGCGCCTGGCCAGCGCCGGCACCCTGAGCGCGGGCAGCAACTCCCTGCGCGTGCTCAACTCCGGCATTCCCACCCTGCGCCGCCTGCGTGTCGGCATGAGCGTCAGCGGCCCCGGCCTCGCACCTGGAACGACGATTGTGTCGATCGACGACAGCAACAACCGTGTCCTGCTCAGCAGCGCAGCGCTCAGCGCCCAGACCGGACAAACCTACAGCTTCACCGCCGCCACCAGTTTTGTGCAGAGCGGCACCGGCACCACCGTGCTGGCCGGCAACAACGATTACACTGGCAGCACCTACGTGCATGGCGGTGTGCTCCGCCTCGACAGCGCCAACGCGGTCCCCGGTGGCATCGGCGCCGCCGGAGGCATCAGCAACCTCATCGTCAAGGGTGGGGTTGTGGGCCTGGGGCATGGCGATTTCAATCGTGCCGGCGGCACCGGCAGCGCCCAAATCCAGTTCCAGGGCAGCGGCGGCTTTGCCGCTTACGGGGCCGACCGCACGGTCAACTTCGGCGGCAAGGCGGTGCCGGACATCCTCCGCTACGGCAACAACGGGTTTGTGCCGGATGGCTCGTCCTTCCTGCTTGGCGCCCGCGATGCGACCCACAAGACTCTGGTGCTCAACCCGATCGACCTCGGCAGCTTCAGTCAGGCCGTGCGCGTCACCGATGGCCCTGCTTCCATCGAGGCTGAACTCGCCGGCGGGCTCATCGGTCTTGGCAAGCTGATCAAGTTCGGAGGCGGCAGTTTGCGCCTCTCCGGCAGCAGCACCCACAGTGGTGGCATCGAGGTTGCCGCCGGTCGCCTCATCATCGCCGACGTGCCAGGTGTTCTGGGCGTTGGCGCAGGCCCGGTCGCCCTCGGCACCGACCTGACCAACACCGCCAAAAACGCCGCGATCGAGATGGTGGTCGAGGGCGGTACTCTGTCCAAGAACCTGCAGATTGGCAACGTCAACAGCCGCGGCGCCGACTGGATTCTCCGCGGCAGTGTCGATACCTCCGGCAATCAGGTTGGCAGCCAGGCCTCGACGGCCCTGATCAACAACCACCCTGCCATTGCCTACTACGACAGCACGTCCGGAGACCTGAAGTATGTGCGTGCCGCCGACCCGCGCGGAACCTCCTGGCTGCCGCCGGTGACGGTCGCCAGCCGCGGTGACGTCGGCCAGTATCCCTCCCTGGCCATCGTCAATGGCAACCCGGCCATCAGCTACTACGACGCCACCAACAAGCTGCTGATGTTTGTTCGTTCGACGGACGGCAGCGGTGTCTTCTGGAGCAATCCGGTCATTGTCGACTCATCGCCGGTCTCTGTCATTGCCGTCCAAGCCGTCGGTGCCAACAGCGGCAAGATGATCATCGGGGGCACCTTCGTGGAATTTGATGGCCAGGTCCGCCAGCGCCTCGCCCGCATCAACTCCGACGGCAGTCTCGACCCCACCTTCTCCCCGCGGTTCAACGGGGAAGTCCTGGCCCTCGCCGTCCAGTCCGACGACAAGATCCTGGTGGCCGGCAGCTTCACCGACATCAATGGCACTGCCCGCAACCGCCTCGTGCGCCTGGAAGCCAACGGCAGCCTCGACGCCAGCTACAACCCCGATTTCAATGGCACGATCCGTGGCCTGCTCATCGAGCCGGACAACCGCGTGCTGGTCTGGGGCAGCTTCACCGGCACCAACCGCAACCGTGTGGCGCGCCTGAACGCGGACGGCAGCTCTGACAACAGTTTCAACGTCAACGCCAACAACGAGGTGCGTGCGGTCGCGCGCCAGAGCGACGGCAGCCTCGTCATTGGCGGCACCTTCACCCAGGTTGGCGGCGTTGACCGCAACCGCATCGCCCGGGTCAGCTCGACCGGCGTGCTCGACGGCACTTTCAATCCGAACTTCAACGGCACGGTGTCGGCCCTGCTGATCCAGCCGGACGGCAAGATTCTCACCGGCGGCACCTTCAGCTACATCAACAACGGCGGCCGTCGCCGCGACCGCCTGGCTCGGATCAACAGCACTGGCACCCCGGACGAGAGCTTCTTCCTCGATGCCGATGCCGAGGTGCGCGGGTTTCTCCGCCAGGCCGATGGTGAAATTCTCGTCTACGGGGCCTTCACCCGCATCGGCGTCACTCCGCGCTTCAACCTTGCCCGTCTGAACACGGACGACACCCTCGACGTCGGCTTCAACCCGAATGCCAACGACGAGGTCCTCAGTGTGGTGCAGATTTCCAGCGGCGAGCTCCTTGTCGGCGGCAGCTTCAGCAACATCGGCGGCGGCACCCGCCACTTCTTTGCCCGCCTGACGCTCGATGGCCAGGGTGACATGACCTTCAACCGTCAGACGCTGGACCGCGGGCGTCATTCCTCGCTGGCCCAGGTGCGCCAGGCCGCCGCCTTCAATGCCGGCGAGGAACGCCCGGCCATCGCCTACTACGACGTCGCCGGCGGCCTGCTCCGCTACACCCGCGCCGTCGACGTCAACGGCGCCAACTGGAATCCGCCGCTCATCCTGGATGCCTCGGCCAATGTTGGCACCGCCATCTCCCTCGGCATGGTCAACGTCGGAGGTGACGTCGTCACCAAGAACAACAATGGCACGCCCAACAACCCGAACGACGACACCGTCACCATCTCCGGCATTGCCATCAACGGCACGCCGGCCGTCGCCTACTACGACGCCACCCAGGGCGACCTGAAATACATCCTTGCCAATGACCCAGCCGGCACGGATTGGAGCGCATCGATTGCTGTCAGCAGCTCGGGTGACGTTGGCAGCTCCCTGTCGCTGGCCATGGTCGATGGCCGGCCGGCCATCGCGTATCACGATCTCGGCGGCGGTCTGCGCTACGTGCGCGCCACCTCGCCGGGCGGTCTCACCAGCAACCTGCGCGACATCAATGGCAACATCCTCACCCTTGCGGTGAGTGCCCTTGCCTACACGGGGAACTGGGCCGTGCCGGTGCTGGTCGATGCCGGTCAGGTTGGTGCCCATGCCAGCCTCGCTGTCATCACCGATGGCACCTCCGCCCAAGGCCGGCCCGCCATCGCCTACTACGATGCCGCCGCCGCCGACCTCAAGTACGTGCGAGCTCAGGATGTCACGGGCAGCCTCTGGGGCACGCCGCGCACGGTCGTCAGCAACGGCGATGTCGGTCGCAATGCCGGCCTGGTGCTCACCGACGGCGTGGCTGGCATTGCCTACCGCGACGCCACTGCGGGCGATGTGAAATTCCTTCACCTCGCCGATGCCACCGGCTACAGCCGCATCACCCTTGGGGATGCCACCGACTGGCAGGGGAATGTCACTGTGGATGGCGACATCTTCTTCAATGTCGGCGCCGATACGGCGGCCACGATTTCCGGAGTCATCCAGGGCGCGGCCGGCATCAAGGTTTCCGGCTCTGGCACCCTGCGTCTGACCCATGCCGGCAACAACTTTGGCGCCACCCTGCCGGGACCGGCGGCCACCATCAACTCAGCCGTCATCATCCGCTCCGGCACCCTTGCGCTGGGTGTGAACGGTGCGATTGGCGCGGCCACGGTCGAACTTGGCGACGCCCTGCCTCAGGTCATCACCGTCGATCGGGCCACCACCTTTGAAAGCCTGACGGCGCTGGCCGGCCGTTTCGATGCCGACCACAATGGCTTCTTTGACAATGCCGGCGGTCCAGGTGCCTTCGTCGAGGTCGATACCACGATCGACGGTTTCACCTACCGGCCCGAGACCCTGCCTGTCACCCCGGTCTTCATCCTGGTCAAGGACGAGCGTGAAAACCCGCAGTGGAACGGCGTCTACCAGATTATCTTCAATGGCGACCAGCAGCCGGACGGCACCATGAATCTGGTCCGCATCGAGGCGATGAACACCGCCGCCGAGCTGGCCTATGGCACCCAGGTGCGTGTCAGCAACGGCACCCAAGCGGGCCGCAGTTTCTTCATTGCCAGCCAGGTTGATGAAATGAACGCCTCGGCCGTCAACTGGGTGCGCGATGTCGCGGACGGCACCGCCGCTTTGCTGGCCGAGGTCGCCGGCCTGAATGTCTCCAATGCCATCGACATCAACGGCAACCCGGTGGCCAGCGGCGATGCCAGCCGCGGCCTGCTCGGCGGCATGGCCACGCTGACCTCCGGCAACGTCCAGTTCAGCGGCAACGTGCTGCTGCAGAATCGCCGGACCGGCGTGCGCGAGGAGCGCAACGTCGACCTGCAATCCTTCACCAACACGGGCTATGGCGTCGGCTTCAACGGCGTCTTTGCCGAGTCCGACAGCGGCACCGGAGCGACCCAGGATCGGCTCAACCTTCGCAAGACCGGCAGCGGTGTCGCCACCCTGTCGGCATCCAACACCCTGCGTGGCAGCGTCACCGTGGCCGAAGGCACCCTGCTGGCCATGAACAGCGCCGGTTCGGCCACCGGCTTTGGCGGTGTCACAGTCCATGCCGGCGCCGTGCTCGGCGGCACCGGCTTCCTTGGCGGGCCGGTCAACCTTGCCGGTGCGGCGGGCGTCAAGGCCATCCTGCGTCCGGGTGATCCCACGGCCACGGCCCTCACCGAAACCCTGACCGTCAATGCCGCGCTGACGGTGGGGACGGATGCAGTGGTCGAGTTCGCCGCCGGCGCGGCCAGCCTGACCCGCCTCATCGCCAACTCGGTGGCGGTCACCGGCACCGGTCAGCTGCTGCTGACGATGCTCGACGGCTATGTGCCTCCGGTCGACACGGTGATCGACCTGGTGGAGGGCAGCATCAGCCTGCCGGCCGGTGCCAACCTGCGCAATCATCTCATCCTGCCCGGCAACGTGCAATGGGACACCAGCAGCTTCCTGAGTGACGGCAGCATCCGTTCCCTCGGCCTGACCGTGCCGGTGGCGATCGCCACGCCTCCCGCCATCACCACGCCGGCGGCTGGCGGCCCGGTCAATCCCGGCGGCAATGTCACCGTCACCTTCACCGCGACGGTCAGCGGCAGTGCGGGTTTCCGTTACCAGTGGCAGAGGAGCCCGGTTGGCATGAACACCTGGAGCAATGTCGGGGCTCCGATCTTCACCTCGGCGACTACTGCGACCCTCACCCTGACTGGCATCCTGGAGGCCGACGAGGCCGATTACCGGCTGGTCGCGGCCAACGGCAGCCTGGTCAACGAGGATGCCAACACCTTCACGGTCACCAGTGCACCGGTGACCCTGGCGGTCAATGATCCGCCGACGATCACCGAGCAGCCCGCCTCGGTCACGGTCAATCCTGGTGAAACCGCCACGGTCAGTGTCACCGCCACGGGGCCGGGACCGATCTTCTACCAGTGGCGCCGCGGCACGACCAATTTGACGCCGCCGACCGAGGGCCTCAGCAGCTTCCAGATTTTGAATGTTCAGAAGGCCCAGCAGGGCGGCAACTACAACGTCCTGGTCAGCAATGGTGCCAGCGTGATCGCCGGCCCGACCCAGAGCGCCTTCTTCAGCCTGACCGTGCGCGATCCGGTGGTGATCAGCAACTTCCCAGCCACCACCGGTGTGGCGGAAGGGGATCCCATCGTGCTGAACCTCGGCCATGGCGGCAGCGGCACCCCCGACCTGCCCAACCTGGGCACCCCCGCCTTCACCTACACCTGGGAACGCAATGACGGGTCCGGTTTCGCGCCGATCGCCGGCGCCCCCAATGCCGCCCAGATCACCCTGCCGGCCGCCGCGCCGGCGGACAACGGGGTTGTCATCCGCGTCACCGTGGCCAACAGCTTCAGTTCCGCCCAGGCGGCCACCACGATTGCCGTGGTCAATCCGAGTGTTCGCACCCAGCCGCAGTCGCGGACGGTGCTGGCCGGCACTGCCTTCAGCCTCGAGGTGGAGGCCGGCGGTTCACCCGAGGGCCGCACCTTCCAGTGGAAACGCGGCAAGACCAATCTTCGTGAAGGTGCCGGCATCACGGGGGTCACCACGTCAGTGCTGCAGATTGCCAATGTCGATCTGGCGCAGGCTGGCGATTACTCCTGCGAGATCCGCAACGCCTTCGGGGTGCGCCTGAGCGATCCCGCCTTCGTCACGGTTGTTGGCGTTCCGGGCACGATGGTGCCGGTGCAGATCGGCCGGAACGTCACCCTCACGCTGCCGTTCTCCGCTCCGAAGGGAGTTCAGGTCGAGCTCAAGTGGCAGAAGGACGGCGCTGACCTGCCGGTCGATCTGCGCTACACGGCGGACAACCTTGCCAAGTTCACCGTCAACCGCACCACGGCCGACGACTCCGGCATCTACACCTGCCTTGTCACCAGCCGCGGCCCGGCGCCCACCTTCCGCGAGTCGGCGGCCGGTGGCGCCTTCGATGTGCGTGTCTTCTCCGAGGCCCCGCAGCTGGCACTCCAGCCCTTCCCGCCTGCCATGGTGGGGGCACCGTTCAGCTACCAGATTCAGGTCGATCCGAATCCGGCGCGTGCGCCGACGGTGTTCTCTGCACGGCCACTGCCGGCGGGTCTGACACTCGACAGCCGGACCGGTCGCATCAGCGGCATTCCGAGGGCGCCGGTCGAGTCGCTGCCGGTGGTGATTGGTGCCGGCAATGCCTACGCCAAGCTCGTCAGCGAAACCCTGCCGCTGACGGTCCAGGCGGTGCCTGCCCAGGCGGTTGGCGTTTTTGCCGGCTGGATCCCTCGCCACAGCCAGGTCAATGAATCCATGGGCGGGCGCATCGACTTCACCGTCACCACTGCGGGGGCTCTGTCCGGCAGGCTCGTGCTCGGTGCCGCGAGCTACTCCTTCAAGGGCGCGCTGCAGCTGGATCCGACGGGAGCCAATCTGCCGAATGTCACGCTCACGATCCCGCGTACGGGTCGTCCCACGCCGCCACCCATCACCCTGTTCCTGCGCATCAACACCAGTCTCAATCGTCTTGAGGAAGGCACGGTCGCGATGGACGGTGAGGAGCTGGATTTTGGAGCCACCACATGGCGCAACAGTTGGCATGCCGTCAGCAATCCGGCGGTCTCCAGCCTCGAAGGCTATCACACGCTGGCCCTGCTTCCGCCCGGCTACCCGGATCCTGCGGCCGAGATTCCTCAGGGCAGCGGTTATGCCGCCTTCACTGTGGCGGCTGACGGTCGCCTGACCCTCAGCGGGCGCACGGGCGACGGCCAGACGATGGTGAATTCGGCCTTCCTTGGCCCGAACGGTGAAATCGTGGTCTTTCAGCCCCTCTACAAGACCAAGCCGCGCGGCTCGCTGCTCGGTCACCTGACGCTTGACCGCAACCTGCCGTCCGAACTCTCCGACAACCAGGTCGGTGGCACGCTGTCCTGGAACTGCCCGCCGAACCCGGTGAAGAACTTTCTCTACCCGGATGGCTTTGGCAATGATGGCGGGCCCGCCGTCGAGGTCATAGCCGTCGGCGGCCAGTTCACGCCACCTGCCGCCGCCTCGGAAGCGGATCCGACTCCGAACGTCATCTTCGGCATCGCTCCGGGGAGCAACAACGCCCAGCTGACCTTCATCCATGGCGGTGTCGAGGACTCGGAAACCAATCCGAATCTCGACGGCCCGCTTTCCGATCCCTCGACCGGCCTGCGCGGCTGGGTTTCGGTCCAAGCCGGAAGCCGGACCCTCGTGCCGACGGGGCTCGAGGCGAACCCGGGCTCGACCAGCCTGTCGTTTGCCGCTCGCACCGGCATCTTCAGTGGCAAGTTCACGCTGTTGGATTTCAACACGACGACCCTCAAGCTCGAGAAACGCACGAGCTCCTTCATCGGCATCTTGGCCGAATGGGACAATGGCGCCCTGGGCACTGCGCAGGTCGGCACCGGCCACTTCCTGCTGCGCCAGCACCCGAACGACTACCCGCCGGTGCCGCCACTCACCCTGAGCACCACCCCGATCCGCTCGGGCGAGGTGTTTTTCGAGGCGCGGCCCATTCCCTGAGTTCCAGAGTCCGCCCGTTCGAAGTGCCATGAGCTCTCGTTCCGCGGGTGTGCCGATGTAATAACCAAGTATTTACCCTGCATTGACTTGAAAAGCTGGCAGCTTTTCGGTTAAATCAGAATAATCCGAAAAATTCACGAATTCGACCCGCCATGAAACCTTTCCGTTCCCTCCTGGCCGATGCTCGCCGCCACCGGGGTCTGGCCCTGATCATTGTGCTGTCGATGCTCGCGCTGGCGACCATCGTCATCCTGGCCTTCCTCAGCATAGCCGACACCGAGCACAAGGCGACCGTGACCTATTCCTCGGCGCAGACCTCGCGGCGTCTGGCTGACACCGCCGTCAACATGGTGGTGTCGCAGATCCGCGCGGGCAGCCAGCGGGACAACAACGCCGAACCGGTCATTCACGCCACCCAGCCCGGCGCCGTGCGCAAATACAACGCCTCGGGAATTTTCATCGGCGGCTACAAGCTGTTTTCCGACAAGGACATGATCTTCCGCGCCCAGGCGGCCGGCGCTGACAATGCCAACCAGTTTGAAGAGCAGTTTGTTCGGCAATCGGAGCCTCCGACCAACTGGAACACGGGCGTCAACATCGCGCGCTACGTCGACATCAACGAGCCGGTGGTGAAGGGGGTGCTCGACGCCGCCGGCAACGCCACCCAGACCCAGACCTACTTCCCGGTCATTGATCCGCGCGCCGCCCAGGACGTCGACCAAAACACGGGTGATGACGTGCCTGTGGAGGGGTTTTCCTACACCGAGACGACCGCCCTCACCAACAGCAACCTGGGCCAGCCCTCGGAGTCTGCTCCGCAGCAGCGACCGGTCGTCCTGCCCGGCGCTGCCGGGGGTGGCATTGACAACCTGCGTCTCGCCATGCCCGTGCAGTGGTTGTACATCCTGCGCGACGGTGCGGTGGGCTACCTGAGCGACAACCTGCAGTTCAACGTCCTCAACGGCAACGCCGGCGGACTCGGCGGTGCCGCCGGCAGCAGCAGCGGCCCGCAGGATGTCTACGGTGTGCCGTCGGAAACCAATCCGATTGTCGGCCGCATTGCCTTCTGGACGGATGATGAAAGCTGCAAAGTCAACATCAACACCGCCGCCGAGCCCACCTACACCGGCCAGCCGATCTATTACCACGAGCGCGACCAGAGCTGGGCCGACTTCCCGCCGGCCCGCGGTGAATACCAGCGTTTCCCGGGGCATCCGGCCACTGTTGCGCTCAGCAGCGTGCTGTATCCGAACCCGCTGCAGACCGACGAGCGCAGCCTCGACACCTATGGCCCGCGCGGGCGCATCACCGGGGCTGCGCTCTCCCGCGCCCTCGCGGTCAAGGAGCGTCTCTACGACCTGATTCCCCGCATCCACATCGGTGGCAGCCTGGCCGGCACCCGCGCCTTTGAGCAGGACGCCTATGCCACCCTCAGCGGCGACGCGACCAACTCGACTGCCGTCGCCATTCAGCAGGCCGCCAATGAGCGCCTGTATGCCAGCGTCGACGAACTGCTCTTCGCCCAGACCGTCTCCGGAACCCGTCGCGTCCTCAACAACGCCAATGCCGGGGGGCTGCAACTGTTCAGCCGCACGAGCCTGGAGCGCTCCTCCGCCTTCCTGACGGCCCACAGCCGCGCCAGCGAAATCAACATGTATGGCCTGCCGCGCATCGCCATGTGGCCGGTCGCCGAGAGCCCTGATCGCCGCACCGGCTTCGACAACCTCATCGAGTTCTGCTCCCGTCTCGGCACGGCGGGGAACTCCTACATCTTCCAGCGTTCGCACGCGCGCACGATTCCGCCGAGCGTCAGCGGTCCCGCCTACGACATCAACATCGCGCGCAACCGCCGTCTGCTCGACATGCTCGACAAGCTCATGGCCCGTCCCTTCCCGGGCTCGACCTTCATCCCCGGCCCGGCGCGTTCCTTCGTGCAGAAGCACGGCCAGGACAATGCCCGCCAGCTCATCGTTCAATTCTTCGACTACATCCGCTCCACCAACCTGTATGACAGCTTCCTGGTGCCGCAGAACCGCAACTCCTGGCCGTCGGCACCGATCAACTGGGGCGGCAGCACCGGCCTCTACGCGGTCCGTGACCAACAACGGCCGAACTGGCGGACTTACACGGACGGGGTTGTCCGCGACAACAATGGTGCCAACATCAACCGTCCATGGGCGGACCGTTTCCTGCCCGGTCACGGCCAGGTCACGCCTTCGGAGTGGTCGGTCGGCGGACGCACCTACCGCGGCTTTGGCCGCTTTGTCAGCATCAGCGAGGTTGGCCTGCAGTTCATCTGCACCGCCGACGGTCAGCCTGACATGTACAGCTGGCGGATACCGATCAAGAACACCGCGCCGGGGGCGGAGGCCAATGACTACCGCATCCCGCTCGAGGGCGAGGCCGACGAAAACCTCGTCAACTTCGTCAACTACACCGCCGACGACAACAACACGCCCAACGTCAGCGGCGGCCGCACGGCGCTCGAGATCAACGAAATCCTGGCCAACCAGTTTGCCATTCAGGCGCAGCCGCTGAGCACCCTTGCCATGGATGAGTTCAACATCAGCAACCTGGCTGGCGTGCGCTGGGCCGGCGTCCAGCCGCGCACGATCAAGTCGCGCTACTACTCGAATTTCCCGCCGCTCAATGCCTTCCGCAATGGCGGACTCTACAACACCAGCACGGATCCGAGCGCCGACCCCATGCGCAATCCGCTCCGGCACCCGGGCTACCGGCCGGAAAATTGGAACCACACACTCGACGAAGATCGCCCCCTCAACGTCAACGAAAAGCGCATCCAGGCGCTGTTGCATCTGGAGTTCTTTTGCCCCTCCGTCGGCTACAGCCAGATCAATCCGGACATGACCTTCGTCATCCGCAGCGATGACATCAGCAATATTCAGGTCAGCACCATCAACGGCCTGGAGGCGGTCTTTGCGACCACGGAAAACGTCATCATCCGGACCGAACGCCCCCTGTTTGACATGGATGGCACACCCGAGGTCGGCGGCTTCGCCACCTTCCGCAAGATTGCCCAGGGCCGCCGTGTCAAGGCCTTCGGTCGCATGCCTGAAGACGTTGGCTATGACACCAGCGCCACCTCCGGCGTGCACACCGGCTTGGTCAACCTCGACCTTGTCTCCAGCTTCTTCACGGCCAATCGTGATCAACCGCTGCAGTTTTCCTCCGGCACGATCTCGGTCGACATCTACGACACCCACGACTGGCAGAGTGCCGCGCCGGTGCAGACGGTGCGCTTCCGCCTCGAAGCCGGGCAGGCGCCGACTCCAGACCTCATCACCATGGGGTCCTACAAGGTGGAATGGACCCGCACCGATGGCACCCTCTATCACCACCCGCCGCTGCAGGCGCCGCGCTGGTGGGGCTTCCACCGCGACGGTGTGCTCGGCCGTTCGCTCGGGGTGGCACCGCGTGAATCGCTGCGCGGCCGATTCAACCGCGACTTCCCGAGCTATGCCGGGGGGCGTGTCGATACCGAGACCCGTGCGGTCGACAACTCGCCGGGGGCTGGCAATGACCCCCTGTATCCCGGAGCCGCCCGCCAAAGTGTGCCTGGTGCACGCGCTCTCATTTATGGCAAGGACCCCGGCAACTACATCAGTGTGCGCCTGCTCGACGCCACCGAGTTCAACCAGCGGATGAAGTATGGTCCGCGTCCCGGTGACGGCCAGGCTTCCTGGGATCGCCCCTGGCATTTCGGCTCCGACACCGTGCGCTCACTGCAGCCGGCGCATGGCGATGCCCGTTTGTTTGCCGTCAAGAAGGTCATCGAGGCCAACGAATGGACGCCGCATCGCCTGTGGACTGATCCCAACGAATACATCGCCCACAACTTCTCGTCCTACACGGCTGGCAACGAGCCCGGCTTTGACTATGGCGTCGGCAACACGAGCAACGCCAACGTCGCCCAGGTGCCGACCCGGCCGATGCCGCTCGCGGTCAACATCGCGGCTGCGCGTCATCCCGACGCCCCGCACGGCCGCAGCAGTTTCGCGCCGACCGGCAACTCCGCGCACCAGTACATCCAGCGCTACTACGACTTTGACGACAGCGATCCGGGCGGCCGCGTCGGTCCGTTCATCAACAAGCCGGATGAGGGCAACTATGCCATTGGTGAGTATCAGCTCGCCGGGTGGAGTGCGCCGAAGATGTGGCGCGGCACCTACTTCCGCAGCAATGGCGTTGGCGAGCGCTTCGCCGCCGGTCAGGGCAGCTTCTTCACACCCAACCGCATGATTTCCTCGCCGGTCATGTTTGGCTCCCTGCCTTCGCGCGTGTGGGACAGCAATGGCGACGGGGCCTGGACGAACCTTCTGTTCCGTCCGCATGTCGCGATCAACAGCGGGATCACGCAGGGAGTGCCCTCCGCCAACGTCCATCCAGGGCAGGAAACGCCGCCCGACCACTACCTCCTTGATCTCTTCTGGATGCCGGTGGTGGAGCCTTACGCGATCAGCGAATCGCTCTCGACGGCCGGCAAGATCAACCTGAACTATCAGATGCTGCCTTTCACTCACATCCGCCGAGCCACGGCCCTGCACGCGCTGATGAAGGGTGAAGTTTTCTCCGCGCTGCCAAACGCTGATTACAACAATTCCAAGGATGTTCGCACCGGCTGGGGGCCGAACGGCAACTCGGCCCCGATCATGCGCAACGAGACAAACGCCAACTCCTACTGGCATCGATCCATTGCCATCGACCGCTTCAAACCGCTCAGCGGTGCCGATCAGCGCTGGTGGGAAATGGCCGTGGGTCAGCGCGTCCAGGGAACGCTGCGTCAGTTTGAGGAACGCTTCAACTTTGGCAACGGACCGACCGCCCCCGGGGGGCTGCCGGCGGGCATGCGTGGCGGCCTCTTCCGCTCCGCCTCGCAGATCTGCGAGATCCATCTCATTCCGAACCCGGTGCCTGGCGGCAATGCCGCCAACGTGACTGCCAGCGATGTCGCCAACGTCGCCAGCCGCGAAGACGCGATGGAGAACTTCTGGGCCGCGCACTGCTCGACCGGTGACAACACTCGCGAGCGTCCCTATTCGAACATTTACTCGCGCCTGACCACCCGCTCCAACACCTTCCGTGTGCACGTCCGCGCCCAGTCGATCCGCAAATCGCTGCGCTCGGTGGAGCCCGGACGCTTTGACCCGAATCGCGACCTGATGACCGGCGAGTTCCGCGGTTCCTTCCTGCTCGAGCGCTACATCGATCAGGGCGATCTGCAGCGTGCCGGGGCGCAGGTGGACTTCGCCTCCGCCGCGGATCCGTTTGCCCTGCCGCCTCTGGAAAACTACTACCGCTTCCGCATCCTCGAATCGAAGCGCTTCGCCCCCTGACCGCCTGCCTCCCACGTCCATGAAAGCCTTTCTTCTCCCGCAGGTCAGCCGCTTGAGCCGCTCCGCGGCCCGCGCCTTCACGCTGGTGGAAATCCTCGTCTCCCTCGCGGTCCTGGCCATCCTGCTGATGATCAGCGCCGAGGTCATCGGCACCGTGCAGACCACCTGGACCAGCACCAATGCGCGTGTCAGCCAGTTCCGCGAGGCGCGCACCGCCTTCGACATCATCACGCGCAATCTCAGCCAGGCGACCCTCAACACCTATCTGGACTATGACAACAACTACCTGACCTCGGCTGACCCCGCGGCCGCCACCAGCACGGCCCCCAGCCGCTACGTGCGCAAGTCCGACCTGCGTTTTGTCTGTGGGCCGGCTGCCGAGTTGGTCCCGTCGGGGGGCGGTGCCGGGATTCTGCCCGGCCAGTCGGTGTTCTTCCAAGCGCCGCTCGGCGTGGCCCATGATCCGACCTTCGCGGGTCTCGATCGCCTGCTCTGCGGGCGCGGTTACTTTGTCCAGTTCACCTCCGACGAGTTCTTCCGCCCGCAGTTCATCGCCTCGGGCAACCTGCGATTCCGGTACCGCCTGATGGAATATTCGCCGCCGGCGGAGCAGAACCTCATCTACTCCGACCCCGCCACCAAGGCGGCCTGGATGAACCGTGCCGGCATCCCGCTGCAGCGCGGCGAGACCGCGCTCAACCGCAGCCTGACCCGGCCGGTCGCCGACAACATCGTCGCCCTGGTCATCTCCCCCATGATCGACATCGACCCCAATGCGGGGGCCGCGGCAGGCAACGGCCGGCTGCGTTCCTCGACGCAGATCGCCGAAAATTTCCGTTACGATTCCGAGCGGGTCAACCTGCAGAACCAGCTCGGCCTCGGTCCGCAGGGGACCCAATACCTGCTGCCGCCTCTGGTGCGTGTGGTGTTGGTGGCGATCGACGAGACTTCCGCCGACCGCCTGGCCCAGACCTCGGGCAATGCCGGCACGGCACCGTTCGGCACGCAGATCAACGACCTGATCAACAGTCGCCCGGCCTCGCAGCTCAACCAGACGCTGGAGGATGTCGGCCGGATTCTGCGCGAGCAATACCGCGTCAACTACCGCATCTTCTCCGCCACGGTGTCGCTGCGCGGCGCCAAGTGGAGCACCTGATTCTCACCCACCGTCCCGCAACGCCGGCCGCCGCCTCCCATGAGCCTTCCCCCCCGCAGACACAACCGCGCCTTCACGCTGATCGAAATGATCTCCGTGATTGGCATCATCGCCCTCCTGGTCGCGCTGGTGACGCCGACCCTGCTGGACGTCATCCGCTCGACGCGGCTGAGCGCCTCGGGAGATTCCCTTGTCAACCGTCTCAGCCTCGCCCAGCAAAGTGCGGTTTCGATGGGCTCCGAGGTGGAACTCCGCTTCTACCGCTACCTCAACAGCACGGCCGAGCGTCCCGGCGAGGAACTCTACTACGCCTATCAGGTCGTGCACAGCCCCCAGGCCGGTCTGGAACGGGCCCTCTCGGAAGTTTACTATCTGGAATCGGGCATCATCCTGTCGCGCCTCGAGCAGCTTTCGCCCCTGCTGCAGACGGTCAACAACCAGCGGCCCCTGCGCGATGGCAATTACCTGTTCAAGCCGCCGGGCTCCGCCCAGCCGGACACCGTCAGCTACGCGGCCATGCGCTTTTATCCCGATGGTTCCATGCGCATGCTGACCGCCGCCGCGGCGACCAACGGTGACGTTCAGGCGCAGGCCCGCGCCTACACCGTGCCGACCTTCGACAAGAGCTTTCTGACCATTGTCGAAAGCAAGGACGCCCTCAGCGTCCAGCCGCGCAACTTTTTCTGTGTCCAGATTGATTCCTACACGGGCAAGACCCGTGTCTACCGGCCCTAAAAGCGCGGGAATGGGCTCACTTTCCGCATGACAGGCGGCAAAGTGTCGCTTCAATGGAACATGGGCGACACTCCTTCCCTTGCACTCAGTTTTGACGACGTTCTTCTCCTCCCCGGGCTGAGCGGGGTCCTGCCGGGAGACGTGGAAATCGGCACCTCCTTCGGGGGCAGCATCTGTCTGAACATCCCGGTCCTGTCCTCGGCCATGGACACGGTCACCGAGGCCGAACTCGCCATCGCGCTGGCGCGCGAGGGCGGCATGGGCGTCATCCACCGCAACTGTCCGATCGATCACCAGGCCGAGCAGGTGGCACGGGTGAAGCGTTCCGAGAACACCGTCATTCAAAACCCGCACACGGTCAGCCCGGAGACGACGCTGGGGGAACTTCAGCGCCTGATGCATGTCAAAGGCGTCAGCGGCTTTCCGGTCGTGGATCCGGCCGGCCGTCTCGTTGGCATGGTGACCAGCCGCGACATGTGGTACATCGACGATGCGAACACACCCGTCTCGGCGATGATGACGCCGCTCGACAAGCTCGCCACCGGCACCGCGTCGACCAGTTACGAGGAGGCGCTCAAGATCCTGTACACCCACCGCATTGAAAAGCTGCCGCTGGTCGATGCCGAGGGGCGTCTTGCCGGCCTGATCACCAAGCAGGACGTCGTCAAGCGCCAGACCTTCACCAACGCTTCCAAGGACGCCAATGGCCAGCTCCGTGTCGGTGCCGCCGTCGGCGTCGGCGAGGATTGCGTCGAGCGCGGTGCCGCCCTGGCCGCCGCCGGCGCGGATGCCCTCTTCATTGACGCCGCCACCGGTCACACCACGCGGGTGGCCGAGGTCGTCCGCCGCCTGCGCGAGCGCCTGGGCGACGCCCTGCCGGTGGTCGCCGGCAACGTCGTCACCGCCGACGGCGCCCTCCACCTCGTCGAGGCCGGTGCCTCGGCCGTGAAGGTCGGCGTGGGTCCCGGATCGATCTGCACGACGCGCGTCATCTCCGGGGTTGGCATGGCCCAGTTCACCGCCATCACGGAGGTCGCCTCGGTCTGTCGTGCGCGCGGCGTCAGCGTCATTGCCGACGGCGGCATCCGCTACTCGGGAGACATCGTCAAGGCGATTGCCGGCGGCGCCGACTGCGTGATGCTCGGCTCCCTGTTGGCCGGCACTTCCGAAAGTCCCGGCAACATGGTCAAGTGGCAGGGACGCACCTTCAAGGAGTACCGCGGCATGGGCAGCCTCAAGGCCATGCGCAAGGGAGCCGGTGACCGCTACGGCCAGAATTCCTCCGGCAAACTCGTGCCCGAGGGCGTCGAGGCGCGCGTGCCCTACAAGGGTCCCCTGGCGGATGTCGTCTTCCAGCTCATGGGCGGCCTGCGCTCCGGCATGGGCTACGTCGGTGCGGGCTCACTCGACGATTTGCGCGCGCGCGCTCGCTTTGTCCGCATCACCGCCGGCGGCCTCAAGGAGAGCCATCCGCACGACGTCGTCATCACCGAGGAGCCGGTGAACTACGAGCCCTCCTGAAGCGCTCCCCAACGATCCCTTTTTCCATGACTGAAAACGAAGTTGCCGTCCTCGATTACGGCTCGCAGTACAGCCAGCTCATTGTCCGCCGCGTGCGCGAACTGGGCTACGCCTCGCACCTCTACCCGCCGGCCGCCCTTGCCACCCTGGAGAAGCCGGGCGCCATCATTCTTTCCGGCGGCCCGCGCAGCACCTCGGAGGCCGATGCACCCGATGTGGACTTCGAACGGCTCATGGCCTTTGGCGTGCCTGTTCTCGGCGTCTGCTACGGCATGCAGCTCCTCAACATCAAGCACGGTGGCACGGTCAAGCCCGGGGTCACCCGCGAGTACGGCCCGGCCAAGCTCGTGGTCACCGACCATGCGGACCTCTTCCAGGGCATCTCCCATGAGTCGCAGGTCTGGATGAGCCACAGTGACACCTGCGCCAACCTCGCCGCGACGACGCAGGTCATCGCCACCAACGAGGACGCCGTGCCCGTTGCGCTGAAGTGGTCCGAGCGCTGCTGGGGCATTCAGTTCCATCCCGAGGTCACCCACTCGCACGAGGGCACGGTCATCCTGCGCAATTTTCTGACCCGCAGCGGCGCCACCCTGGCCAGATTCGACATCCAGGCCTTCAAGGCGCAGATGCTCGACCGCATTCGCGAGGAGGTCGGCGGCCGTGAAGTCATCTGCGGTGTTTCCGGCGGCGTCGACAGCACCGTGCTGGCCGTCCTTTTGCACAAGGCCGGCGTCAAGGTGCGATGCATCTTTATCGACACGGGCCTGATGCGCCTCAACGAGGGCAGGGAAGTCAAGGAGCTCTTCGAGGAGGTCGGCGTGCCGATCGAGCAGATCGACGCCAGCGAGATCTTCCTCGGTGCGCTCAAGGGAGTCACCGATCCCGAACAGAAGCGCCGCATCATTGGCACGCTCTTCGTCGAGGAGTTCTGGAAGATGGCCGACAACGTCGAGCTGCTCGCCCAGGGCACGCTCTACCCCGATGTCATCGAGAGCGCCACCAGCGGCTCGATCGCCAGCAAGATCAAGACCCATCACAACCGCGTCGATCGCATCATGGAGCTGAAGGAGCAGGGCAAGGTCCTCGAGCCGCTCGCCGAGCTCTTCAAGGACGAGGTGCGTGCGCTTGGTGCCAGCCTTGGCATCCCGCACCGCGCGCTCTGGCGCCACCCATTCCCCGGCCCCGGCCTGGCAGTGCGCATCCCCGGTGAAATCACCCCGGAGCGCGTTGCCATCACCCAGCAGGCCGACGCCATCTTCATCAACGAACTGCGCCGCAGCGGCTGGTATGAGCAGGTCTGGCAGGCCTATGCAGCCCTGCTGCCGGTGAAGACCGTCGGTGTCAAGGGCGACGAGCGCAGCTACGAGCAGGCCATCTCCCTGCGCGCGGTCGTCAGCGAGGACGCCATGACCGCCGACTGGGTCGAGCTGCCCTACGGCGTGCTGCGCAATGCCTCCAACCGCATCCTCAATGGTGTCAAGGGTGTCAACCGTGTGCTCTACGACATCAGCACCAAGCCGCCGGCGAGCATCGAGTGGGAGTGAGGCGCTTCAGCGGAACGTCACTTGCGCCCGCCTCCGGGCGGGCAATCATGCGCGATGCCCACCCCCAAGCCCGTCGTTCCCGTCACCGAGGAGCATTTTTTCAACCGCGAGCTGAGCTGGCTGGCCTTCAACGAGCGCGTGCTGGACGAGGCGGCGCGGCGTGACCTGCCGGTCCTGGAGCGCCTGAAATTTCTGGCCATCACGGCCTCCAACCTCGACGAGTTCTTCATGGTGCGGGTGGGCGCCCTGCAGCTTCTGCGCGAGCAGGGCCGCCGCAGCAAGGATGCCGCCGGCCTGACGCCCACCCAGCAGTGGGAGCAAATTCAGCAGCGGGCGACGGCCTTCGTTGCCCGCCAGTATGACATGCTCGACAACCAGTTGCGACCGCTGCTCGAGGAGCGCGGCATCCGCCGCCTGCGAGCCGACAACCTGAGCGCGGCCCAGCGCAGTCACCTCGAAGACTACTTCATGGAGCATGTCTTTCCGGTGCTTTCGCCGGTCGCTCTCGATGACGATGCCGCCCGTGTCACCGTGCCCGCCCTGCAAATCGCCCTGCTGTGCTCGGTTGTTTCCGAACAGGACGGCCGCAGCCTGCGCCGCCAGGTGCTCTTCACCCTGCCGTCGAACCTGCCCCGCCAGGTGCCCGTGCCCGATCTCGAGGCGGCGGCCCACTGCTACGTCAATCTCGAGGATCTGCTCGAACTTTTCCTGCCGCGCTACTTTCCCTCCGAGAAGGTCGCCGCCACTGCTCGCTTCCGCATCAGCCGCAACTCCGACATTGCGGTGGACGATGAGAGCGCCGCCGACCTCGCCAGCGAGATGGAGGACGTGCTCGAGGCCCGGCTGCAGAGCCCGACCATCCGCCTGGAAATCGAGGCCGGCGCGCCGCGCGACCTCGCCAAGGCGGTGCGCGAGCTCTGCGGCGCCCGCACGGCCCAGGTCTACACCGTGCCGGGTGAGCTCGACCTGCGTGCCTGCTTCCAGATCGCCAGCCTTTCCGGCTTTGATGACCTCAAGGTCGAATCTTGGGACAGTCAGCCCTTGCCGCAGATCGTGCCCGGCGAAAGCCTCTTCGATGCCATCCGCCGGGGGGACATCCTCCTGCATCACCCCTACGAGTCGTTTGATCCGGTGCTTCAGCTGGTCGAGGAGGCCGCGACCGACCCAAACGTCATCGCCATCAAGCAGATCCTGTACCGCACGGCGCGCAACAGCCGCATCATCAGCGCGCTGATCCGCGCCGCTCAGGCAGGCAAGCACGTGACGGTTCTGGTCGAGCTGAAGGCGCGCTTCGACGAGGCGCGCAACCTCGA
This sequence comes from Prosthecobacter sp., assembly GCA_044345215.1. Lineage (GTDB taxonomy): Bacteria > Verrucomicrobiota > Verrucomicrobiia > Verrucomicrobiales > Verrucomicrobiaceae > Prosthecobacter. The sequence goes on along the minus strand of JBIJBO010000010.1, from coordinate 7,992 downwards.
GCGCGCCGAGGAACTGCTCAACGCCGGTGCCCAGATCATCTACGGGGTCCGCGGCCTGAAAACCCACGCCAAGATCTGTCTGGTCATGCGCCGCGAGGCCGGTCACCTGATCCGTTACATGCACTTTGGCACCGGCAACTACAACGAGGCCACCGCCCGGCTGTACACCGACATCAGCTTGCTCACCGCCCGGCCGGAGTTTGGCGCCGATGCCTCCGCCTTCTTCAACACTGTCACCGGCCGTTCCCGCTTTGTCCACTTTGAGCGCCTGTCCATGGCACCCTTCGGGCTGCGCGAGCGACTCCTTTCGCTCATCCGCAGCGAGACCGACCGCGCCCGCCAGGGCGAGGAGGCCGCGATCTGGCTGAAGATGAACGCGCTTGAGGACCGCCGCATGATTGAGGCGCTCTATGAAGCCTCGAAAGCCGGCGTTCAGGTGCGACTCAACGTCCGCGGCATCTGCTGCCTCCGCCCGGGGGTCCGCGGTCTCAGCGACAACATCTCGGTCATCAGCATCATCGACCGCTACCTCGAGCATGCCCGGATCTACTGGTTCCGCCAGGGCGGGCGCCCGGCCATCTTCATCTCCAGTGCCGACTTCATGAACCGCAACCTCTCCAAGCGCGTCGAACTGCTCGTGCCGGTCGAGGACAAGGAGGCGAAGAAGCGCCTGACGCACGTCCTTGAGACACATTTCTCCGACACTTCGCGCGGACGTGTGCTGCGCGCGGACGGTTCCTGGGTGCTGCCGCCGGCCAGTCCCAAGGCGTTGCGCTCGCAGGCGGTCTTCGCGCGCCAGGCGGCTCAGCGTGCGCGTGCGCGCGGCCAGTCGCCTGATGTGCTGGTGCCGCACGTGCCCAAGGCCTGAGGCGCGGAGGGTGCTTCAAAAGTGGGGTGCCGAGACGGTGCCCTCCTCGATCTCCAGTTTCTTGCGCCGCACAATCGCGTCGGCGATGTCGAGAACCATCTCCTCCAGCAGCAGGCGCAGGTGGCTGCCCGGCCGGTAATCGGCCGGTGCGATATGCTTGACGCGGTCGGCCAGGGCCGAGAGTTGGTAGCACTTGCGGAAACTGGACCGGTTCGTCTCGTCCGGATTGTACACCGCCAGAGCGTGGCCACCGTAGCGCTTCATCAGGGTGAAGCATGGCACGTCGGTCGGGCCGTCGCCGATGTAGATCATGTTCTGGAAAGGAATTGGCCGCAGCTCCGGATCCATGTGATCGTTGACGTCCTCGTGCGGCTCGAGCATGCCCTTGTTGATGCGGAACAGGTATTGCGTCTTGGTGGTGTGACTGATGACCCGCTTCGGGAAGCTGATGCGGCCCTCGGCGTCGACGCCGAACTCGCAGCCGAACAGGCGCCTGACATGCGGTGCCAGCGAGCTGCCCTCGAGAAGCGCCTTCAAACCGGACGAGACAATGTAGTGCTCGATGCGGATGCCGAGCGAGCGGTGCTGGTCGGTGAGCACCTGGTGGAGCTCGCCAAAGACCTCGGGCACGCCCTTGTAGTAGCGCAGCTTGGCACCGAGCGCGCGCAGTTCCTGGTTGGTCGGCCGGTCCATCTCCAGGCAGTCGAGCATGCACTTCAGGTAGGCGAGCTCGCCGTCATAGCCCTCGTTGTCGACCAGTTGCCGGCTTTTCTTCCAGAACTGTTCCGGGTTGATGCCGAAATGCGGGAACAGCGTCTCGTCCTGCATGTAGGTCGGACTCAGCGTCTGGTCGTAGTCGTAGATGATGCCGATGGTGGTCTGCAAGGCGGCCATGCGGCACTTAACCCGCGGAACCGCTGCTCGGCAAGCCCAGGAGGTCGGCCAGGGCGGTTTCCAGAGTCGGGAAGGCAAAGCGATAGCCGGCGTCGAGCGCGGCTTGCGGCACCACTCGCTGGCCTGCGAGCAGCATTTCGCCCGCAAGGTCGCGCAGGATCAGGCGCAGGGCGAAGTCCGGAGCATGGCAGAAGGCCGGTCGGTGCAGGGCGGCGGCCAGTCCCCGGGTGAAGTCGGCATTGGTCACCGCTCCCGGCGCGCAAAGGTTGAGCGGTCCCTTCAGGCGCTCGTCCTCCACCGCCCGTCGGATCAGCCGCGCGGCGTCGTCGGCATGAATCCAGGACAGCCACTGCCGACCACTGCCGAGCCGTCCGCCGAGTCCGAGCCCAAAGACCCGTCGCAGCAGGGGCAGGGCCCCGCCGCGGGCTCCCAGGACCATGCCGGTGCGCAGGTTGACCACGCGCAGGCCGAGTGACTCGGCCGCCCGCGCGGCCGCCTCCCAGCGACCGCAGAGCTCGGCAAGAAAGCCTTCGCCCTGAGGGGTCGACTCATCCACCGGCAGGTCGCCACGGTTGCCGTAATAGCCGGCTCCAGAGGCACAGACCAGAACCCTGGGACGGTTCTCCGGCCGCCAGTTGGACAGCTGGCGCACCAGGCCCTCAGTGAAATCGACCCGGCTGCGCCAGATGCGCTCGCGCTTGGCGGGGGTCCAAAGGCCCATCAGCGATTCACCCGCCAGGTGAACCAGGGCGTCGAGCCGGGTTTCCGGCAGGGCGTGCGGGGCATCGGCCGGCTGGCGCAGGACGCTCGCTGCTCCTTCGGGAAGGCGCGAGCCGCGGGAATAGGCGACGACTTCGCCGGGCTGGCACGCCAGGCGAGTGAAGTGGCTGCCGACAAATCCGGTGGCTCCAGTCAGGCCGATGCGCATGTTGTTGGATACGTTTGCGCCAGGCACAGCGCCGCCGCGATCAGGAGCGCCGCCACCAGTCAGCCGGTTTGGCCCAGGGCTCGCCGCCCGGCTCCTCGGTTCGCTCGGCATTGCTCAGCAGGCTGTCGGCATCCGTTTCCGCCAACTCCTGCAGCAGGCGCTCGTGCGGCAGCGGGCGTGTGGTGCGCCGCCAGATTTGCCAGGCGGCGGTGGCCAGGCAGCCGAGCAGGAAAAACAGGGTGCAGAGCGTGAACAGGACAAAAAGATCCATGGCCGCCGTGTCGGCCGTGTGCGCGCCGGCCTGCGAACGCTGGAGGAAAACGGCGAGGGCGAGGTGCATGGCTGGTTCAGACAAAGACCAAGCGCATGGGGATCATGCTCGAGTGCGAAAAGCCGTTCTGGGCAAAGAAGGCCTGGGACTCGGCGCTGATCTTGTCGGTCAGCAGGGTGATGCGGCGGAAGTTTTTTTCACGGGCGAAGTCGATCGCGTAGCGCAGCAGCTGCGTGCCGTAGCCTTGGCGGCGGTGCTGAGGGTGGACGATGACGTCCTCCATGAGGATGACCAGGCCGCCTTCGGCGGTGCTGATGGTGAACAGCAGGTTGACCATGCCGATGACCTGGTGATCGGTCCGCAGCACGAAAATCCGGCCCCGGTTCGGCTGCTCCAGGATGAGTCGCAGACCGTGCTCCTGTTTGGTTTTGTCAGGCCGGAAATCCGCCTCGACGCTGAATAGCGCCACCAGCAGCTCCACCAGCTGCGGCAGGTCTTCGATGGTGGCGGACTCGATCCGCGGTGCGGTGCTGGTTTTGGGCATCGGTCCGGATGTTAGCGGGCAACGTGCCAAAAGGCAACCGTCCAGCGGGTGCTGGCACGTTGTGCGGCCCGTGCCGCGCAACCCGGGCTCCCGTCGCGGGTTTCACCGGTCAATCTTCGACCCCCATGCTCCGCTTCCTTGCCCCCGCCCTGTTCCCCGCCGTCGCCTGGGCCGCGGAGACCGCCTCCGGCGGTCATGCTGCCCTGCCGGCCGACCAGCTGGCCTTTTTCGAAAAGCATGTCCGTCCTGTGCTTGCCGAACACTGCTATTCCTGCCATTCGGCCGAGGCCGACAAGGTCAAGGGTGGGTTCACCCTTGACACCCGCCAGGGCCTGCAGCTCGGCGGCGAGTCCGGTCATCCCGGGGTCACGCCCGGCCGGCCCGACCAGAGCACGCTCTACGAGGCGGTGACCTGGGCGAATCCGGACATGCAGATGCCGCCCAAGGACAAGCTGCCGGACGAGGCGATCGCCCTCCTGAAAAAGTGGATTGAGATGGGCGCGCCAGACCCGCGCGAGCAGGTCGTGCCCAATGCTGGCGGCGGGCGGCGCGTCATCGACATGGCGGCGGGACGTCAGCACTGGGCCTTCCGGAAGCCCTCCGCGCCGCCGCCACCCGCGGTGAAGGTCGAGGGCTGGGCGAAGACCGACATTGACCGCTTCATCCTTGCCAGGCTGGAGGCGAAGGGGCTGCAGCCCGTGGCCGATGCCGACCGTCGCACCCTCATCCGTCGGCTGGCCTTTGATCTCACCGGCCTGCCACCCACCCCTGAAGAGGTGCGTGCCTTTGTCGAGGACACCTCCCCCGGGGCACTGGAAAGGGTCATTGACCAGTACCTCGACTCGCCGCGCTTTGGGGAGCGCTGGGCCCGCCACTGGCTGGACGTCGCCCGTTACGCCGAGAGCAGCGGCAAGGAAACCAACATCCTCTACCCGCATGCCTGGCGCTACCGGGACTACGTCATCGACGCCTTCAATCGCGACAAACCCTACGACCAGTTCCTCAAGGAGCAGCTTGCCGGCGACCTGTTGCGCTTCGAGGACAAGCGCGACCAGGCGGAGAAGATCGTCGCCACCGGCTTCCTCGCCCTCGGCTCCAAGGGCCACAACAACCGCGACCGCCGTCAGTTTGTCATGGATCTGGTCGATGAGCAGATCGACGCCGTCTCGCAGTCGATGCTTGGTCTGACGCTCGCCTGTGCACGCTGCCATGACCACAAGTTCGACCCGGTCACCCAGCGCGACTACTATGCGCTGGCCGGCATCTTCCTCAGCAGCGAGACGCTTTACGGGACCTATGAGCAGCAGCAGAACGGCAATGCCAGCTCGCTCATCGAACTCGATTCGGAGGCCGGCCAGGTGGCCGCTCTGGCACCGATCTCTCCCGCCGAAGTCACCGAGTTGCAGCGCCGCCTGCGCGAGGCCGGGGAGGCTGCGGACGTGCAGCAGCGCGAGGTGCTCGCCCAGCGCAATACCGGCAATCCGGCGGCTAACTTTCTGCGCGTGCGGATCGCCCGCGACCGCGCCACGGCGATCCAGGCCGACCTCGACCTCTTCCTCGAGGACGGCACCCCGCGAGCCCTGGCCATGGGCATGCTCGACCGCGAGCGGCCGATCGACGCACCGTTGCTGGTGCGGGGCGACCTGAAACAGCCGTCCGAGGTCATTCCTCGCGGCCTCGTTGAGGTGCTTTGCGCCGAGGGCGAGCCGCTGAGCGTCGGAAAGGGCAGCGGCCGCCTCGACCTGGCCTACTGGATTGCCTCGCCGGACAATCCTCTCACCGCCCGCGTGCTGGTCAACCGTGTCTGGTTGAAGCTGATGGGTCAGGGGCTGGTGCCGACGCCGGACAACTTCGGTCTCATGGGCCAGGCTCCGACCCATCCGGAGTTGCTTGACCATCTCGCCGTCCAGTTCGTCGCGGACGGCTGGTCGGTGAAGCGGTTCATCCGCTCGATCCTGCTCAGCCGCGTCTATCAGCTCGGCTCCGGCCACCATCCCGCCAACCATGCGGTCGATCCCGACAACACCTGGCGCTGGCGCATGACTCCGCGCCGGCTCGAGGCCGAGGCGATCCGCGACGCGATGCTCGCGGTCTCCGGCGAACTCGATCTCTATCCGGTGGACGGCTCGCCCGTGGCGCGCGCCGGCGAGGGGCGTGAGGGTCTGCTCAATCTCGCCCGTGAACTCACCGGCCGTCCCTTCAATCACCGCAGCATCCACCTGCCCATCATCCGCGATCAGATCCCGGAGTTTCTCAACGTCTTTGACTTCCCCGATGCCAGCCTGGTTGCCGGTGAACGCGACAGCACCAATGTGCCCGGCCAGAGCCTCTTCCTGATGAACAACCCGCAGGTGCTGACGCTCGCCGATGCCTTTGCCCGCCGCCTCGCCGCCTTCGAGGGCGACGGCCCGCAGCGTCTCGCCCACGCCTACGAGCTGGTCTTCGCGCGCCCGCCAAGTGCGGCGGAGGCGGAGGCGATCCGCCGCTTCTGGCAGGAGTTTCCGCGCCAGGCCGCCGGCGGGCGCAGCACCGCCCAGGCCCTCGAACAGGCCCGCAACGCCGCGCTCTCCGCCTTTTGCCAAGGGCTGTTTGCCAGCGCGGAGTTCCGGTACCTTAACTGACTCGAATGCGGATTGCGAAAGGACTTCATCACCCGGCTTTCCGGAACTTTTTGTGACCTTCAACCTTCAGCCCCCCTCGCCATGAACCCGCTTTCCAGCTCTGCCAATCGGCCATCCGAAATCCGCAATCCCCAATCCGCAATCCCCAATCCGCAATCGCGCCGCTCCTTCCTCGAGACCACTTCCAATGGCTTTGGCTGGCTGGCCTTTTCGGCCCTGGCCCATCAGCAGGGCCTGCAGGCGGCTTCGGTGCTGGCACCCAAGCCGGCGCATCATGCGGCCCGCGCCAAGCGGGTGATCTTTCTCTGCATGCAGGGAGGTCCCTCGCACGTGGATCTGTTCGACTACAAACCGAAGCTGGCGGAGGCGGCGGGCAAGAGTGCGCCGGCGTCGGCGGGTCGCTACGGCCGGGCCAATCTCATGGCCTCGCCCTGGAAGTTCCGCCAGCACGGCCGCAGCGGCCTGTGGATCTCCGACCTGCTGCCGAATCTGGCGAAGCAGGCCGACTCGCTCTGCCTGCTCAACTCCATGGCCACCGACCTGCCGGCGCATCCGCAGGCCTTCACCCAGCTGCACACCGGCAGCACCCAGTTCGTGCGCCCCTCGCTCGGGGCCTGGACGCTGTACGGCCTCGGCACGCAGAATGAGAACCTGCCCGGCTTTGTCACGATCAATCCGCCCGGCAACGCCACGCGCACCTATGGCAGCGCCTTTCTGCCGGCCATCTATCAGGGCGCCAAGGTCGGCGGCAATGCCCTGCCCGGCCTGCCGCCGCAGTTCGCCGCGCGCTTCGGCCGCGGCGGCGGCGAGGCCAGCATCGCCAACATTCGGAACGAGCGCCACACCACGGGCGCCCAGCGCGCGCAGCTGGATCTCGTGCAGGCGTTGAACCGCGAGCGAATGGTCCGCGACGGTGGCCCCAATCCGGAGGTTGAGGGCGTCATCGAATCCTACGAGCTCGCCTTCCGCATGCAGGCCGAGGTGCCCAAGGTGCTCGACCTCGACGGCGAGAGCGCCGCCACCCGGGCGCTGTACGGGATCGGCGAGTCGGCGACCGACACCTTCGGCCGCCAGTGCCTGATGGCGCGCAAGCTCGTCGAGGCCGGCGTTCGCTTTGTCGAAGTCAGCCTCGGCAACTGGGATCATCATTTCACCCTCAAGGCGAGCCTGGAGCGCATGGCCGGACAGATGGATCGGCCCATCGCCGGTCTGCTTCAGGATCTGCAGCAGCGCGGCCTGCTGCAGGACACCCTGGTCATCTGGGGCGGCGAGTTCGGCCGCACGCCGCACAGCCAGGGCGACGATGGCCGCGATCACAACAACAAGGGTTTCACCATGTGGATGGCCGGCGGCGGCGTGAAGGGCGGCATGACGCATGGCAGCACCGATGAGCTTGGCTACGAGGCCGTGGAGAAGCGCATGCACATTCATGACTGGCATGCCACCGTGCTGCATCTGCTCGGACTTGATCACGAGAAGCTTACTTACCGCTACGCCGGTCGCGACTTTCGCCTCACCGACGTCCACGGAAGCGTTGCCCACGAGATCATGACCTGACGCAGGCTCACTCCGTCGTCAGCCAGTCGGCCAGATTGTAGAGTTTTGGGTCGCGCTCCGGGCCGCGTGCCCGGCGCACCAGCCGTTGGACGTCGGCCAACAGCAGGTCGTCGTCGCCGGCCTCGCTGCCGAGTTCGGATTCCAGTTTTTCCGGGTCCTCGCCCGCCTCCAGCCGGCGCACGGCCTCGAGCAGCAGCGCCGGGGTCTTGTCGCCCATGACATCGGTGAGCCGGCGCAGGCAGTGGCCGAGCCGGCGCGGATCGGGGTTCTCCCCGTCAAGGCTGTCCATTTCCCCCGCCAGGCCTTCCA
>JBIJBO010000076.1:0-16577 GCA_044345215.1 Prosthecobacter sp. | reverse complement strand
ACGGTCAAGCTGGGCGGGCGCAATTTTGTCGGGGGCGACACCTACGCCATCGAGGCCCGCTTTGACAATGCCGGCGGCCTGAATGCCGGCGCCAACGTCGTGGTCGCCGGCGTGCCGGTCGGCCGCGTCGAGGCGATCCGCGTCGATGAGACCGACTTCAGCGCCATCGCCACCCTGCGTGTGCTGGAGGGCCTGCGCCTGCCCTCCGACTCGATGGCCTCGATCAAGACCTCGGGCCTGATTGGCGACAAGTTTGTGGCACTTTCCCCGGGGGCTGAAGAGACCTTTCTGGAGCCTGGCGCCCGCATCACCCTGACCGAATCGTCGGTTGATCTTGAGTCGCTCATCGGGAAGATGGCTTTTGGCAGTCTCGACAAAGAACCCGCGCCATGACCTCCCGTCGCTCCCTCCTTCTTCTGGTCGCCGCGCTCGGCTTGACCGCGCCTGCCGGTGCCTCGCCTGCCGAAGCGGAGAAACGCCTGCGCACGGCGGTTGATGAGGTGCTCGGCGTGGCCGACCTCGCGCCCGATGCTGCCTCACTGAGTTCGCGCGTGAGACCGGTGCTCGAGCGCCACGTCAGTTTTGAAACGATGACTCGGCGGGCGGTCGGCTTCGGCTGGCGCCAGTTCAGCAGCGAGCAGCAGCGCGAGGCGGTGCGCCTGTTCACCACGGTCGTGATCCGAAGCTACACCGACAAATTCACCCCGGGCGAGCGACCCGCGATCACCTGGCAGCCGGCGGTTTCGCCCGCCTCGGGTCGCGTTGATGTGCCGACGCGCATGGTCTATGCCGGCAGCAACTACCACGTCACCTACCGCATGGAGGATGTCGGCGGCTGGCGTATTGCCGACGTGATCATCGAGGGCGTCAGCCTCGTGGCCAACTACCGATCCCAGCTCGATGCCACCTTCAAGAAGGGTGGTGCCGCCGCCGTCCTGCAGTCGCTCGAACAGTCCATCTCCCGACGCCCATGAAAGCCGTCCTTTTGACCCGACTGCTGCTGCCCGCCGCGGTCCTCGCCCTGGCGAGTTGCGCCACTCCGCACGCCGGTTCCGGCACTGCCGGCGGCGGTGAGGATACCCTTGATGATTATGCGGCTTCGGACGTGGTGGCCGACCCCCTGGAGCCGGTCAACCGGGCCGTCTTCCGTTTCAACGACGTTGTTTACGATTTCCTGCTGCGACCGATCGCCAGGGGCTACGAATGGGTGGCGCCGAAGCCCCTGCGCACGGCGCTCGACAACGGCTTCGACAACGTCAAATACCCGGTGCACCTCACCAACAGCCTGTTGCAGGGCAACTTCGAGCGTGCCGGTCTTGAGACCGAAAAGTTTCTGGTCAACAGCCTCGCCGGCTTCGGCGGGCTGATCCGCCAGTCCGACCGTGTCCCACGGCTCGCCGATCTGCCTGTCGAGGACAGCGGCCAGACCCTCGCCGTGTGGGGCTTCCCGCAGGGGCCCTACCTGGTGCTGCCCGTGCTCGGCCCGAGCAGCGTGCGCGAGGCCTTCGGCTATGCAGGCGACTACGTCCTGAATCCGGTCAACTGGGGCATGTTCCAGCATCGCGAATCCCTTCAGTACATTCCGCCTTCGTCCAACACCCTGCGGGCCCTGCCGATGCAGCTGAAGAATTACGACAACTCGCGCAAGGACGCCATCGACCCCTACCTGTCCGTGCGCAGTACCTACCTGCAGAATCGCGACGCCGCGGCGCGCGAATGAGGGCGCGTCGCAGGAAGCCCGGGGAGGTTTTTCGGCGGAGTGGCATTCGATGTGCTTCGAAACATGAGGCCGCTGCGTGCTGCATTTCCTTGTGCGGCTCTCTGCCGTGACACGGGCGCGTTGCCTGCGGACATGGTCTTGCGCCCACCGTCATGCTCCCCTCCACTCTCGTCGCTGATGGATCTGCCGGTTTTGCCCGTCGCTGCTCCGACCTGCGTCATCGTCTGGGTCTGAGCCGGCGGGTGTTGGCGCACTGGCTCGGCGTCAGCGCCGGCCTGATCGCCGACCTCGAGGGCGGGCGCCGGTTGCCAGCCGCGGATCTCGTGCGGGTTTTTGAGCAACTGGAAAACGAAGCCGCCATGCACCGTCACCTGATGACTGTTGCCGATCCCGTTGCTGTCGTTGCCTCCGGTTTGCCCTTGCCCCCGGAGGTGCAGGCGGTGCTGGACCGGGCCAAGCCGCCGGTCCGCGCCGTTTCGACGCCCTTGATCCCCGCTGATCTCGCCGAGCGGGTGCGGGCCCTTCGCGAAAATCTCGGGGTCACGCGCCCGAAGCTCGCCGCCATGCTCGGGGTGTGCCGCCAGTATGTCGGCAAGGTCGAAAACGGCCAGCGCGCCTCCCTGCCGTTCATCAAGCTGATCGAGAAAATGGAGGCAGAGCTGCGCATGACCAAGTCCGCCGAGCGACCGGCCGACAAGCCGGCCATGCCGGCTCGGCTTTTGGGGTCCAATGGCGGTGCGGCACCGCCGCGCATGCGGTGGTTGCCCGTGTTGAGTCAGCGTGACGCCCTGCTGCTGGCCCATCCCGGGCAGGCAGCCCGGCACGCCCGCGAGCAAATGCCGTTTGGCGCGCGCGACGAGGCGGCCTTCGCCGTCTGCGTGCGCGGTGATGCCATGCAGCCCCAGCATGGCGATGGGGAGATCGTCGTGGTGTATCCGGGCGCGACGCCGCACAGCGGCGACCGCGTGCTGGTGCGCGTTCATGACGACATTGGCGGCGAGGTCCTGTTCCGTGTGCTTGGTGCATCAGGGCCCGGCGGTCGCATCACGCTGTCGAGTCCCAACCCGGTGTACCCGGCGCTGATTCTGGAGCGCGCGCAGATCCTCTGGATGTGTTCGGTGGCGGCAACCGTGCGCTTCCTGCTCGATTGAGGTGTCGCCGGTCGCCTGATTCCTGATGCGGGCGACTCCCGGCAGCGGCTCGACCCGCCTGTTTGCCGCCCCGATGCTGTTGCTCGATCTGTTGGGTGGGCAATCCCAAACGCATGCAGACGTGGATGGCCGGCGACGGCTGGCGTCGGTTCGACTGGGTCATGCTTTCTGGCTGGGCCGAGGGCAGTTTCACGGCTTTTGAGCCGCCGTTGCTGACCAAGGGCCTGGTCTGGGACACTTCCGGCCTGCTGACCGAAGGCACCCTGGCGCCTGCCTTGTCCCAGAGCCGGAACGGATGGGGTGCATCGGTCTTGGCCTCATCTTCTGGCGGCTGGTTCGGAATCGCCGGGAATAACGGTGCCCGTTGCAACGTATGGGAGGGGATGTCGCCTCGTCTTGAACACCTGCACCTGCGCACCCGTCGCCAGTTCCTCGGCGCTGCCGGCCAGTTTAGCCTGGGCGCGGTCGCCCTGCAGGCGCTTGCCGACAAGCCTGCCGCCGGGCCGCTCGATGCCCGCGCGCCGCACCATGCCGCGAAGGCGAAGCGGGTGATCTACCTGCACATGTCCGGCGCGCCGCCACACCTGGATCTCTTCGACTACAAGCCGGAGTTGGTGAAGCGCGGCGGGCAGGAGTGTCCGGACAGCTTTCTCAAGGGCCGCACCTTTGCGTTCACCAGCGGTGTGCCCAAGCTGCTCGGCACGCCCCGTCACTTCGATCGACACGGTCGCGCCGGCATGTGGATGAGCGATGCCTGCCCAAACTTTCACCGCCTGGCCGACGAGATCACGCTGGTGCGCTCGATGCACACCGACCAGTTCAACCATGCGCCGGCCGAACTTCTGCTGTTCACCGGTCACAGCCGCCAGGGACGGCCGTCGATGGGTTCCTGGGCCACCTATGGGCTCGGTTCGGACAATCAGAACCTGCCTGGCTTTGTTGTCCTCATCTCCAGCGGCACCCAGCCCTCCGGTGGTCAGGGCTGTTGGGGCAGCGGCTTCATTCCCTCGGTTTACCAGGGCGTGCAATGCCGGTCGAAGGGCGATCCCGTGCTTTTCGTCAATGATCCGCCCGGAATGGACCGGGCGCTTCGCCGGCGCAGTCTCGATGCTCTCAACGAACTGAACGCATTGCAGGCCGCCGAGCTTGGTCATCCGGAGACCGCCACCCGCATCGCCCAATACGAGCTTGCCTACCGCATGCAGGCGAGTGTGCCCGAGGTCATGAACATCGGGCGCGAGCCGGCGAAGGTGCTTGAGGCCTATGGCGCCAAGCCCGGCGAGTCGAGTTTCGCCAACAACTGCCTGCTGGCGCGGCGCCTCGTCGAGCAGGGCGTGCGCTTCGTCCAGTTGTTTGACTGGGGCTGGGACTTCCACGGCACCAGCGCGTCGAACGGACTGACCGATGGCCTGACCCAAAAGATGGCGGAAACCGACCGCCCCGTGGCGGCGCTGATCACCGATTTGAAGCAGCGCGGCCTGCTCGATGACACCCTGGTCATCTGGGGTGGCGAGTTTGGGCGCACGCCCTTCCGCGAGGGGCGCACCGCCGCCAGCCAGGTGCTGGGGCGCGACCATTATCCCGATTGCTTTTCGCTGTTCATGGCCGGCGGCGGGGTCAAGGCCGGCTTCGAGTATGGCGCCACCGACGAGCTCGGTTTCTCGGTCGCCGAGAACAAGGTTCACGTGCACGACTTCCAGGCGACCGTGCTGCACCTGCTTGGCTTCGATCACGAGCGCCTCACCGCGCGCTTTCAGGGGCGCGATTACCGTTTGACGGACATCCACGGCCACGTTGTCCGCGACCTGCTCGCCTGAGCGGTTGTCAAAGCGTCTCCGCCAGCGCGCGCAGCGCCTTGCGGTCGAGTTTTTGGTTGGCGGTGCGCGGCAGTTCCGGCAGGACATGCACACGATCGGGCAGCTTGGCCCGCTCCAGCACCGCCGTCAGACCGGCGAGCACGGCAGCGGGTTCCGGCGCCGTGCCGCCCGGGGTCAAAAACAGATGCAGCAGGTCGCGCGACTCGTCCTTGGCACAGCCGGCGGCGGTCACGCCGGGCAGGGTGAGTGCGGCCTCCTCGACCTCGGCGGGATTGAGACGCGTTCCTCGGTGCTTGATGAGAAAGTCGGCGCGCGCTTCAAAACTCAGGAAGCCCTCCGCATCGACACGGCCGCGGTCGCCGGTGAACAAGGTGCGCACGCCGTCGATCCCGCGGAAGCGCGAGGCGGTCTCCTTCGGCGCGCCCCAGTAGCCCGGGCTGAGGTGGGGGCCCTGCACGGCGATTTCACCGCACTCGCCCGGCGGCAGCGGACGCCCCTCGGCATCTGCCGCAAAGACACGCGTGCCATCGAGGGCGCGGCCGACGCTGTCCGGGCGCGCCGCGCGCTCCCCGGGCAGGAGGATGCTCACGCGCTTGCATTCGGTCAGTCCATACATCGGGAAGACGCGCGCCTGCGGCAGGCGTTCGATGAGGCGGTCGATCTGCGCCGGAGGCAGGCGGTCGCCGGTGTTGGTGAGAAGGCGCAGATCGGGCAGGGGGCGAGGGCGGTGCTCGAGCAGGCGCAGCAGGGCGGTGAACAGCGTCGGCACTCCGGGCAGCACGCTGACCTGTCGCTGCTCCAGCCACTGTGGCAGGCCGGGGCCAACCTGTTCCGGGCGGCCCAGGACGACACAGGCGCCAGTCAGGCTGGCGAGGAAGAGCTGGTAGAGGGCGTAGTCGAAGGCGAGCGGCAGCAGGACGGCAATGCGGTCCTGATCGCGGTATTGCAGCCGGGCCTGAATGGCTGGCGTGACAAACGCGACGTTGCCATGGGTGAGAATAACGCCGCGCGGTGTGCCGGTGCTGCCCGAGGTGAAGACCAGGAAGGCCGGAGCGTCCGCGCCGGGTTTGCCAGCCGCCGGGACGGGCCCCGTGCCGGCGCTTTCGATGGACATCACAGGGCAGCGCCCCTCGGCGGCGGCCGCCAGCGCCGCGGTGGTGGCGTCGAGGAGCAGCAGGGAGGGGATGCACTGGTCCAGAATTTTGACCAGTCCGGCCGGCTGCAGCTGGGCGGGCAGCAGCGAGAAAATCACGCCCAGGCGCAGGGCGGCGAAGGCAAGCAGCGGCAGTTCAAGCCGGTTGGGTGCGGCGACCAGCAGGCGGTCGCCCGCCCGCAGGCCGAGTTCGTGCAGCCAGCCCGCGAGGTCGGCGCTGTGCTCTGCCGCAGCGGCATAGCAGAGCGAGGCAGTGCCGTCGTCGAGGAAGGGGCGGTCGGGCCAGCGTGCGGCTGCAAGTCCCAGCCAATGGGCCGGCCCGGAAAAGCGCGGGGTTGCGGACACCGGCTTCAGCGGAAGAGTTCGCGGAAGAAATTCCCGGTTTCCTGGCGCGCGTGGTCGGTCCAGTTCCAGGCGCGGCGGGCTGCGCGTTTGACCGCGCGTGCGGCGCGTTCTCCCTCGCTTTCCTCGGCACGGTGCTGGGCGGTGGTGACCCGCGGGGTCCAGTTCTGGAAGGTGAGCGCGCCGGTGTCGGCCGCGATCACGACAAAACCGACCTCATAGCCGGTTTCGTCCCGAAGCGCCAGGCCCCACTCCGGCGCCCCGGTCTGCGGGTTGGCGGCGAGCTGGTAGTCGACCCTGGCAAAGACTGCCTTGGCGGTGACGGCAGCCTTGCCGGCCTCCTGGCGGGCGGCCTCGCTGCGCAGCTTCAGCAGAGCGGCCTCAAACGGTCGCCGTGGCGCAGAGTCGAGGATGTTGCTGCCGGAGCCCGCGGCCTCGGCCTGCCAGGTGCCGTCGACACGGTGGACGCGGATGCGCAGCATGTCCCGGGGGCGGAAGCTGTCGCGAGAGTAGGCGGTCCATTCGGTCGGTTCGGCAACGCTGCCGCTGCCTTTCAGGAGCAGGACGTTGGCCTGCACGGTGTTGCCGAACTGGCGGCCGACGGCGGCCAGCACCTCGGGGTTGGCCTGCAGAAGGGCGGGAGTGGCGAGCAGGGCAGAGCACAGCAGGCTTTTCATGACGGTATCGGGTTTGGCTGGGTTCACTGGTCCTCAGCGGCCAGTTTGGCGGCTTCACGTTTGAGGATGCGGCCGACCCGGTGCTTGGCGAGGTAGACCTGGGCGGCGTTGACGCCGAGTTCCTTCTTGACGCGTTCCGGGCTCCAGCCCTTGAGCACGTAGCAGGAGAAAATCTGGTACTGGCGTGGCGAGACGATGGCCTTCACCCGACGCAGCGCGAGGTCCATGACCTTTTCCTGCCATTCCTGATCCCAGAGTTTCTCCAGCACCATGCCGTTGGGATCGGCGCAGCGGTCGATCGGCGCGGTGCGGCGTTCATCGGTTTCATCGGCGTAGAGGTTGGCCTCGCGGCTCTGCTGCTTCTTGCGGCGGCGGAACTGGTCGAGAATGCGCCAGCGCGCCTGGTTGAGCAGGAAGGATTTGAAGGAGCCCAGACTGGTGTCGAACTTCTTTTTCTGGAGGTTCTTGGCAACGCCGATAAAGGTCTCCTGAACGACGTCGTTGGCCTCGTCGTCGCTGAGGCCGGACTTGCGGGCGACGTGGAAGACAAACCCCGAGTAGGTGCGGTAGAACTCATCCCAGCTGGACCAGTCGGACCAGTTGTCGAGCCGCTCGATCAGGGTTTTGCGCGTCGGCAGGGTGCCCGACGCCTCCTTGACCAGCTCTTCGGTGATGTCTTTGGGGAGAGGATCCTCCATGCGGCGTGGAATCTATCGCCGGCCGGGCGGGGGGCCAAGCCCTAATTTGGCGGCGGCGATAGAAGCGGTCGAGGACGGGCGTTGTTTCAACCCGCAGGAACTGCCTTGAAAAACCACCCCATGCAGGCGTTTCGCGGGTGCTTCTGAATCTGCATGCCCAGAAAACCTCCCGCCCACTTCCTCAATACGCTGTCTGCGCTCTGCCTCTGCGCCCTGGCAGGCTGCTCCCAAGGATACTACAAACGTTCGGCGGATCGAGAGGTCTTTGGCATTCTTGGCAGGAAGTCGGAGGTTGTGCCGGGTGCTGATGACAGTCTGCTCAGCATCACCCCGCCGCCGTCGGTCAAGCTCGACAACCTGCTGAAGAATCGCGACGGCAGTGAATTTCTCGGGGATCGCGCCTACCTCGAAAAGGACGCGCGCGTGCTGTCGCTCGCCGATGCCCTCGATTTTGCTGTCCATCGCAACCGCGCCTACCTGGCGCGCAAGGAGCTCGTTTATCTCAGTGCGCTTGGCCTGACCCTCACCCGTCAGCAGTTTGCGCCCGTGGCCGACGGCGGCGGTACGGGCTTGTACACTGAGCAGCAGGTGCAGGGGGGCGTCAACAAGCTGGTGCGCAGCTCGACCCTGACCACCGACGGCGGGGTTGGGCTCGACTACCTTGCCCGCACCGGCGCGCGCCTGGCAATGGACTTGAGCACCGATTTCACCCGCTTTTTCACAGGCGACAATCGCCGGCTCAGTGATTCCCGCGCGGCCGCCACGCTCTCGCAACCGCTGCTGCGTGGCGCCGGTGTGCTCGCCGCCTCCGAGCCCCTGCGCCAGGACGAGCGCGACGTGCTGTATGCGATTCGAGAGTTCACCCAATACCGCAAGGAATTCGCGGTTGACATCACCCGCCAGTATCTTCGCGTGCTGCAGGCCCGCGAGGCCGCCCGCAACCGCGACAGCGCCTACCGCGCCGCCACCCTGTCGCTGGAGCGCGAGCGAGCCCTCGCCGCAGCCAACCTGCGCTCGCAGTCCAGCCTCAAGCAGATCGAGCAGGGGTTGCTCAACTACGAGCGCACCCGGCTGACCGCCATCCGCGCCTACGAGGACCAGCTCGACGATCTCAAAGTGGCGCTCGGTTTGCCGGTCAACGAGCGCATCGTGCTCGACAACGGCGAGCTGGAAAAGCTTGAGATTCATGATCCGGAAGGCGAGCTCGATGACGCCATGGACACCGCCCTCGTGACCCGCCTCGACCTGTTCAACGAGCGCGACCGACTGCAGGACGCGGCGCGCAAGGTCAAGATCGCCCATCAGCAAACCCTGCCCGGTGTCAGCGCCCTCGTCAGCTACCAGGCCAACTCGCCGCCGAACACCGACGGCCTTCAGCTTGATGCCAGCAACCGCCGTTTCTCGGCCGGCCTCGATGTGGATTTGAACCTCAACACCAAGCCCGAGCGCAACGTCCTTCGCTCCTCCCAGATCGCCGAGCAGCGCGCAGAACGCGAGCTGGAACTCGCCGAGGAGCAGTTGCGCAACGCCATTCGCGCCGACTGGCGCAACCTGCATGTCGCCCACAAGCAGTTCCTGCTTGCCCAGGACGGTCTTGCCCTGGCCCGGAAGCGCCTGGAGATCGAGGAGGCACTCATGGCGGAAGGCCAGGGGACCGCCCGTGACATCGTCGAGTCGCAGGACCGCCTCATCACCGCGCGCGATCTGGTCATTTCCACGCGCATCGACCATGTCCTCGCGCGCCTGCAGCTCTGGAGCGACATGGGAATCCTCTTCTTGGAGAAAGACGGGCGCTGGCGGGACGTATTGAATGAGGAGAAACCCAAGGCACAGGCAAAGGAATGAGAATGACTCGTAAAACGTGGATCATGTCGGGTGTGACCGTGGTGGCCGTTGCGGCGGCCGGCTATTGGTTGACGCGCGGCACGGTCGCGACTGAAGACGTGCCGACATTTGCCGTGCAGAAGGGCTCCCTGCAGATCAATGTCCTGCAGGGAGGCGAAATCCGCGCGCTGCGCAATTTCGAGCACAAGTCCGAGATTGAGACGCCGACCAAGATCATCAGCGTCATTCCCGAGGGATATTACGTCACCGAGGAGGATATCAAGGAGGGCAAGGTGCTCATTGAGCTCGACAACACCGACCTCAAGTCGCGCATCCAGGATCACGAAATCCAGTTCCAGACCACGGTTTCCTCCTACATCGACGCCGACGAGGGCCGCGAGATTCAGCGCAGCGAGAACCAGAGCCTGGTGCGCGAAGTCAAGCAGACCTCGGTCTTCGCTCTCATGGACTTTGAGAAGTACCTCGGCCGCGAACTCGCCTCCGATGTGCTAACCGCCGCCGGCCTGCCCAGGGACGTCCAGGATTTCGACAAGTTCGCCGACCAGCTCGAAAGCCAGGCCAATGCCCAGCTCGAAACAGGGGCCACCCTGCGTGCCAACGGCGAACCCGGCGGCGAGGACAAGACCGCCGAACCCAAGCAGGAAACGATCGCCGCCGCCGAGGAGTCCGCCCCCACCGAGCGCATCGATTTCAGCCCCTTCCTGGAGAAGAAGGGCAGTGGCGACGGCGAGGCCCAGCAGAAGCTGCGCCAGCTTGAGGATGAGCTGCTGCTGCGCAAGTCGGAGCTGGCGGTTTCCAAACAGAAGGTCGAGGCCTCCGAGCGTCTGGCCGCGCGCGAGTTCATTCCGCGCACACAGCTGGAGAACGACCAGGTCAACTTTGAAAAGGTTTCGCTCTCGGTGAAGACCGCCGAGACGCAGCTCAGCCTCTTCAAGGCCTACGAGTTTTCCAAGATGTGCGCGGAATTGCTCTCCAACTACCGCGAGAGCCTTACCAAGCTGCAGCGCACGGTGCGCGCCAACCGCTCGAAGATGGCGCAGGCCGAGACCCGTTTTCAGACCGCCAAGCGTCGCTACGACATGGAGCTCGCGAAGAAGGATGACCTTGACCGCCAGCTCAAGGCTTGCCTGATCCGCGCCACCCAGCCCGGGCTTGTCGCCTATGGCAACCTCAATGCCAGCAGCTCCACCCGCTACAGCGAGCCGATTGAGGAAGGCGCCACCGTGCGCTTTCGCCAGACCCTGCTCACCATCCCCGACATGTCGCAGATGGGCGTGCACGTGAACATCCATGAGTCGCAGGTCAAAAAGGTCCGCATCGGCCAGCCCGCCCTGATCCGTGTTGACGCCGAACCCGGCAAGGTGCTTGAAGGCCGCGTTGCTGAACTCGCCATGCTGCCGGATTCCAGCAGCAGCCGCTACACCCCCAACCTCAAGGTTTATCCGGCCACAGTCCACATCATCGGCACCCACCCCTGGATGAAGCCGGGCATGAACGCCAAGGTTGAGGTCATCGTCGACCAACTCGCCGACGTCGTCTATGTGCCGGTGCAGTCGATCGAGGTCCAGGATGACCAGCACTTCTGCTACGTCAACGACGGCTCCGGCCTCGCCCGGCGCAGTGTCGTCACCGGCCTCTTCAACGACGAGTTCATCGAGGTCCGCGAAGGCCTGCAGTCCGGCGAACTCGTCGCCCTCGCCCTGCCCAAGAGCCTGACCCCGGAAGTCAAACCCGCGGCCACCGGCAGCATGCCCGCCGAATCCGGCGACGACAAGCCGGCGCCCAAGGCCAAGAGCAAGGACAAGAACGTCGCCGCCGTGCGCAGTTGACCGCATCGCCATGCCTGCGCCCGCCTCCGAGCCGATCATTCGGCTGGTCGACATCCGCAAGTCCTACCAGATGGGCGATGTCCTCAGCCAGGTGCTGCAGGGGGTGTCCTTTGACATCCACCCCGGCGAGTACGTCTGCATCATGGGGCCCTCCGGCTGCGGCAAGTCGACCCTGCTCAACGTGCTCGGCTGCCTCGACCAGCCGACCAGTGGTGACTACTTTCTCGGTGGCGAAAACGTCGCCCATCTCAATGACGACGACCTCTCGGCGGCGCGCAACCGCAACCTCGGTTTCATCTTCCAGAGCTACAACCTCATCCAACAGCTCACCGTCCTCGAGAACATCGCCGTGCCGATGTACTATGGCGGCGCCGATGACGCCCGCATGATGGAGGTGGCGGAAAGGCTCGCCGGTCGAGTCGGTCTGTCGCACCGCATGCACCACAAGCCGAACGAGCTATCCGGCGGCCAGCAGCAGCGTGTCGCCATCGCCCGCGCCCTCTCCAACAATCCGCTCATGATTCTTGCCGACGAGGCCACCGGCAATCTCGACTCGAAGTCCGGCCAGGAAATCCTCGCTCTTTTCGACGAGCTCAACGCCGAGGGCAAGACCCTCGTCTTCGTCACCCACGACGAACGCATGGTCGAGCGCTGCACCCGCATCATCCGCCTGCGCGACGGCGTCGTCGAGAGCGACGAACCGGGCGGCAAGGTTCTGCGCCGGCAGGCGGCCGGCCGGGCGGTGGCCTGAGTCGTCTCAGGCTGCCTGCAGCACCAGGCGCACGGCATCCAGGCGCAGTCGGGCATCGCCCAGAGCCTGCTCCAGCGCCGACTGCTGGGCGCGCAGGGCCTCTATTTCCTCGGGACGGACATGATCGTTCAATCGCGCCAGATCCTCCAGACGGGCGATCTCGTCGCCCAGTTGTGCACGCGCGGCCTTCACCGCCGTTTCGGCCAGCACGGCCAGCTCCGTTTCGGCCAGCTGGCGCGCGCGGGCGAGCATGGCGGGGAAGAGCTTGTGCTTGATGCCGGCGTTCTCGAGGAGGCGCGACGGACTGCCCTTCTCGGTGCGCATGTGCCGGTAGGCGGCGTCCTTGCGGCGGTCCTTTTTGGTGTGATCGACCACCACCCGCACCGGTATGGCTGGAAGAAAGCGGTCGGCATGCAGGGCCGCCGGAGCCACACATTCGACGACGAAGTGCGTCTCGAGCATCAGGCCCTCGGCTCCGGCACCGCGCCAGAGGCCAAAGCTGCTGTTGCCAGCCTCACTGCCGAGCAGCAGGTCGAGCGCCGCGCGCACCATCGGGTGGTCGGGGGTCAGGAAACCGACGTTCTCGCGGGCCAGCGCCCGCCTGCGGTCGAAGGTGACCGTCAGTCCTTCGTCGGGCAGGGCAGGGAAGGAGTCCGTGGTCAGGTT
Organism: Prosthecobacter sp.; assembly: GCA_044345215.1. GTDB lineage: Bacteria > Verrucomicrobiota > Verrucomicrobiia > Verrucomicrobiales > Verrucomicrobiaceae > Prosthecobacter. The sequence goes on along the minus strand of JBIJBO010000076.1, from coordinate 3,928 downwards.
GCCCGGCAGCAGGAAGTAGGAGCGGTTGCCGAGTTCCTCGACATGCATGCCGAAGTGGTCGACCAGGCGGATGAAAAACTCCTCGAAGTTGGCATCGGCATCCTGGTTGCGCACGGCCTCGATGACCGTTTCGGCCAATTCGGGGCGGTGTGAGTTGAGTTCCAGCAGGCGGTCGTGGCCGCGCTCGAGTTTTTGCGCGACGCTTTGGCGCAGCTCGCGGGAGTCGCTCAGAAACTCCGACAGGTCGCCGGACTGAGCCAGCAGGGCCTCAAGCCTCGGTCGCAGGGCGTTGGCGATCTCGGTGGCGCCGTGCAGGTTTTCCTCGAAGGCGCATAGGCCCTCGTGGTACCAGCGTGCCAGCACCTCCTCGGCGCTGCCGCGCTGGAACGGCACATGGATCTGGATGGTCGAGGTTTGGCCGATGCGGTCGAGGCGGCCGATGCGCTGTTCGAGCAGTTCGGGATCCCGCGGCAGGTCGAACAGCACCAGGTGATGCGCGAACTGGAAGTTGCGGCCCTCGCTGCCGATCTCGGAACTGATCAGCACGCGCGCGCCCTCCTCCTCGGCAAACCAGGCCGCCTGGCGGTCGCGCTGAAGCAGGGTCAGGCCCTCGTGGAAGAGCGCGGCACTCTGGGCGGTCTCGTGCAGCAGGTGCTCCTGTACGGCTTGTGCGCGGGCCCGGCTCGAGCAGATGAGCAGCACCTTGGCTTCGCCGAGTTCCGCCAGCAGGCCGGCCAGCCACTTGACCTTGACCTCGATTTCCTCGCCGTCCGATGCCAGTGGCGCGAGACGAGCGCGGCGCTCGGGGAAGCCGCCGAGTGCGGCGCGGGTGTTGCGAAACATGACCCGGCCGGTGCCAAATTCATCGAGCAGGGCCGCCGCAAGCCGGCTGCGCGCACCCTCGGTCCCTGCCTTCACCTCGGCCAGCCGCTCCTGCAGGTGCGGGGACTTGCGCATGAACAGCTTTTCATCGGCCGCATTCGGCTTTTTGCCGGCGAGCAGGCGGTCGATGGCGCGCGCCAGCTCCTCGTAGTGCTCGGCCTCGGCGAGGAAGGCCTCGAGGTCGGCGTAGCGGTTCGGATCGAGCAGGCGCAGGCGCGCGAAGTGACCCTCCGGGCCGAGTTGCTGCGGCGTGGCGGTCAGCAGCAGCAGACCGGGAATGCGCGCGGCCAGGTTCTCGACGAGGGTGTAGGCCGGGCTGGCCGCCTGCGGACTCCACTCCAAATGATGGGCTTCGTCGACAATGAGCAGGTCCCAGCCTGCCTCGGCGGCCTGGCGGGCGCGCTCGGGCGAGCCGGCGAGGAAGCCGGTGCCGCAGATCACCAGCTGGCTGTCGAGGAAGGGATTGCCGTTCTCCTCGTTGGTCTCGATCGAGTCGCAGCGCGCCTCGTCGAAGAGGGCGAAGAGCAGGTGGAAACGGCGGAACAGCTCAACGAACCACTGGTGGATCAGCGGTTCTGGCACGAGGATCAGCATGCGCTCGGCGCGGCCGGTCAGATGCAGGCGATGCAGAATCAGGCAGGCCTCGATCGTCTTGCCCAAGCCGACCTCGTCGGCCAGCAGCACCCGCGGCAGCAGCCGGCCGGCGACCTCGGCGGCGATGGACATCTGGTGCGAGAGCAGGTCGACCCGGCCGCCGCAGAAGCCGCGCACCGGCGACTGCCGGAAATCCGCGCGCCGTTGCAGCGCCTCGACGCGCAGGTCGAAGGCGCGGGCCTCGTCGATCTGGCCGGCCAGCAGGCGATCCTCGGGCTTGCTGAAGCTGATGGTGTCGGACAGTTCCGACTCGCTGGCCGTGCGTCCCTTGCCGAGATAGTGCAGCATGCCTCGACGGTCCTCGAGCGCGGTGATCTCCAGGCTGCTCCCGTCGTGCAGCTTGACACTGTCGCCGGGCTGGTAGCGCACGCGGCGCAGCGGCGCCGATTTCATGGCAAACTGACGGTGCTCGTTGGCGGCGGGAAAGAAGATTTCCACGCGGCCAAACTCGGCCTTCATCACCACGCCGAGGCCGAGCTCAGGCTCACTGTCGCTGACCCAGCGCTGTCCGGGGAGGGGGGCTTCCATTGCAAAAAGGGGGCAGACAGCATAGGGCCGTGCGCCCGCTCTGCAAGCGGGTTTGGAATGATGGGGCATCAACGATCAATCGTCACCGATCCACTTCCTCGTTGAAGAGGAATGCGGGACGATCGGCCCCCTAGGTGGCCGAAACGGTCTCGCGTCTGCGGAAGCTTTACGCCCGGAAGAACACTTTCTCGGCGGTGCCGCAGAGCATCCAGTCGCGATCATCGGCGCTGAGGAAATCGAGGCGGTCGCGGATCAGCGTGATGCTGTCGTGGTAGTTGTGGCCGGGCCCGACTTGGAAGGGGCAATCGCTGGCCCACATGAGGCGCTCGGCGCCGAAGTGGTCGCGGCAGGTGCGGATCATCGATCCGAGATCGGTGTAGGGTGGCTGCTTTTCGCCGAGCGCGTAAAAGGCCGAAGTCTTGACATGGACTTGCGAGTGTTTCGACAGATGCAGCAGTCGGTCGAGCGGACCACGCTCGACGGCGCCGGCCATGCCCAGGCGGGCGAAGTGGTCGATCACCACCGGCGTGCGCGGGAAGCGGTCGCACATCCGGTTCACGGCCGGCAGGGCCTCGGGATTGATGAGCAGGCAGACGTTGAGGTTTTCATCGGCCGCCACCCTCCAGAGCTCGGCCATGCCGGGCGATCCGAGCCAGGCATCGACATTCGTGCCGCTCGTGTAGATGCGGAAGCCGCGCACGCCCTGGCGGGCGAGGTCGCGCATGCGCGCGCGCAGGCCGGCGGCGTGCTCGTCGACGATGGCCACGCCGGAAAACACCCCGGGATGGGCGGCGATGCTGTCGAGCATGTAGCGGTTGTCGAAGCGGTAGTAGCTCATCTGGATGAGCACGACGCGCGACACGCCCTCGGGCCGGCAGTGGGTGAACAATTCCTCCGGCGTGAAGCTCGGTGGCTGCATGTCGGCCTTTTGAAAGCCCTCTGCCAGCGGGTAGCGGACGATGTCCGGCGTCCAGACATGCACATGGGCATCGATGGCACCGCGGCGCGACAGGGTGCTGCATTGGCTGAGACCGCCGGCGGCGGTGGCGGCGGACAATTGGAGGAAGCGGCGGCGCGTGGTCATGGCAGGCAGGGGTTACGCCGGGCCAGTGGGAATTCTTCGCGGGAAGTCCGTGGCGAGGGCGGGGGGAGGGAATATCCAATGTTCAGCTAGGAATGTCCAAGTCAGAAGGAGGGGAGGCCGGAGCCTTGGGCCTTCTGACTTCCTCGGTTTGGAAGAGGCGGTGAATTTCAACTGTTGATGGGACGCTGATCCAGAAAGCGGCGGCCCGTGGCGGAAGCCGTCAGGAACGTGAGAGCGCCGACGGGTTGCCGCCTTGGCTTTTGGACATTGCTTGTTGGGCATTGGATCTTTGGGGTTGCCTCTGGCAGCGGCGGCTCGAGTCAACTGCCGCGGTTGCAAACGGCTGTCATTTTTGGAATGGCGGCCGATCGTTGTGACCCCTACAATGGCTTCTCATGGCAACCTCGATGATTCTGATTCTTCTGCTGTCGGTGGCCGGCCTCGCCGTCCTGATCGTGCTTTGGGTGATTGGCCAGTACAACGGTCTGGTGCGCGGGCGCAATGCCTTCCGCAACGCCTTTGCGCAGATCGATGTCCAGCTGAAGCGCCGCTACGATTTGATCCCGAACCTCGTCGAGACCGCCAAGGCTTACCTCAAGCATGAGCGCGAGACCCTCGAGGCGGTCATCGCGGCGCGCAACCAGGCCGCCGGCGCCTGCGCAGCCGCCGCGGCGAATCCCGGCTCCCCCGCCGCCATGGCGTCGCTGGCTCAGGCGGAAAGCGGCCTCGGCGGCGTGCTCGGCCGACTGTTCGCGGTTTCCGAAGCCTATCCGGAGCTGA
>JBIJBO010000075.1:0-16637 GCA_044345215.1 Prosthecobacter sp. | reverse complement strand
CAAGGCACAACCCGGCAGCTTGGCAATTTTCAGTTTGCAAAGCCGTCGCTTTCGGGTCAGGCCACCGCCATGCCCTTTTTCAAACGCCTGGAAGTCTGGCTGCTGCTCGCCGTCGGCCTGGCCGCCAGCCTGTGGGTGCTGCTGCCCGAGCCCACCGGCAACGACACCGCCAGCGCTGATCCGGCCGCCGCGACGGCACCGAATGAACCGGCCCTGCAGGTCCTGCGCTGCACCCTCGAGCGCGACTTCGGCAACGCCCGCCTCGACATCGAGCTGCGCTACGCCAACCCCGCGCCACGGCCATTGCTGCTGGCCGCCCCCGACGTGCGCCTCTTCGCCGCCGATGGCTCCGAGGTGCCGTTCTTTGTCCTGCCGGCCACGCCCGTGCCGCAGATCGCCGAGCGCGCCAGTGGCGACGCCAACCTGCGTTTTTGGCTGGAGAAAAAGCACCTCGCCGGCGCGCTCACCCTCGACATCCGCGGCGCCCGCACCGCGGTCAAGAGCCCGGCGCCGCTCGATCTGGAAACGCTGGAAAACCGCAAGCCGCGCAGCTGGTCGGGCCCGATTCAGTGAATCGCCGCACTGTCTTCGTTCGCTGCGGCGCAACCCCATCGCGCGGTGTGCGCGGGCGTGTCAGCGAAACACCACATCGACGCCCATCGCGCTCTTCGATGCGAAACCCGGGATCCAGTGCGGCCGGCGCGCGGCGATGACGCGGTAGATGAGTGACAGCCCGTTCAGGATGACCAGCCGGTCGACCATGCGATAGCCGCGCTGACGGCGCATCAGGAAGCGCAGCGCCCACCCCAGATGGCGCGGGTTGAGGAGGAGTGGCTTGAAGTCGGTCTTCACCCGGTAGCGCGCGCGCAGGCCACGCTTCGGATATTTTTCCTTGTAGGCGCACTTCGCCGCGCGGATGCGCTCCTCGATGTCGGGCGCATCCTCGGCGAAGTAGTATTCCCGCGCGAGCGCCAGCAGCCGGAAAGTGTCGTGCATGTACTCGATGTCCTCGACAGGCACACCGGCCTGCAAGGCAAGCGGCCGCAGGCGTTCCAGGTTGTCGAGGCAGCGCGCGGCACTGCGCAGGGCGGCATCGGCGTCACGCACAAAGAAGCGCAGCAGGCGGCGCAGGCCGTGACTGATGAAGATGTTGCCCCAGTACACGGTCAGCATGGGCGGGATGCGCACGCGCCGGAAGAACAGCTTCTGGCGGGCAAACTCCTCGACATAGAGCAGCTCGCGCACGCACTCGTCCGCCAGCCGCAGCAACTCCAGCAGAGCGTCGGGATCCCCCAGACCGCGCTCGGCGGCGAAAGCGCGCACGGCATCCTCGACGAGCCAGCCATCCTTGATGAGGCGCACGGTGACGAAGGTGTTGAGGTCGTTCCACAGCGCCTCCGGATCAAGGAAACTGAGACGGCGGAACGGCACCCAGCCTCCCGTCTGGCACCAGACCATGCAGCCGATGACATGGTCGGCCTGGCGCAGCTCGCGCACGAAACGCTCGTGCAGCCAACCGGTGAAGTTCGGATACTCGCCGCAGCCCTCATACTCGCGCCGCGTTTGCAGCTCGACGATCTTCGCCAGTGGGGTGCGAAAAAAATTCCGGTTCAGCGGCAGGTACCGGAAGAAATCGGACTCACCATACTTCATCGACACGACCAGGGCCGGACTGGTCAGGCCGCCGAACACCCGCTCAAAGGTGCCCCGGTGCCACATGAGGTCGCCCACCGGATAGGCGCCCACCGTCCAGGTGCGAAAAATGAGCCGGCGACCGTGCTTTTCAAACACCGGCAGCACCGCCTGCAGGAACGCGCGCGCCTGCTCCGGTGTCTTCAACACCAGCTGGCTGCGGAAGTCGTCGTGCACGTCCTTGCCGTCGGCCTCGCCGATGCGCACAATGACGCCCGCCACCTCCGGAAAGTCCGTCAAAAAGCGGTCGAGCAACCCCACCAGATAGTCGTTCACCTCCACGCGCTCGACCGCCAGCCGCTGCTGCAGGCCCGGCGTGGCGGAGAAGACATCCATGGTGACGTGCACGGCCAGTCCTGCCCTGTTGAGCACGCCAAAGCAGCGACGCAGTTCGGTGCGATAGCGCCCGACCCGGCGGCGCACCTCGGGCTCCAGCCACTCGTGGTCGGCCAGGTGCGCGACGTCGTCGATCGACGCCGCATTGAAGCCCCAGGCCGCCGCCTGGCGCGCCAGCACGCCGAGTTCCTCCCCCACCCGTTCCCACCAGGCCGCGCCCTGGCGACCCGCGTGATCCCAGGGAATCTTCGACCAGTTGATGACGCGCCGGTCGAGCCCGCGGAAAAACGGGCCGATGGCGTCGATGAGCAGCAGTTGATCCACGCTTCACAGGTGCGGCGAGCCCGGCCCTTGGCGAAGCCCTCCGAGTGACGGTTTCGTCACACAGACAGACCTCAGGGCTTGCCGGGCGCGAGATCCACCACCGGCAGATCGCGAAAGCGCCGCCACTGCAGCTCGATCTCCGCCTGTTCGGGCCGACCGTCGTGCACCCACAGTCCGTAGCGCAGGCGCAGCTTCGCGCCGTCGGCCAGTTCGAGCGGCTCCTCCAGGCTCAGGCAGGCACCCATCCAACCGTCATCGCGCACGTGAAAGGCGGTCGGGTGCCGCGGATTCATCGGGTGATTCATCAGTGTGATCCCGGCGAGGCCGTTCTCCGCATTCGTGATTCGCCCGGAATAATCGCACCAGCGCGCCGGCAGCCGGAACATGGCCTTCTCATTGACCTGCCCCTCGGAATTCAGCAGGCGACCACCACCGTCATGCACGCCGAGGCTGCGGGCCACGCGCACCGCCAGCAGGCCGAAACCGGTGGCGCCGAACACGGCGGTCCGGCCCTTCGGCGGGCTGAGCTCAAGATCGACGATCAGAAACCAGCTGCGCGCGCCGTCGAGCGGCCGCACCTCGGTGCGCCGGAGTTCGATGAGCTGCACGCTGTCATCCTCGGCCTTCAGCCAGTGGTTGAGCTGGCGCATCGACGCGGCCTCGTCGCCGTCGGCATAGCCCTCGCGCGGGATCTCGACCGTGACGATGCGGCCGCGCTTGGCCGGACGGTCGCCCCAGAAGTCGAGCCCGTTGAGATCGTTGTGCGAAATCCAGACACTGTTGTGATGGCTGTGACCGTGTGGATCGTGCGGATGGCCCATGCGCGTCAGACTCGGTTCCGCGGAACAGCGCAGCGGGTACCAGAACGGCCGCGGGTCGGCGGGATCGTAATGACTGGCGGTCAACTCACGGCCGTCGAGCTGAAACGAGGTGAGGTGGTGCGGCAGCGGCACGGCCTGCACCCGCGGCACCGGCGGTGGCAGATCGGCGGCGCGCAGAGTGAGCGACAGCACTGCAACGGGGAGCAGGAAACGCAGCATGACGGCGGAGGATACGGTCGCCAGGAGCGCGCTTATCTGCGGCTTTGACCGTGCCGGCCGCGCGCGCCATCGTCGGGCCATGCTCTTCGAGTTCGCCACCGCCACGCGCATTGTCTTCGGCCCCGGCACCCGACGCCGTCTGCCGGAGTTGGCCACCGCCTTCGGTCGCCGCGCCCTGATCGTCACCGGCGCCGGCGCGGACCGCCACGCGGACCTGCTCGATGCCCTCGCCGCCGCCGGAGTGGCCGTGACCCGCTTCCGCATCACCGGCGAACCGACCACCGACGAGGCCTCGGCGGGTACCGACCTGGCGCGCGCCTGCGGCGCCGAACTCGTGATCGCGCTCGGGGGCGGCAGTGTCATTGACGCCGGCAAGGCCATCGCCGCGCTCGCCTGCCAGCCGGCCGGACTTTTCGAGTACCTCGAAGTCATCGGCCAGGGCCAGCCGCTTGACGCCGCTCCCCTGCCCTTCCTCGCTATGCCCACCACGGCCGGCACGGGCGCTGAAGTGACCCGCAACGCCGTGCTCGCCTCGCCGGCCCACCGCCTCAAGGCCAGCCTGCGCCATGCCTCGATGCTGCCCGCGCTGGCTCTGGTCGATCCCGAACTCACGCTCGCCTGCCCGCGCTCCGTCACCGCCGCCAGCGGCATGGACGCGCTCACCCAGTGCCTGGAGGCCTTCGTCTCCTGCCGCGCGCAGCCGCTCACCGACGCCCTCTGCCGCGAGGGCATCCGTCGCGCTGCCGGGGCCCTGGAACGGGCGGTGGCGGACGGCGGCGATCTCGACGCCCGCAGTGATCTCGCCCTGGCCGCGCTGTTCAGCGGGCTGGCCCTGGCCAATGCCGGCCTCGGTGCCGTGCACGGCTTCGCCGCCCCGCTCGGGGGTCGCCACCGCGCCCCGCACGGCGCCGTCTGCGCGGCCCTGCTGGCCCCGGTCTGGGAGGCGAACCTCGCCGCCGTGCACGCGGCCGGCGACACCCCAACGCTGGCGAAGTTTCGCGAGGCCGCGGTGCTGCTCACCGGCGACCCCGATGCCGTTGCGGAGGCGGGCACGGTGTTTCTGCGCGAGTTGACTGCGCGACTGCGCATTCCCGGACTGGCCGCGCACGGCCTGCAGGAAAGCGACCTCGGCGAGGTCGTCCGCCAGGCGTCGGCGGCAAGCAGCATGAAGGGCAATCCCGTGCCGCTTGGCCCGGAGGTGCTGGCCGCCATCCTGCGCCGCGCGCTTTGAACGGCCTTACTCCGGCAACTCCTGGCCGCGGGTCTCGGGCAGGAAAGCGAGCACGGCCAGGCCGAGCAGGAAGAGCACGCCCATCAAGGCGATGGCGTCGGCCAGCGGGTACTGCGTTTTCACCAGACCCGAGAGGATCAGGACCGGGGCGGCAAGCAGGCGCCCGGCGTTGAAGCAGAAGCTGGCGCCGGTCGAGCGCAGATGACTGGGAAACAGCTCGGGGAAATAGATCGCGTAGCCCGAGTGAATGCTGAGGGTGACAAAGCCGAACAGCGGCAGCAGCAGGAGCATCTGCAGATGGCTCTGCGGCAGGTAACAGACGACCAGCACCATGACAAAACTCAGGACATGCATGAGCGCGAAGGTGTGCTTGCGACCAAAGCGCGCGCAGAGCGGCCCGAAGCTGAGCTGGCCGAGGCCGGCGCCGATGACTTGGATGATGCCGTAAGCGAACTTCGCCTCGCGTTCCGCGGTCGCTGTCTCGACGCCCAGGCGCAGCAGCAACTCGCGGGTCAGATCCTGGGTGGCCACACAGACCCCCCAGAAGGTGCCGAGCCCGACCGCCGCCAGGGTCATGCCGAGCAGGGCGCGCGCGCGCCAGCGGCGGTCACCGAACAACTCCGCGTAACTGCCCATGCGCTTGCCCTCTTCCTTGGCCTCCTGCCACTGCTCCGGCTCCTGGACCGAGGAACGCACCCAGAGGGTGAGCAGGGCCGGCACGATGCCGATCAGGTAGGCGAAACGCCATTCGTTCTCGACCTGCATGGCGGTCAGCGCCGCCAGCCAGGTGCCAAGCACGCCGGTGGCGTGGAAGATGCCGCCGGCATGGGTGCGCGCATGCCTGGGAAAGACCTCGGCGACCAGGGCCGCCGCCACCGCCCACTCGCCGCCCACGCCCATGGCCACCAGGAAGCGCAGGACGCCAACATGCCAGAGTTCGGTGGCGAAGTAGGTGAGACCGGAGAAGATCGAGTAGAACAGGATGGTGAGCACCATCACCGGCTTGCGCCCCCACTTGTCGCCGAGCGACCCAAACAACAGCCCGCCAAAGGTGCCTCCGGCCAGGAAGATGCCGAGGAAGATGTCGCCCCACTTTTTCGCCTCCGGATCGCCCGGACCCACCCCGAGGATCTCCGCCAGCATGGCGCCGCGGGTCAAGTTGAAGAGCTGGCCCTCAAAGGCGTCGAAGACCCAGCCGAGCGAGGCGACGAGCAGGACCAGCCACTGATAGCGGGTGACACCGGAGTACCATTTGGAAGCAGTCATGACAGACAGGGGGAGGAAGAAGGGGGCGGCGCGATGGCGCAACGGAGAACTGAGGCCAGAGACAACGAACGGCAGCCTTGCCTTTTCCATGGCAAGGAGCGTTTCGCTTTTGAAGAGCCGCGGTCGCCGGCTATAGGCAGGTCGGCATGCCCTCCCAAGTCCCAGTCACCCCAGCCCCGCGCGTCCTCCACGTGGACAGCTTTGACGCGCTGGTGAACACGCCGATGACGGACGGGATCAACGCCCTGTGCTGGCGGCGCGAACTGGCGGGCGACTTCGCCGAAGTGGTGGCGGCGCTCGCTGTCGGACCGGGCATCACCTCGCTGAGCGCGGAGACCCTGCCCGATCTGCCCCTGAGCCTCGAGGGTCGCCAGGCCGTGGCCTGCCTGCTCGAGGATCTTGACCGGCTCGCTGCGCAGGGGTTGCAACCCTCGCTCGACTGCATCAACGGCTACACCCACGCCCCGCAGCCGGGACCGGTGCGCACCGACGTCTGTTCCTTTCATGTCGACAGCGCCACGGCGGAGGCCGACACCTACCTCTGCACCTACCATGGCGCCTCGTCCTGGGGACTTCCCAACGAACAGGCCGTGCGCCGGATCGACCAGCCCGACACGCGCGCCGCGCTGCTGCAGGCGTACGGCGGGGCCGATGATGAGGCGTTTCAAGAGTGGCTGGAAGAGCACTTCTACGACCTGCACTATGCGCCCCTGCCGGGAGCGCTGCCCTACGCCTTCGGCACGGGTCACCTGTGGCGCATCGCCACGCTCTGGCCGGACTGCCCGGTGCCGCCCTGCATCCATCGGGCGCCGGATCCGGTGACGGGAGAAAAGCGGCTGCTGTTGATCAGTTAGCGGCATCACAAGGGCAGGGTCGTACCGGGCACAGCCACCGGATACCCGCCCTCGGCATCTGGCTGCACGGGTGGCGGCGTGTTCCACGAGAGATCGTCGGGCGCCAGGTTCTCCTTGCTGGCGAAGACCTGCTCCCAGGTGATGACCTGACCGGTGTAGGTCGCCATGCGACCCATGACCGCCATCAGGGTGCTGTAGGCGGCATACTCCGCATCGTTGCGGTAGCCACCGGTGCGGACGTTCTCAAAGAAGGCGTCGTGCTCGAGCTGGTAGGCGTCCGCGCGGTTGCGCCGGCGTTCGCCGCCAGGCGGTTTGCCATTGAGCAGGAAGCGACCGTTGGCCGCAAGGTTGGCCGAGCCCTTCAGGCCGTGAAAATGCTCGCTGACATCGCGCACGCACTTGCCGCCGATCTGGCAGCACTGGCTGAGCAGGCGGAAGCCGTCGGCATACTCAAACTCGACGGTGTGATGGTCGAAGATCGTGCCGTTCTCGCGCGCCCGGCGCACCTGCCGCCCCCCCTGCCCGGTGGCGCGCACCGGCATGCGCCCCTGCAGCACCCAGTTTGCCACATCCAGATTGTGGCAATGCTGCTCAAGGATGTGATCGCCACTCATCCAGGTGAAGAAGTACCAATTGCGAATCTGGTAGTGCAGTTCGCTCTCGCCCGGCTCGCGCGGATAGCCGGGACGCGAGGTGCCATTCCAATACACCCGGCCGTAAACGAGGTCGCCGATCTCGCCGGCTTGCAGGCGACCGACCACGTCCTGGTAGGCCGGATCGTAGCGACGCTGAAAGCCGACACAGACATTCAACCGCTTGCGCTTCGCCTCCCCGGCCGCCGCCAGCACCCGGCGCACGCCGGTCGCATCCACGGCCACCGGCTTCTCCATGAAGACATGCCTGCCGGCCTTGACCGCCTGCTCAAACAGGAAGGGCCGCGGCCCGGGCGGCGTGGTGATGAGCACGACATCGGCCAGAGCGAAAGCCTTGCGCCAGTCGCCGAACTCAGTGAACACCTGGTCGGGCGGCACGCTCACCTGGCCCTCGTGCTTCTGTTTCAAAATGTCGAGCGCCGCCTGCGCCTTGCCGGCCAGCGGATCGACCACCGCCACCAGCTTCACCGTCGATCCCGCACTCAGCGCCTGGCTGCAGGCGCCCGTGCCGCGGCCGCCGCAGCCGATCAGGGCGATCTTGATGTCGCCCTCACCGCCGGCGGCAAAAGCATGCGTCGCCGCCGACACCGCAGCAGCGGACGTGGCGGCCAGGAAGGTGCGTCGGTCGGTCATGCGGATTGTGGGGGAGTTGGGTAGAAAAAGGAGGGGTGGAAAAATTTTCCATTCGGTATGGGACAGATTTCCCCTCAGGTGCGTGTCAGAGTCGTGAGTTCAACTTGATGACGATCCAGATTGATCCAGTGAAGCGCCCTCAGGGATGTGAGATTGAGAAGTTTTTGCAGACTGACTCGCTGGGCTTTCTTCTGCTGGTGCAGGGCCGTCACGCGAAAGGCTTGGTCCGTTTCGCACATTTGGAATGCCTGCGAACCCAGTATTCTGCCATCGCTCGCGAGATCCACGCGCTGGACAGCCATTTCATCTCCCCCCAAAGCCTGAAGAAGCGCTTGATTGTAGAGGGCCACTTCCAAGAACAGCCCCATGTCTTCGATTAGGTCCAACAAGCGTCGCTTCAGCACCTGCGAACCCTTCCATGAGCATTCACACACCTCATGTCGATACCTCTCCGAGCGACTCAGCGCATTGTTGACGAATCGCGACTCCACCGAAGAACCGCGAAAGTTGACAAGCTTGCCGTGAGGGCTGTCAGCAAGCAAAAGATAGTTGAGAAGCTGTGACTCATGTTCCCGCCCAAGGGCGCGAACGGCCTTCAATTCATAGACCACCTGCTCTGCGACAACCAGATCCAAATGATAGTCTTTGACGAAAGAACCATGCCTGACCTGAATCGTCGCTTCCAAGTGCGTTGGCCCTAGCCCGGCCGCCTCCAGTCGGTCAGCAAGATCCTTCTGATAAATGCTCTCGTCACAACCTCGCCCGAGTGAGCGCTGCGTTTCGAAGGCCAACCTCATCACCTCATAGTCCAGCCTGCCGAAGGCTTCGGCAGTCAGGCAAGGCAACTGGAATGGACAGACGATTGGCATGCCCGCTTCAATGGGAGTTCCGCAAAGTGGGCCCGCACAGCAGCCCGGCACCAATCTCCATGCAAAAAATTTTTCTGTCCTTCATTTTCCTACCCAAAAAACTGGGCCTTCAAAACTTCAGCAGTTCACCGACCGGCAGCGGCCGGCCCTGGCGGATCGACTCCTCGGCGACCAGGCAGAGGCCGGCCGACCACAGACCGTCGAGGCCGGTCGCCGCCGGCGGACGGCCACTGCGCACCATCTCGACGCAGCGGGCGATCTCCTCGCGCAGTTCGAACACCTCGCCACTGTGCTTCTCGAGCTGGACGTTTTCCAGCGTCTCGCCATCGAAAACCTTGAGGAAGTAGCTGGGCTCGAGGGTGCGGTCGAGGGCGCCGCTCCAGCCGGCCCAGAGCGCGCCCTTGGTGCCGCTTACCTTGACGGTCTGATGATGCTCGAAGGCGGCCAGCGTCTGCGACACGACGGCGTAGCTGCCGTTCGCATACTTGAACATGGCGCTGAAGTTGTCGAACAGGTTCGGCCGCTGCGGATCGCGCGAGTTGCCGTAGGCGTAGAGCTCGACCGGATCGCCACTGCCCTGCAGGTACCAGCGGGCCAGGTCGAAAAAGTGGATCGGCTCCTCCAGCACCCAGCTGCCGACGCGACTGAGGTCGTAGCGCCAGCCGCTGGCGCCGGTGCGGTAGGGTTTGCGCGACAGTTCCACCAGCACGTATTGAGGATCGCCAATCGTGCCGGCCTCAAGGATCTCCTTGATGCGGCCCCACTGGCTGGACAGGCGCAGTTCGTGACCGACCGCCAGATGCACGCCGTGCTCGCGCGCGCCGGCGACGATGGCCTTGCAGTCGTCAAGGGTGATGGCCATCGGCTTCTCCAGAAGCACGTGTTTGCCCCTCGCCATCGCCGCCAGGGCGATCTCACGGTGCGTGTGGCTCGGCGTGGCGATGTCGATCAGGTCGAACTCGGCCTGGGCGACCATCTCCAGGCTGTCGGCAAAAATCTGCGCGTCGGGATAGAGCTGGCGCGCCTCGGCGCGCGTCGCCTCCGTGGGCGCGCTGATGGCGACAAGCCGAGCGTCGGGATGGCCGGCGATGGATTGGGCATGGAATTTGCCCCAGGCGCCGAAACCGGCGAGAGCGAAGCGGACGGGATGCATCATGTCGAAGGGAGAATGGGGAATGACGAAGGGTGGGGCGGCAGCCGTCAGGGTTGTTTGGCGAGGTTTTGCAGGGTGGTGCGTCGAATCTTGGCGAAAATGAGATGGAGTTCATGGGCTTCGCACCAGAGTTGCCGGGCCTGTCCCCGCAGTTCCGGGCAAGCTTTGGCAATCATGCGGATAAAAAATAGGGTTTCCCGAGCTTCCTTGCGACAAGTGCCGATCAGGTGGGCGAACTCCTTTTTGGAAATGGCATCATCCGCCTCGCAATAATTTGCACCTACGCTGGTCCCGCTTCCCGTGAGTTGATCCACAAGACGGTTGGTGCGTGGCCCCAACGGCACTGCCTTGCAAAATTCGATGACCGACTCACCGAAACGCGCCGTTCGTTCCTCAAGGTCAAAGACCTGCACTTGGCTGACCTGCTCGGAGTCCTCATGCATAACCAAGCGTTCTGAATCCTGCCACGGCATGAAATCATATTCAATGCTCATCCTAAAAAAATAGCGCGGATTCGTCATTCGTCATTCGTCATTCGTCATTCGTCATTCGTCATTCGTCATTCGTCATTCGTCATTCGTCATTCGTCATTCGTCATTCGTCATTCGTCAATCGTCATTCGTCATTCGTCATTCGTCATTCGTCACCTTCGTTCCGCCGTGGTCAGCGGCGTCACCGGATCGGCAACGCGACGCTGCTGCAGGTCGTTCAGCCGGCAGGTCGGCAGTTTGGGCAGGACATGCTTGGCAAAGAGATCGCATTCGTCGAGGTGCGGGTAGCCGCTGAGGATGAAGGCACGAATGCCCAAGTCCATGTAGCGGTTCAGCTTGGCGAGCACCTGGTCGGGGTCGCCGACGATGGCGCTGCCGCAGCCGCTGCGCGCCAGGCCGACCCCGCTCCACAGATGATCCTCGATGTAGAGGTCCTTCGACTGCGCGCGCAATTCGTCCTGGCGCTGCACGCCGTAGCTCTGACTGTCCTGCGAGCGCGCCTTGATCTCGGCGCCCTTTTCCGCTGTCAGCCGCGAGATGAGCCGGCCCGCCGCCGCGCGCGCCTCGGCCTCGGTCTCGCGCACGATGACATGGCCGCGAAAACCGAAGTCGATGGTGCGGCCGTGCGCGGCGGCCTTCTCCGCCATGTCCTGCATCGTCGCGGCAATGCGTTCCTCCGTCTCCGGCCACATGAGAAAGACATCGCAGTGCTTGGCGCACAATTCCTGGGCCGCCGGCGAGATGCCCCCGAAGTACAGCAGCGGCCCGCCGTTCTGCTGGTAGGGTTTGGCCGGCTCGGTGTTGGGCAGGCTAATCTGGTAAAACTCGCCCTTCCACTCAAACGGCCCGTCGGTGCGCCACAACCCCTGCAGGATCTGGATGATCTCGCTGGCGCGGGCATAGCGCGTCTCGTTGCTCTCCTTCAGGCCGGGCATGTCCGAGGAGATGATGTTGATGCAGAGGCGCCCCTTGGCGATGTGATCCACCGTGGCGATCGCGCGCGCCAGCATCGGCGGCCAGACCTCCCCCATGCGCAGGGCCACCAGCTGGTTGATCTGTCGCGTCTGCGGCGCCAGCGCGGCGGCAAAGGTCAGGGCGTCCTGCCCCGCAATCCAGCCGGAGGGCAGCAGGATGTTCTGAAAGCCGTGCGCGTCAGCCTTGCGCACGATCTCGCCGCAGTGCTCGTAACTGGAGCGCAGGGCGTCGTCGGGCACGCCCAATAAATCATAGTCGTCGGAACAAAGCGCCGAAAACCAGGCGACCTCACATTGACGATCAGGGGTGCGGATGGGGAGCATGCCAAAAACAACGGTTTTTTTCTTAAAGTCTTAGAAGACGCAGGTGCCGGTATCTCACGGTGCCAGCATATTGCTTGCCGCCATGCAACTGCAGGCCGAGGTGGCCGGTCGCCGGATGCACGCTCGCCGGCTCGCGATGCTGCAGGATCTGCACGCCGTTTACCCAGGTCGTGATCGTCGGCGGATCACCGGTGATGCGCGCGCGCACCTCGTTCCAGTCGCCGACGCGCCAGAAATGGCGCCAGGCCTCGGGCAACACCGGACAGGGCTGGGTTTCATGGTCATTGAGCGTGATGATCTCCGGCGTGTCGCCGAAGGTGTAGTTGCGCACACCCCGGCGCTTCCAGATCCCCTCGCCCAGAATGCCGCCAATCGTGCCACCGCGATGGTAGTCGATCAAACATTGGTAGGCCTTGCCATCGGGGGTGCAGCGCAAAAACAGCCCGCTGTCCGGGCCAAAGTCATTGCGCGTCTCCAGCACGACCTCGACATCGCCATGCACGGCCTCGGTCAGCAGCAGCCCGCCGTTGCCGGGGATGTCCTGGTCGCCGACGATGGCACCGTCCTCGACGCGCCAGCGCCCGGCCGTGCGATTGCCGCTGGCTTTGCTGTGCGGGCTCAGGGCCGTGGGCTTCCAACCCGCCAGGCTGCGACCGTCAAAGAGCGGTTGCCAGTCGCCCCCGGCCGCGCGCAGCGAAGGAACGAACAGGCCGCAGGCGGCTTGCAGAACTCGGCGACGGTGCAAAACGGTCATGAATTTATTACGAAAGCGAATTAAATGAATGCCATGTGCGGCTTGGCAAGCATTAAATCACAAACCACCTCGCTTTGGCATCCCCGCCCGACCTTCCGTGCATCACTTGTGCTGCCAGCGATCTTCCGCAGCCATCAGTGCCCGCGGTGGCTCGCCCTCCAACCAGGCACGCGCGGCGGCGTCGTCCTTCAACCAGGCATCCCAAAAGGCGGTGCTGATTGCCAGAATCACCCGGTGGTGGTTCGGATGGCGCGGTGTTTCGCCGCCAAAATCCGGTCGGTCCGTGAAAGCAAAATGACTCGCCTCATGCAGGACCAGCTCATACTTGCCGCCCGGTGGCAGGGCGGGATAAACGCTCAGGCGCGAGGCCACATCCGCCGCGCCAATCGTCGCCCCGCCGATGCGGGCGACATCGTTTGTGCCAGTCATCAGCAGCCAGGGCAGGCGCACCCGGCCAAAGGCGGCTGCCGGATCCGCGCGCGCCGGCGTGCTCGGACTGAAGATGACGGCCGCCTTGAGCCGGGGATCGCTGAAACGCGCCCCGCCCATAGGCACCACCTGCCCGCAGACCGCCTGCGTGGTCACCGCGCCGAACGAATGCCCGCTCATGCCCACGCGCCGCAGGTCGAGCCGACCGGCCAGCGGATGCTCCGCCAAGCGTTGCCAGACCTCGAGCTGATCCAGCACCGCCGGCACATCCTGCACCCGTGACAGGAAATTGGCCGGGCTGGCCGCGGCCTGCATGGCGAGGGCACGCCGGGCCGGCGGCAGGTCCTTCCAGATCGACTCATCACTGCCGGGATGCTGCAAAAACACGGCGACATAGCCGCGCGCCGCCCAATGGCGTCCCAGGAAGGCACTGCCCTCGCGACTGCCACCGAGACCATGACTGAACAACACCACCGCGGCCGGTTTCGCCACGGCGGGCAGATACACGCGGAGAGGGATCTCACGGCTGCGTGCTTCATCGCGACAGGAAAGATCCAGAGGCGCAGGCAGCGGGCCCGTCGGCAGGGCCAGCGGATCGTAGGCTGCCGCCATGAGGGCGGTCATCAGCAGGAGCAGGACAACTTTCATGAGAGTCTGTTCTACAACCGCCCAAACAGGCCCGGGATGCAGCCACTTCACACTTTCTCCTGCGCCGCCCGTCCAAAAGTCAGGGCCACCAGACTGAGCGTTGCCACCGAACTCAGCGGCATGAGCACCGCCGCCGCCAGCGGACTCAGATGCCCCATCAGGCCGGCGATCACCGTCGCGATGTTGTAGCAGACCGAAAAGGCAAACACCCGCCGCGTCGCGCGCTGGTGCACGGCCGCGAGGTCGAGCAGGCTGCTGACAAAGCGCAGGCTGTGCCCCAGGAAAAAGAAGTCGGCCTTCTGCTCCAAAAAACTCCGCCCGCCCACCGGACTGCCGGCGCAAAGGGCGGCATCGAACGCGAGGCTGTCGTTGGCGCCGTCGCCGATGAACAGCGTGTCATCCCGGTTGTGCTGCGCCACCCAGGCGGCCTTTTCCTCCGGCGTCAGCCGCGCCTGCCAGTCGCTCGCGCCCAAGCCCAACTGGCCGGCGATGTCCGCCACCTTGGCCTCGCGATCGCCGCTGAGGATCTGCACCTGCAGGCCGCGCCGCCGCAGGCCGCGCACCTCCTCGACCGACTCGCCGCGCAGCGCATCGCGGAAGCGGAAATCGGCGAGCACCTCACCGTCGCAGGCGAAGCGCGCGTCGGCCACCGGTGACCGCCCGAGCGTCCAGCGCCGGCCCCCGGCATCGGTCAAGACCAGGCCCTGCCCGACCAACTCCTCGACGCGGCCCGCGTCGGTCGCAACGTCGGCCGGACCGAGCGCATCTAAGAGGCTGCGGCTGACCGGATGCAGGTTGCCGGTGACCAGGGCGCGCAGGGCGGCACGCGCGTCGTGGCCGAGCGCACCCAGCGCCTCGGGATTCTCCAGCACGGGGTTTTCCAGCGTCAGCGTGCCAGTCTTGTCAAAGACCACCCGGCGCACGCGCCTCAGCCGCTTCCACAGCGCCAGCGTGCGCACGAAGACGCCTCGGCGCTCGGCGCGCGCGGCCGCCAGTTCCTCGGCCAGCGGCACCGCCACGCCGAGGGCGCAGGGACAGGAAACCACAAAGATCGAAATCATCACCTGCAGGGCCTGCGCGATCCCCAGGCCCATCCACCACCAGCCGACCGCACCGGCCAGGCCGACGGCAATGACCATGCCCAGATACCAGCGCAGCAGGCGCTCGAGGCCGCGGTCGCGGAACTCACCCGGCCTGCGCGCTTCCAGCAGTCGCCGCAGCGTGCTTTCCGGCCAGGCCTCCAGCGCCTCGGCCTCCAGAGGCGCGAGACCGATGTTGAGCGCGCCCGAGGGCAGCAACTGGCCCGGCTCGCGCCGCTGCGCCTCGCTCTCGCCGTTGATCCACTCCAGGCTCACCGAGCCGGCCGCGTGGAGCAGCTTCGACGCCACCGGCACCGACTGCCCCGGCTTGACCGCGTAGCGCATCCCCGCCTGCAAAGCAGCGAGCGGCCGCGCCTTGCCATCGTCGAGAAAGGTCACCCGCTCCGGGATCGAGGTGTCGCGCATCAGCTTGCGACGGTTGCGCTCCACTGCCGACTGCTGCGCCCAGCGACCCGCCAGCATGAGGAAGATGAAGATGGCGACAAAGTCAAAATACTTCAGGCCCTCGACCCCGGCCAGCCAGCCGCCGACCGAACCCGCGTAGGCCGCGAGGATGCCGAGGGCGATCGGTGTGTCGATGTGCAGCGTGCCGGCCTGCAGGCTGCGCCAGGCGCGCTCGATGAAGTAGGAGCCGCCGACCAGCATCGCCAGCGTCGCCGAGGCCGCGGCGATCAGATCAAACCAGGAAGCAAAGGCGAAGTCGGCCGGCATGCCGAAGTAGGCCGGCAGCGAGAAGGCCATGGCGTTCATCGCGAAGGCCCCGCACACACCCATGCGCCGTTCCAGACCCGAGGCTTGCTTGCGACCGCCGGCCTCATCGTCCTCGCGCGGCGGACCCACCAAATAGCCGAAGCGCTGCAATTCCCGGGCAAAGCCGGCAGCCTCAAAGACGCCCGCCTCGACGATGAGCACCAGCGTGCCGTGCACGACGTCGATGTGGACGCGCAGACCGCCCGGCTGGCGGGCAAAGAGTTTTTCGATCAGCCAGACACAACCGACGCAGGACACCCCCTGCAGGGCCAGGCGCAGTTCGGCCGATTGACCTTCGCCCGCGCGCCCGGCCTCAAGGGCGGCGAGCTGTTCCAGCCATTCGTAGTCGCGCTCGCGCAGCGCCTGCGGCGACACCGGCGGCAGCGGCTTGCCGCCCTTGAGGTCGTAGAAGTGGTCGAGCCCCTGCGCGTGCAGCAACTCCGCCACGTAGGCGCAGCCCGCGCAGCAAAAGCCGTCGGTCCGTCCCGTCGGGACGGGCGCACCACAGTGCTTGCAGAAGGAGAGATCGGCCATGCGCGCGGCAGTCTGCAACAGCTTCCCTCAGCCCGCATCCCCGACCTTGGCAAGCAAGACGCGCGGATTGCGGCGGAGGGGTATGGAGCACAGGGGCCAAACTCAGCCCAGGTTTTGACAAAAGGCCTCTCCGCTCTCCGCTCCAAGCTCACGATCCTCTTTTTGTCCCAAGGCAGCCCGCTGGATCTTTTCCCACACGGCTTGCTGAAACCACAGGGGCATGGGATCGCACTTGAGTTCCAATTCTTTGCCCTCAGTGATCTCCGCCACCCAGAGGCGCTCGGAACCCTCACGGGAATTGTCGAAAAGGTAGGCCCGGTTCGTGGATTTCACCGCCTCCAGCAGCAAATCCAGTGACCTCGCATACCGGCTCACGATCTTGTCTTCAGGCACATCGTGCCCGCCCAGATTCACCCGCGCCTGCACGCGGGCCAGATTGATGGCCGGGTCTTCCGTGGCGATGTAGTGCACGCGGGCCAGATTGATGGCCGGGTCTTCCGTGGCGATGTAGTAAAGGTAGGTCCTGTAGCCCAAGGACTGCGCACGCTTGAGCAGTATTACCTTGTCCGGCGATGACATCAC
>JBIJBO010000214.1:0-5168 GCA_044345215.1 Prosthecobacter sp. | reverse complement strand
GTGACCTCGAGAAGGGGATCGCGCGCGGCGAGTTCGCGCAGAGCCGGCACCGGGTTGCGACCGAGCAGCATGAGGCGGGTCGCCGGGACAGCTTGACGGATGCGCGGCAGGCTGTGCTCCACAAAGTGCCGGATGGCCTCGACGTTGGCCTGCCAGTCCATCGAGCCGAGGAAGACCAGCGTCGGCGGTCCCTCCGCCAGCGGTGCCACCTGCTGAAAGTAGTCGCAGTCGACGCCGGTCGGCACCCAGCCGAGCACGTTGGCCATGCCGCGGTCCTCGCGAAAGGCGCGCTCCTCCTCCTCGGACACGGCGATCTGGCCGTCGGCTCGGCGCGCCACCTCGTCCTCGAAGGCACGCGTCAAATCGCGCTCACGCGCGCAGACAAAACGCCGCAGCGGGTCGCGCGCAGTCTGCACGTGGCGCTCCCAGATGAGCGACTCCAGATTGTGCTGGAACACCACGAGCGGCGAACGAGCCGGCAGGTCGAGGCCGTCAAAGTGGATGAAGGACATCAGGTAGTCGGCCACCACCACCTCGCCGGGCCGCGCCTCGCGCAAGCATTCTGCCAGGATGCGCCGCGCCTCGGGATTGGCGTACTTGGCGCACGAGAAGGGCCGGCGGCCGAAGACCGCGTTGGCGAGCGCCCGGACGTAAAAGGCGGGTGACCCGCTGCGCACGGGATCGTGCGGCCAGGTCACCAATTCGTCGCAGTACTCCGCGGCATGTTCGACCGCCTCCGAGCTGTCGGCCGGGGTCAGCGGGCAGAGGTAGCGAATGTGGCAGTGCCGCTTCAGCCGGCGCAGCATGTGGTAGGTGCGCAAGCGGTCGCCGCCGATGAGCGGGTGCAGCAGGCGGACATTGACCCAGAGCAGCGATCTTGGCCAGCCACGGGCGGACGGGACGGGCTCCATCACAGGCCGGGCGGACGTTCGCTGGCTTTGCGGGCCGGCTTGGCGTCGGGCGGGGCCACCGGATCGTAGGCCGTGCCGCCCT
Source organism: Prosthecobacter sp. (assembly GCA_044345215.1). Lineage (GTDB taxonomy): Bacteria > Verrucomicrobiota > Verrucomicrobiia > Verrucomicrobiales > Verrucomicrobiaceae > Prosthecobacter. The sequence continues at coordinate 4,175 of JBIJBO010000214.1, read as the reverse complement.
CCACACGGGTTTCACCTCCGGGCTCCTGGATGAGCCGCGGGCGATTGCCGGGGTCATCGCGGTAGTAGGTGCGGCTTTTCAGGCTGCCATCGGGGCGCACGACGCAGTGGGCATAGACATTCGGCTGGGCCAGAAAGAGCACCTGCAGGTGGTTGAGCGCATCGATCGTGATCTGCGGATCATGGGCCATGCTCACCGGTCCCAGCTTGTAGGTCTGCAAACGCACGCCGGATTTTTCATCGGTCAGGCGGAAATAGAGGGCGGTGCTGCCGACATCGATGAACAGCAGCACGCCGTAGCGGCGGGGGCTGCCTGCGCCGCGAAAGCCCTCGGGCACGCCAAAACTCTGCTCCCACATGGGCTTGGTGTCCGTGATGTTGAAACGCACGCGATTGCTGCCGTAGAACTGGCCGCTGGGCGTGTGGTGGACACGCGCCATGAGGCCGTAGTTGCCCAGTTCCGAAGGCGCGTAGGCGTCGGTCACGACGATCTTGCGCTGGATGGTGCCGCCCGGCGGGATCTGCACCATGTCGGAGGCATCGACCTCGAGCGGCGCGAGGTCATGCCCGCCCGTGTCGGTCATCTGGAAGCTCAGCCACGAGGCACGTCCCGGACCGCCAAGCACGACCTCACTGCCGCTGCGGTTGGTCACGGTGACCGTGGCAGGGATGGCTTCGAGGGCGAGAAAGTTGGTGCGCGGCAGCGACAGGTTGACCGCGAACTGGGCGTGCACGGCGCCGGATAGTCCAAGCAGAAGGAGGAGAAAACGCATGGCAGGAAGGGTTCAGGGCTGGGTTGATCCACCGGCGGGCGGCTGGCTGCTGGCGGTGCGGAAACCGCGCGCCAGGGTGGTCTCGCCGGCGGATTCGGCAAAAGTGCGGGTGGTGAGCAGGTCCTTGCCGCTCTTCAGCGCGAAGTGGCCGCCGCGCACGACCGGCACCCGCAGGTCCGGGTAATCTGGGTGCACAGGCCAGGCCTCGCCGGCATGTTCGGAGGCGGTCCATTCCGAGACATTGCCGGCCATGTCGCAGACGCCGTAGGGACTCACATCCTCGGTTTTGCGATCCACGGGCGCCCACAGCACGAAGCCGTCGATCTGCCCGCCCTTGCCGTTGCTGTCGTAGTCGTCGCCCAGATTGGCCGCGCCCTTCTGCGGGCGGTCGCCCCACGGCAGGCGGTGGCCCGCCTCGCCGCGCGCCGCCTTCTCCCATTCGTCCTCGGTGGGCAGGCGCTGCCCGCGCCAGGCGGCGTAGGCATGGGCATCCCACCAGTCGACCTGAGTGACGGGCGTGTTCAGGCTGATCGGCTGGCCGTTGTAGGTGGCACCTGCCTGGGCGGCGGCCAACAGTTCCGTCCATTTCGGCGGCGCATGGCCGGCCTTGGTCTTCGGTTGTTCGGGGTGGTCGTAGGCGGTGCTCTTGCCCACTGCCTCAAGAAACTCGGCATACTGCCCGAGGGTCACCTCGTGCCTGCTGATCCAGAAAGCCGGCAGCTGGCGGCGTTCGCCGTTTTGGTAGACGAAGCGACCTGCCGGAATGGCCACCATCTCCGGCGCCAGGGCCGTGTTCTTGGCGGCCCCCGAGCGCCCGGCCTCGGAGCCGAGCACGTAGACCAGCACGATGGCGAGCGCGAGAAGACTCCAGCCCCACCAGGGCAGGCGACGTCCGGCGGCGGACTTGCTTTCCTCCGCCTCGATGCGCCGCATGATGCTGCGCTCGCGCATGGCATCGCGCACCTCGTCGAGTTCCTCCAGCAGGCCGGCCCAGTCATGCCGGCCCGCGAGCAGGCCGCTCACCAGGCCACGCGCCTTGCCCTCGGCCGCCATGGGCATCACCAGCTCCAGGAGTGCACGCACCTCCTCGCGCGGATCGCGGGCCCGCCCATCCCCGGGACGGAAGAGGTTGACGATGCTCGCCTGATTCTCGCCATCGATGAAGACGTCACGCGCCGAGAGGCGGCGGTGGTAGTCGCAGCGTTCGACACCGAATTGCATTGCTTCGGCCACGCCGTACAAAAGCTCGGCAACCTTGCGCTCGGTAAAGGCCTCCCCCGCGGCATGCAACTCGTCCAAGCTGCGGCCGCGCGGCATCTCACGCGTGTAGAACACCAGATCGTTGACCCGGCCCGCCTCGTAGAGGGGCGCGATCCGCGGATGCGAAATCGAAGCCTTGAGCCGCTCGCGCGCCTTGAAGGCCTCCAGCGATTCGGGCTGGCCCACCAGTTCGGGCCGCAGCAGCACCAGGGCCACCGGCCTCTGCACCGTGACCTGCAGGGCACGGTAGGTCTCCGACTCCGGCTCGACGGTCAGTCGCTCCAGGATCTGATACTGACCGAGCTGGGTGCCCGGAGCCAGGGTGGGGGGCGGCAGGCCGGGGGCCGGAGCCGGAGCCGCCAGGGCGGCGCGGGCCTTCTGCACCAGCTTTTCGGTGGTGTAGGGCGGATCGGCCAGCACGGGCCAGCCGCCCACCTGCTCCTCAAAGCCGCTCAGGTCGTAGCGGGTGGTAAACAGCACGCGCAGGCCGGGAAATGTGGCGAGGGCGCGATCGCGCAGCTCAAAGCCGTTGCTTTGGGCATCGATGATCGCCTCGGTGATGAGCAGGTCGAGCTGGTCGGCCTGACGAAGCCAGGCCTCGGCTTCGGCGAGGTTGGGCACGGACTTGACCGTCCAGCCAGGATGGGCCTTGAGGGCCTCCGTGCGGGGGCCGCGGGTGGCGGTGTTGGAATCGAGAAAAAGCAGGGTCATTGTTTCAGGGGCGGCCGCCGTCAGCGGGTCACCGGGGGGAGCAACGGATGCGCGGCGCCCGCCTCAGGCCGGGACGACGGCAAGCCGAAGTCAAGGAGGTCGCGCGGCTCGGCGGCGACATCCTGGAGTTTGTTTTGATAGTACAAACGCACGACATAGCCGTGGTAGGCACGCCGGCCATGGGCGGCGACCTCCCCCGGCGTCAGAGTCGGCAGGAAATAGGTCACATCGAGGGGCTCCTCGCCGATGCCGCTCCAGTCGACCGGGGGTGCGGTCCAGGTCGAGGGCGGTTCGTCGGCAATGGTCTGGGCCACTTGCTGGCCGTTGACGCGGTCGAAGAAGTACACATCGATGTCGACCTGCGCCGGATCCAACTGGGCGCTGCCCTGGCGGAGAATGGGAATGCGCAGCACGACTTTTTCGCCATTGGCCGCGGCCTCATCCCGCTGCGCCCGGCAGGCTCCGAGGGCGAGCACCTGGCCGCCGTCAACCACGGGCTGGCCCGCCGCTGGCGCATTCAATCGACGCTGGGCCAGATCGCGAAACCCGCCGGCCCGGGTCGGATCCTGGGCGCTGAGCTGGCGCCAGAGACCCGCGGCCTTGTCGTTCAAGCCCATCTGCTCATAGCACAAAGCCATCTCGGTCAGCACCTCGGGCTGGGCGGGAAAGCGCAGGTCGGCACGGCGCAGCACCTCAAGCGCCCCCTGCATGTCGCCCAACCCGCGCACCTGCTTGGCGAGATCGAGCAGCTCCTGCAGACTCATTGTCGCCGCTGGATCGGCGGGATTCGCGGTGGGAGGCGGGGAAGAGACTGTGCCCGCCGCCGGCACGGTTGCGGGGGCCGGAGGAGACAGCGGGCTGGCCGGCGCCGGCACGGGAGGCGGAGTAGGCGCGCCAGGCAGGGTGAGGCTGCCGATCGGCGGGGGCGAAAAGCCCGCCGGTGCACCAGGCGCTGGCAGTGTGCCGGACGCCGTCGGCATCGCCAGCTGGCCCGGCGGGGGCGGACTCATCCAGGTCTTGGCTGCAGGTGCTGGAGCGGGCGCAGCCGCAGGCTGAATGGGCCTTGCGGGCGTGGCCTCGGGCTCTCGAATGGGCTCGGGCATGGTCGCGAGCGTGGCGACAACGCTGGTCGTCTCGGGCGCCTTCGCTGCCCGCCAGAGCGCGAGGCCCAGGAGTCCAAGCTGGATCAGGGCGAACAGACACAGGAGGGCGCTCAACGTGGCAAGGACACGGCCCCGTTCAGCGCGAAGGATGGGCGTTGCTTGTGCCATGTCGATTGCCGCAGGAAAATCGTATGCTACGGTTTGCGCCCCCCAGTGTCAACGCTCCAGCCATCTTCCTCGGAAACGGGCACCGAAAAAATCGGTGCCCGCCCAGGCCCGGCCGGACTGGTCCAACGCTTGGCTGGAGAACCTGGCCTGGTCTGGCTTGA
>JBIJBO010000074.1:0-16668 GCA_044345215.1 Prosthecobacter sp. | reverse complement strand
GCCGGCGGACAAAAAAAGCCGCGGCGCAGTGAAGGCGATCGGAGCGGATCTTATTTCTCCACCCAGCGCACCGCTTCCATGAGCAACTCGCGGGCGGAATCGAGGCCAAGCTTCTGGCGGATGTTCGCCTTGTGGGCGTCAACCGTCTTGGCACTGAGTTTGAGCTTCTCGCCAATCTCGTGCGAATCGAAGCCGCGGCCCACCATTTCGAAGACCTCCAGCTGTCGATCGCTGAGCATGCGGCCCGGCTCGCCGCGCGAGCCGGAGCGGGGCCCGCCACCGGAAACGATGCTACTGAGCAGCGAGGCGCTGAAGAAGAACCCTCCGCTGAGGACCTGACGCACAGCCTGAATCAAGCGGGCCGAGGGCTCGCCCTTCATGAGGTACCCCATCGCGCCGGCGCGCAGACAGCGTTCGGCATAGACGTTTTCGTCGTGCATCGAGTAGACGAGAACGAGAATCTCCGGGTGGGTCTGCTTGAGCTTTTTGATGAGATCCACACCGCTGCGATCCTTCAGGGTGAGATCCAGGATGATGAGATCGGGCTTCAGCTTCGGAATTTCCTGCAGTGCCGTATTGGCATCTTCCGAGTTTCCGACGAATTGGAAGTCCTCCTGTCCTTCAAAGATTTTTTTCAACCCTTCGAGGACAATCGGATGGTCATCGAGGAGATAGATTTTGTGTTTCATGCTTGGGTGTCGAAGGAACCGTTTTTGTTCGTATTTGAAAAAATATAATTCAACCCGCTGATTTGCCAAGGTCAAATTTCCCATTCCTAGAAACGAGCACCCATTGGTCGAGCACCAGTCCACGATGTGCTTTGCGGCTTTAAATCATATTCGTCTTATATTTCCTAGGGAATGGTTCTTAGCCGAGCCGCAAGACGATTATGGAAATTCCAACCTCGATCAACTCCCATCCCCTGGCACAGACCCGCACCATCCCCTGCCGACGGGATGGTGTCCCTCTGGATTGATGCCTCCACCAGAACCCGTAAATTCCGAACCCATGTCCTGACGCCTTTGCCGCTTGCATCCCAAGCCGACCCTGCGCCATCATGGCTGCAATGCTTCCGCAAATCTCCCAGCTTCTCCAACTCCAGGAGCGCGACCAACGCGTCCGAGCCCTGCAAAAAGAACTCAAGGACATCCCCAAGAACGAAGCCCTTGCCCGCAGCCAGCTCGCCGGTGACCTTGCCGCCGTCGAAGCCGCGCAGCAAAAAGCCAAGGAGATTGAGGTTCGCATCAAGTCGCTCGAGCTCGACATTCAAACCCGGCAGAACTCGATCAAGCGCCTGCAAAACCAGCAGTTCGAAACGCGCAAAAACGATGAATTTCAAGCTCTGGGCGTCGAAGTCCAGCGCTACGAGCGCGAGGTAGGCGGCCTGGAAGATCAGGAATTGGAGCTCATGGAGACCCTCGAGACGGCCAAGGCCGCCATCCAGTCGGCGCAAACCCGCCTGGCCGCCACTCAGGCCCGCGTCGACGAGGAGCTGAAGGCGCTGGCCGCCCGCGCCGCCGGCGTTCAGCAACGCCTGGAGGCCGAACAGGCCGAACGCCAGTCCCTGGCCACTCCCATCGATCCCGGCCCCCTGGACCTCTACAATCGCCTGTTTGCCAAAAAGCCCGATGCGGCGGTCGTCGCCCTGGAAAATGGCATCTGCGGCGGCTGCCACATGAGGGTCGTCATCGGCACCCTCCAGCAGTTGCGCCAAAACGAGGGCATCACCCAGTGCGAGAGCTGCGGTCGCATCCTCTACCTTGTTGAATAACTCCCGGCTGGCCGTCGCCCGGAAGAAGCGGCGCACAGCGGCGTTGTCCTAAGCCATGTCTCGACCCAAAGCGCGTTACATCATGATCGGCGGCTTCCTCGGCGCCGGCAAAACCACCACCGTTGGCCGCCTCGCCCGCCACCTGACCGATCTCGGGCTGCGTGTCGGTCTCATCACCAACGACCAGGCCGGTGGCCTGGTCGACACCAAACTGTTGCGCGGCCAGGGCTTCGCCACCGAGGAGATCGCCGGCGGCTGCTTTTGCTGCCGCTTCAACACCCTCGTCGAGGCAGCCGGCCGCCTGGCCGACCAAACCCGGCCCGATGTCTTCATCGCCGAACCGGTCGGCAGCTGCACCGACCTCGTCGCCACCGTCACCTACCCGCTGCGGCGCATGTATGGCGACAACTTCACCATCGCCCCGCTCGCCGTTCTCGTCGATCCGGTGCGCGCCCGCCGGGTGTTCGGCCTCGACGCCGGCGGCAGCTTCTCCCCGAAGGTCGCCTACATCTTCAAGAAACAGCTCGAGGAGGCCGATCTGATTGTCATCAGCAAAAGCGACCTGGTGGACGAGGCCGAGCGCGAGGAGCTGCGCGAGGCGCTGCAGCGCGAGTTCCCGCTCGCGGAAATCCTCTGTGCCTCGCCGCGCCACGAGACCGGCCTGGAGGAACTCTTCGCACGGCTGCTGAGCGACGAGCAGGCGCGGCGCAACCCGATGGCGGTGGACTATGAAACCTACGCCGAGGGCGAGGCCCTGCTCGGCTGGCTCAACGCCACGGTGTCGCTGAAATGCAGCGAGGAGTTCGACGCGAATGCCTTCCTGCGCGCCCTCGCCGAGACGGTCCAGTCCCGGCTGCGCACCGAGGGCGCCGAGATTGCCCACTTCAAGATGACCTACAGCCCCGACGACGGCATCGCCGGCGAACTCGCCTCGATCCACCTCGTGCGCAGCGACCACGTGGCGGAACTCGGCATGGAGCTCGACGAACCGAGCGAGGGCGGCCAGCTCATCGTCAACCTGCGCGCCGAGGCCGACCCCGCCGCGCTCATGCGCATCGTTCAGACGAGCCTAGACTCGGTGGTGCCTGCCTTCCCCGGGCTCGCGGCACGCCTGGAACACGAGGAACACTTCCGCCCCGGCAAACCCGTGCCCACGCACCGCGACGCCTGATTCCCCGGCAAGCCGGGCCACTGCCGGGACGTTCTTCTAGGCCGTCATGTCCGCCTCCCGTCTGCTTCTGTTTTTCGCCAGCCTCGCTCCCGCGGCTGTCGCAACGGCGACGAACAAGCTCGATTTCAACCGCGACATCCGCCCGATCCTCGCCGGCAAGTGCTATGCCTGCCATGGGCCCGACGAGGACAAGCGCGAGGCCGGCCTGCGCCTCGACACCCGCGACGGCGCCACCGCCGACCTCGGCGGCTACCAGGCCATCACGCCCGGCAATGCCGAGACCAGTCAGGCTTGGAAACGCATCGTCAGCGAGGATGCGGACGACGTCATGCCACCGCCCTCCTCGCCCAAGCAGCTCACCGCCGCGGAGCGTGCCTTGCTGCGTCGTTGGATCGACGAGGGTGCCGAGTACCGCGAGCACTGGTCCTTCCTGCCGCTGGCCAGCGTGACACCGCCGCCTGCCGACGGCGCCCACAACGGCGTCGACGCCCTCGTCCGCGCCCGCTTGGCGGAACACCGGATCGCTCCCGCGCCCGAGGCCGGGGCCGCCACACTGATCCGCCGACTCAACCTCGATCTGACCGGCCTGCCGCCCGAGCCCGCCGAGGTCGCCGCCTTCACCCGCGCCTATGCCGCCGATCCCGGCGCCTACGATCGTCTGGTCGAGCAGCTGCTCACCAGCCCACACTTCGGCGAACGCTGGGGGCGCCACTGGCTCGACCTCGCCCGGTACGCCGACAGCAACGGCTTTCTCGGCGACGCCGTCCGCCCCAATGCCTGGCGCTACCGTGACTGGGTCATCGACGCCATCAACCGCGACCTGCCCTTCGACCAGTTCAGCATCGAACAGCTCGCTGGCGATCTGCTGCCGGACGCCAGCCAGCCGCAGCTCGCCGCCACCGGCTTCCACCGCAACGCCGCCCTCAACACCGAGGCCGGCGTCGACAAGGAGGAGGCGCGCTTTCAATACCTCGCCGACCGCGTCAACACCACCGGCCGCGTCTGGCTCGGGCTGACCCTTGGCTGCGCCCAGTGCCACACGCACAAATACGACCCGATCACCATCCGCGATTACTACTCGTTCTACGCCTTCTTCAACAACACCACCGACCGCGAGGAACCGAAGACCAAGGCGCCCATCCTCGCCGAACTCGCCGAGGGCCGCCGCACGACCTACGTGCACGTCGCCGGCGACTACGCCCGCCGCGGTCCCGACGTCGTGCCCGCCAGTCTCTCGGCCCTGCCCGCGATGCCGGCCCCCGCCCGGGGTGAAGCCAGCCGTCTCGACCTCGCCCGCTGGCTCGTCGCGCCGAATCACCCGCTCACCGCCCGCGTCGCCGTCAACCATGTCTGGAGCAAGCTCTTCGGCACCGGCCTCGTCGCCACACCCGACGACTTCGGCGCCACCGGCGAACCGCCCTCGCACCCGGAACTGCTCGACTGGCTGGCGCGCGACTTCATCAGCGGCGGCTGGAGCCGCAAGCAGCTGATCCGGCGCATCGTCACCTCCGCCACCTACCGCCAGTCCTCGGCGCACCGGCCCGAGCTCGACGAGCTCGACCCGCTCAACCGCCTGCTCGCCCGCCAAAACCGCCTGCGCCTCGAAGCGGAAATCCTGCGCGATGCCTCGCTCGCGGTCAGCGGCCTGCTCACCCGCTCGATCGGCGGTCCCGGCATCCGGCCGCCGCTGCCGGGCGACATCTTTGATGTCGGGCGCTCGGTGAAATGGGAGGTCAGCGAGGGCCACGACCGCTACCGCCGCGGCCTGTACATCCTCACCCTGCGCAGCGTGCTCTATCCCATGCTGACCACCTTCGACGCGCCCGATGCCACCGACGCCTGCGTCAAGCGCGACCGCTCGAACACGCCGCTGCAGGCCCTGACCCTGATGAATGATCCGGTCTTCCTCGAAGCCGCCCGCGCTCTCGCCCTGCGCGCGCTGCGCGAAAGCCCGACCAACACCCGTCTCGACCATCTGTTCCAACTCTGCCTCGCCCGCGCGCCCCTGCCCGACGAACGGCAGCGCCTGCAAGGCTTCGCTGCCGACCAGCGCGCCCGCGTGCGCGCCGCCGGTGCCGAAGCCTTGAAGGTGCTCGGCCCTGAAACCGTCGCCTCCGCCGACCGGGAGGACGCCGCCGTCCTCGTCGCCCTTGCCCGCGTGCTGCTCAACCTCGACGAATTCATCAACCGAGAATAACGCTCCCATGAAATCCGCCCCGCTCCTCGCCTGCCTCTTTTCCCTCGCCTCGGCGCACGCCGCCGATGACCTCGGCGAACGCCTTTTTCAGGATGACTTCGAGCGCGTCGAGTCCCAGAACCAGGTCGACGAGCCCGGCAAGGGCTGGGGCACCAACAGCAAGAGCCGGGCGAAGGGCCACAAGCAGGTCGACCTGCGCGACGGCGCCCTGTTCATCTACCTGCACCCCGAGGCCAACCACGCGGTCTCGGTCACCCATCCCGCCGAATTCACCGACGGCAGTGTGCGCCTGCGCTTCCGCCTCGACCACACCCTCGACAGTCTCGGCCTCAACTTCGCCGACCTGCAGTGCAAGGAGGTCCATGCCGGCCACCTCTTCGCCGCTCACGTCAGCTCGAAGAACGTCCGCCTGCAGGATCTCAAGACCGGCAACATGCGCCTCGACATCCGCGAGGCCCGCCAGGCCAAGCAGAAACTCAGCGAGGAACAGCAGGCCGTCCTGAAGGACAAGGAAAAGACCTTCCCCAGCCCGGTCCGCCTCGGCCAGTGGCATGAACTGCTCGTCACCGTGCGCGGCGACGAACTCCGCGTCGCCATCGATGGCCAGGAAATCGGCCGGCACAGCTCGCCCGGCATCGGCCACCCGACCAAGCGCCTGCTGCGCCTGTCCGTGCCGCGCAACGCCGTCGTCGATGACGTCGAAATCTGGCGCAAAAAATAAGCCCTGCCTGTCCAACCTCCGCCCTCTGCCGACTCTCCTGTGCATCCCATGAAACTCCTGCCCCTCGCCGCCCTCCTGCTCAGCATGACCGCCGCCCACGCCGCGGAATGGACCATCTCCACCGTCGCCGGCACCGGCGAACAGGGCTTCAGCGGCGATGGCGGCCCCGCCACCCAGGCGAAGATCGACAACCCCTTCGGCGTCATCCGCGGCCCGGACGGCGCGCTCTGGTACTGCGAGTACACCGGCCAGCGCATCCGCAGGATCACCCCGGATGGCGTCATTCACACCGTCGCCGGCAGCGGCCGGAAAGGCTACACCGGCGACGGCGGCCCCGCGCTTGAGGCCAGCTTCAACCTGCCGCACGAGATCCGTTTCGATGCCAAGGGCGACCTTTACATCGTCGACATGGCCAACCACGCCGTGCGCAAGGTCGACATGAAAACGAAGGTCATCAGCACCATCGCCGGCACCGGCAAGGCCGGCCACAGCGGCGACGGCGGTCCGGCCGTGCAGGCCGAGCTGAAAAGCCCGCACAGCATCCAGTTCGGCCCCGACGGCCTGTTGTACATCTGCGACATCGGCAACCACGTCATCCGTCGCGTCAACCTCGCGACCGGCATCATTGAGCGCTATGCCGGCACTGGCCAGGCCGGTCCGACCCCGGACGGCGCGCCCATTCAGGGAACGCCGCTCAAGGGCCCGCGCTCGCTCGACTTCGACAAGAATGGCGACCTATGGCTGTGCACCCGCGAGGGCAACCAGGTCTTCCGCTTCGACGTCAAGGCCGGCGTCATCCGCCACATCGCCGGCAACGGCAAGAGCGGCTTCACCGGCAACGGCGGTCCCGCCAAAGAAGCGACCCTCAAGGGCCCGAAGGGCATCGCCATCGACGCCGACGGCAACGCCTGGCTGGCCGACACCGAAAGCCACAGCGTGCGCATGATCGAGGCCGCCACCGGCAAGCTTCTGCTCATGGCCGGCACCGGTGAAAAGGGCGACGGCCCCGACGGCGAGCCGCTCAAGTGCCAGATGGCCCGGCTGCACGGCATCTTTGTCGACACCGACGGCGCCGTCTACATCGGCGACAGCGAAGCCCATCGCGTCCGCGTGCTCAAGCGCAAGTGACAAGCCCCATGCGCCCCCTCTTTCCCGCCCTGCTCTTGCTCGCGGCCACGCTCACCGCGCGAGCCGACAGGATCGTTTTGGTAGCCGGTGGCGTTGATGACCGCACCGGCATCGCCGCCACCCAGGCGGTGCTGAAGGAACCGTTCGGCACGGAGTTCGATGCCGCCGGCAACACCTGGATCGTCGAGATGGTATCGGGCAACCGCCTGCTCAAGATCGATCCGGCCGGCGTGCTGCATCACGTGGCCGGAAAGCTGACACCGGGTTTCGCCGGCGACGGCGGTCCGGGCCTGCAGGCGCAGCTCAACGGGCCGCACAACCTGGCCGTGCGGCCCACGGGCGAGATCCTCATCGGCGATACCTGGAACGGCCGGGTTCGACGCTTCGATCCCGCCACCGCCACGGTGTCCACCCTGCCCGGCTGGCAGGCGCCGCCGGGCAAGGAACGCGGCAACGGACCCTACTGCATCACGCTCAGTCCGGATGGCGGCAAGCTGCACATCGCCGACCTGCGCCAGGTCCATGAACTCGACCTCGCCAGCGGCCAAAGCCGCGTCGTCGCCGGCAACGGCCAGAAGGGCATCCCCGAGGACGGCGCCGTCGCCACCGAGGCACCGCTGGTCGATCCGCGCGCGGCGGCCATGGACCGCGAGGGCAACCTGTACATCCTTGAACGCAACGGCCACGCCCTGCGCGTGGTCACGCCCGACGGCCGCATCCGCACGGTCGTCAACGCCTCCGGGAAAAAAGGCGCCGACGGCAATGGCGGCCCGGCCCTGCAGGCAACGATGAGCGGCCCCAAACACCTGTGCATCGACCGCGACGGCAGCGTGCTGATTGCCGACGCGGAAAACCACCTCATCCGCCGCTACCTGCCGAAGAGCGGTCGAATCGAACGCGTCGCCGGCACCGGCCGAAAGGGCGCGGCCGGCGTCGGCGGTGATCCGCTGCAGTGCGAACTGGCACGGCCGCACGGCGTCACCGTGCATCCGGTCAGCGGCGAGCTGTTCCTCACCGACAGCTACAACAACCGCGTGCTGAAGGTCGTCCGCGACTGAGGCGGGCTTGACCGCAGCGTGTTTTCGCCGGATGGGCTGGCCATGCTGCGCGCCGTCAACACTGCCTTCCGCGTCCTCGACGAGGGCGAGGACTGGCTGGTGGTTGACAAGCCCGCGCCGCTGCAGGTGCATCCCGGCACCCCTGACGGCACGCCGACCCTCTGGCACGGTTTGAAGGACCTGCTCGCCTACGAGATCGCCAACGGCGGCCAGGTCGGCATCATCAACCGGCTTGACCGCGAAACCAGCGGTGTCGTGCTGGTCGCCAAGACCCGCGAGGCGGCCCGCCGCTTCGGCATCGCCATGCAGGAGCGCCGCATCCACAAGGCCTACCTCGCCATCGTCCGCGGCTGGCCGGAGTGGCAGCGGCAGTCACTCGATGCCCCCATCCTGCGCCAGGGCGAGGTCGCCGAATCCGCCATCTGGGTGCGTCAGACCGTGCATCCCGACGGCAGCCCCTGCCGCACCGATTTCCGCGTGCTGCACAGGGTCGAGCATCCGCGCGCGGGCAAGCTCAGCCTGGTCGAAGCCCTGCCGCTGACGGGTCGCATGCACCAAATCCGCGTCCACCTCGCCCACCTCGGCCACCCGGTGCTGGGCGACAAAATTTACGGCCCCGACGAGCGCTGTTACCTCGACTTCATCGAGACCAGCTGGACGCCGGATCTCGAAAGGCGACTGCTTTCGCCGCGCCAGGCCCTGCACTCGCACCGGCTCGAGCTCGAGGACCTCGGTCACTCCAAGGCCTGGGAAGCGCCCCTGCCCGCCGAACTCAGCGCCTGGCTGGCCGGCTGATCCCTTCCGGGAGGGATTGCCCAGAGCCCCGGGAGTTGCAAGTCCATGAGACGCAACTCCTGGGGTTCAGGCTTCAAAGTCTTCAGGGAGCCCCAAGGGTGACCTCACCGCTCTCCGGATCGAGATCCAGAGTGCGGTTGCTGTGGAAGTAACCGTAGCCCGCGGGACCCGTGAAACCCTTGCGAACGAGAATCCCCTTGAACCCAGGCTTGATGCTGGAGGGAGTGGTCCAATTCGGCGTGAATGTTCCCGAATAGAGGCCGACGCTGGCACTGAAGGTCAGCGAATAAGTTCTGTCGGTGGTTGGAATTTTCGAGGCTGCATTGCCAGTGACATTGAGGGTCGAGATGGTGACGGGAGCGATCAGCTTGCCCTCGTTGAATTGAAGCTCCGCGTTGCCATTGACCGCATCAGGCGCAGGCAAGGCCAGCGAAGTCTGCACACTCGAGGTGGAGTCATACAATGCTCCGGAACACCCCACCGTGATGCCTGTGCTCCAGCCGGACGTGTAGATCTGGGTTTGCTTGGCCAGCGCCGTCGTTCCGCTCTGCTGGACGACCGCCGGACGAATCCAGATCAAATCGCTAGAAGTGACATCGCTGGCTGCGGCAACGGCAAAGTCCAAGTGACCGCCCAAGCTGCCGAGCAGGGTTGTGGCACCGGGTGTCTTCAACTGAGCAAAGACGGGAGCCTGATCCCCGGCCACCAGGACACTCGACCACGTGAAGCTGGTTCCGTCTGCAAGAACACCCGAAGCATTGAGGATTCCGCTGCGCTGCAAATAAATCGTTCCATAGCCTGCGCCTTGAGGATAGGAGCTGAGGGCCAAAGCCGGGACCTGGACCTCGCTCGGCAGGGCCATGGTGTAAAAGCCAACGGTGTTGGCGGGATCACTGGCACGCAGCTTACGGTTCAACAAGTTTGCCGCAACGTTGGCGCCGGAGCCGTAGATGGATCTTTGAAGGGTGGCCGTACTGACCACACCCAGTCGCGTCAGGGATGCGGTGATGGTGCCGTTGACCGTGTCAAAGAGCATCGTGACCGTTCTGCCACCGCTAAGGCTCAGGGACGCCGTGGTAACACCGCCTCCCAAATTGAAGAGGGAACTTCCGTTGCCGAAGAAATTCACCACAAACCGGTCCGTCAGCCCAAGATTCATCAGCTTGCCTGAAAACAAACCGCTCGTCGAAAGGGAGCCAGTGATGTGACCCACCGTCTGCATCCGCTGATCCGCGGCGTTGACCGGAGCCAGAAGACCCGCAAACACCCTGCTCTGACCCGCTGGAGGCGTGAAGGGATTGGCAACAAAGTGGGCCACAACACCCGACACATCGGCGTTGGGCATCAGGATCACCGCTTGATTGCCTGTTACCGCAGCACCGCCAGGCAGGCCCGACCAGTGGCTGAAGACAGAATTGGACTTGGCCGTCGCAGTCAAGGTGATGACAGAACCGGGTGCCACGGTGTAGTCGTTGGTTGGCGGATTGGACGCCACCAGACTGTAGGCGCCACCGGCCGCAACCCTGAGCCCAACGACGCCAGCGGTGCCATTGGTCGTGATATCGAGTGCGTAACGGCGCGTGAAATCAAAACTCCGCGAGACCACCGCACTGCTGATGCTTTCGTTGTCAATGGCCGTGACATCAAGCGTGTTGGGACCTTCCTGGGGAGCGATATCTAGATGCCATTCGCGGTAGATGTCGGACGGAGCACCGCTGAGGGTTGCCGCCTGGGGTGCGCCACCATTGAGCACCAATTCGATCCGATCCATGCCGACGGCCTCGAGATCTCGCACATAACCCGAGACCCGGTAAGGCGACAATGTGGCCAGAGTGGTGGATCTGACCGCAGGCGTCAGCACAGCAAGCACCGGTTTCTTCGCGGGCCTCACATTGAGAACGAAACCTGTCGTGGCGGTCTGGGAATCGGCAGTTGTCAGCGTCATCGTCACCGAGTGATCACCAAGAGCCATCAGGGTCCCGGGAGCTGGGGTCTGGCTGACGACAGCCCCCACCAGGGTTGGATCATAGGTCATCTGTGCGCGATAGTCCGGCATCGCCGCCTGATTGTTGACGTCAGCCTTGATGACAAGAGGACCGAAGGTGTCCGGATTCTCGACATCAAAGTCAAACTTCCCTGGCTCACCGCACAGGTGGGTGATTTGAACCGTGCCCGCCTGAGGACTGGCCTGGCGGTAGCTGAACTGAAAGCCTGTCACCAGCGTGCCGCGCAAGTCCACACGAATCCACTTGCCAGCCTGGGGCTTGCCGACGAGGACGGCTCCATTGTGGACCGTCAAATCACCATTGGTCAGTTCCGGCGTGTGGCTGTAGCTGAAGGCCACATCCGACCAAGGCAGGCTGACCTGATTACCGCTCGCGTCCCAGTAAATGAAATTCGAGAACTCTTCATCAACTTCCGCATCCTCGATGCTGAAGTAAATGTTCCGTATGGGGTGTGGCGTCGTCGTGCCGGGATCATAAAAACGGAATTGCACCGTTGAGGCGGTTGCGCGCGGGTTAATGGCCCAGCTTGCCTCCCCGCCGATCATCATCAAACCGTTGTAGGCAAAGCCACTGGTGGTCATGTGCAGATCAAAGCGACCATCATTCATGCCGGCATAGACAAGGGGAGCCGCACTGGTGTTTTCAATGATGGTGGCATCCATGAAGCCCGCCACGGGATCTGCGCCCGCAACACCCCACTTGAGAATGTGCAGACTGTCGTTGTCCAGGGCCAACGGATAGCCGGGATCGGTGGGGTCGTTCGGATCCCCATCCGTGTTGGTGACCAGATACACGTCACCAGTTCCGTCGTCGGCAATGGTGCTGCAATCACAGGATGCCTCCGTGCCGCCGGCATTCGAGGCCGCCATCACAAAGGTTTCCACCCCTTCAAAGACAGCCGGAGTGTCGTTGTAAATCTCCACTCGCACCAACATGCAGGCCGCCTCCCCATCAAGGGCACCACCCACCTGCGGAATGGGGACAAAATCACCGGGCGTGTAGCTCTGCCATGCCGATCCGTCCCAGTATTCAAAGGCGGGATTCAGGTCAACCCCAAGCTCGGCATCTCCATCAAGGTAATCCAGACCACTTTCCCGCAGTTCAAGTTCGATCAACTGACCTTCAATGCCACAGGCCTTGAAAATGCCATACTGAGAACCTTCATTGACCGTGACAAAATTGATCGTCACGGGACGGTCGTCGTCGAGTGTCACACCCGCCGTCGTCAGTTCGCCAGCCGTCGCAGGCGCGGTCGCGTCGGCAATCCAGTAGCTGCCCGTGCCGTCATCCTTGATCGTGCACGTGCCTGAGCCCAGCAGACCGCCGACGTTGGAAACCGCCAAGGTAAAAGTTTCGCCGTTGTCACTGAGTGCATCGGGCTTGATCGGGGTGCGCACCAACAAGGTGCCGGCAGCATCCAGCGGCACAAAACTCAGCGCCGCGTAGCCCTGCCATGCCGCTCCATCCCAGTATTCCAAACCGGCACCGTAATCGAGGCTTGTCGCCGTGCCATCCGCAAGTGCCAACTGAACCGAATCCCCGATCGTGCCGTTGATGGTGAACACCACATGATCCGAACCCTCATTGACGACCGGATCGTTAACAACAGCAACGACGCTTTGATTGGTCATGTCAACCACGGCTGTAAGGCCATTGAAAAGAGGATCTGTCGAGGCGGCGGTGGCATTAAGCAGGTAATTGACGCTGCCGTCTGCAAGTGCATCCGCCAAACCCGTCACCGTAACCGTCTGAGCGGTGTTCCAATTCAACGGGGTGAAAGTCAAGGTCGTGGTCGACAGGCTGTGCTCCGTCGCGTCCAAACCCGTAAGAGTGATCGTGACATCGTGGGTAGGCGCGGCGCTCAACTGCAAACTGAAGGTGTCGGTAGTGCCTGCCTCGGTCGTGACAATGACCCCGTCGGTGACCACGAGATCGTAGCTCGTGACACCCACGAAGGCTGGCCCCATGGAGAAATCGACGGCATAGTAGGCTATACCAGCCCCGTTGCGGGCGCCAACAACGAAGTTGAAGACCGAAACCGCATCATAGGTGACCCGCACTCGATACTCGTCACCATCAGCCGTTCCAGGCGCAAAGGTAATGTTACCAGGACTGGGGACCGTCGGATCCGGTTCAATAGTGGTCAGGGTACCGGTCAAACTTGCCACAAGAGCCGTGGCACTGCTCAGTTCCAGCCCACCCACCTCACTGAAAGAGGTGAACTGATTGCCTCCGTCGCCTGAGGCGCTGGCCGAGGTGCTGTCGAGGTCGTAAGAATTGATGGTGACGTTCCGCAGCGTGACTGGGATGCCATTCGGCTGGGTCACTGCCACATAGCTGTCTCCCTCGATGAACTTGACCGTGAAACTTGCTGACCCACCACTGCTATTCCAAGTGAAGTTGGGCTGCAAAAAATTTGGCGGTGTGCCGCCCAGGGCTGCGGAACTGTAAGGATTTGACGTGCTGTCAAAATTCGTCATGCTTGAACCGCCGCTGATCGAGTCAAAGCTGACAATGGCGTCAACCACCTGACTGCCAACGGTGATGACATTTTTGTAGAGCCAGGTTTCGCCGGCTGTATTGGCGCTCCCGGAAATGCGAACATCACCCGCGCCGACGCTGAAGTCGAGAGCCTGATTGTTGACATCAACGAAGGTGGCTGCCTGAGCCGGGGCAAAAAGCAGCAACGCGAGGGCCAGACTTGCAATCTGCCGAAGCAGCCCCCCCTTCAGGCGACGAGCCAGTGGCACCATGGGATTCAACCTGAAATTGCAGGGGTGGGAAGTATATTTCATCGGGACAACGGGGGAATGTCAGGGTGGCACTAGGCAGCGCAAAGCTGCAGGACTCGGCTCCACAGATTGCATGAGGCCGTAAAAGTGTATTCGAATTTAGTCTTTTATTCAATATCCAAACAAATATTTGGATCTTGAAGCCATTCGGTTTTCTTATTTTTCACAATTTAGATAATTTCCATACCGCAAAGGCAGGTCGTTGTCTTAAAGAAGAAAGCGGGCGCTTTCCTGATTAAGACATGGTTGCCTTGAAACCGCCCTTTCAATCCACACGGTACATGCGTTCATCGTAGCGCCGACCGTTTGACTCCCACCACCCCAGAGCCTCCGAGGCATCCGTAAAAGGCTCCTTGCGGGTATCCGCCAAGCGCATTGCGAGCTGCTCGGATGCCTGCTGCCGAATGCCGGGATCATCCAGCTTGAGGGCGCGCATCAAGGCAGGAATGGCTGCCTTGACGTTTTCGCGGGTCAGTTCAAGGAAACTGTCGGATCGCACGCTGGCATCGGCCGAGCCAAGTCCGTATTCGAAAACCGGGATGCGCACCTCAGCTTCCTGGTCACGCACGAATTGCAGGGAGGCCTCGCGCACCTGGGGATCCGCATCATCGAGTCCGCGGACAAAGGCCTTGATCTGGGAGGCGCCTCTGTTGCCAACCAGCTTCTCCAGAGCCTCGATTCGCTCCTCGGGGCCAGCCCGGTCCAGTTGATGGAGGACGAGTTCAACGATCACCTCCGTGTCCTCATGGCTGCGCGCATCCTCCAGCACCTCGTCGCGCGCAGTGACATCGGCGGCCGCGTCGAGCTGGCGAATCCACTCCGCCACCCTTTGCGCCTGCCCGGCGGTGAGTTGCAGGGAACGCGCTTGTTCAACGGCAGCCACCGGTGAAAGCGCTGGCGCGACCCCGGTGCTTTTTTCAACAGCAGAGTCCAGCCTCGTCCTCGACCGCTCCTCTCCAATTGGCCTCTGTGATGGCGTCTCCGGTCTTGGCGCGGACTCAAGCCACCAGAGCATGACGGCCACAATCCCGAGAGCCAGAGCCCAGAGAGCCGGCCAATAGCGCTTGGAAGAAGCTTGGTTCATTGCAGCACTGCTTGCCCGTGCCGGGCGCAAATCAATCACAAAGCTTCAGGATGTGCAGGCACCGCTGATCTGGAGGTTCAGGCGCAGCCGACACTTTTTGCACAAGCGCCTGAGACGCTCGGCTCGGGTGCGGACGCGACACAAAGGATAAAGGCCTGCACGTCTCGGGCCATCACGGGCGCCGATGCAGAAGGACCAGGCTAACGAGGCGGATGTCGCCAGCCCGCCACTTGACGTCAACGGACTTGACCGGAGCCCTGGTTCCGTGCATCCCCCTTCTGACCGGTCGCGGAGCGCATCTTCTGGAAGGGAACGCTCTCGCAAACGGCCAGAATCATCTCCTGGAACTTGTGTTCCGCGGCCTGGGTGCGCTGGACAATCTTGAGCACCGCGGGCTTGTCGCTGTAGCCCAGACCACGGCCGAGGGCATAGGTAAGCAGGTTTTCCCCGAGGTTGCGGGTGAAGTCAGCCGTCATGTCGCGGGCGAGGATGCCGCGCAACTCGGTCAGGTCCCTGAACTCCTGACCGCGCACGAGGCGCCCTGAGGCATCGACCGGGTTTTTCTTGTCCATCTCGCGCCAACGGCCAACGGCGTCGTAATGCTCGAAGGCGAAACCCATGGGGTCGAGGAAGGCGTGGCAGCCGGCGCAGGAGATGTGCTCGCGATGCTTGGCAAACTGCTCGCGCAGAGTCTGGTTGGAGCGGCGCACCTTGCTCTCGTCGAGCGGCGGCACACCACCGGGCGCTGGGGGGGGCGGCATGCCAAGGATGTTTTCGAGCAGGAACTTGCCGCGCTTGATCGGCGAAGTGCGGGTCTGGCCGGAGGTGAGTGTGAGGACGCTGCCATGGGTGAGGATGCCGCCGCGCGGCGTGCCGGCCAGCGACACCTTTTCAAACTTGTCGCCCTTCACTTCGCCGATGCCATACCACTTCGACAGCTTGCCGTTGAGGAAGGTGTAATCGGCGTTGAGGAACTCCAGGACGCTGCGGTTCTCCTTGAGGATGAACTCGAAGAAGGTCTGGCTCTCGCGCTTCATGCTCGCGGCGAGGTCGCCTCGCCACTCGGGGAAGGCGCGGGTGTCGGGGGAGACGATGTCCATGTCGCGCAGCTGCAGCCACTGGCCGGCAAAGTTCTCGGTCAGGGCGGAGGCGCGCCAGTCGACAAGCATGCGCCGCACTTGAGCGTCGAGGTTGGCGCGCAACTCGTTCTTCGCGGCGAGTTGCAGCAGGGTGTCGTCGGGCGGGGCCGACCACAGGAAGTAGGCCAGGCGGCTGGCCAGGCTGTATTCATCGATGGGTGCGATGCCGTTCACGACCTCACCCGCGGGTTCCGGTGAGGTGCGGAACAGGAAGGCGGGCGAGGCGAGCAGGCCTTCCAGCGTGAAGCGCAGGGCACCGAGCGGCTTTTCGCCCTCCTTCATCGCCAGGGCGGCGAAGTCGCGCCACTTCTGCGCCTCCTCCGCGCGCAGGGGCCGGCGGAACACGCGTGTGGCCATCTTTTCAACCAGAGCGGGCACGTCGGAGGCGGCAATGCCCGCGTCGACGCCGAGGGGGCCCTCGATGCGGAACTGGTGGACCCAGAGATTGCGATCCTCCTTGGTCTCGGCGTTGTAGAAGTCGTTGAGGAACCAGATTTGCACCTCATGGGCGCCGGCAGGCAGGTCGGCGTCGAAGCTGAAGAACTGCGGAGCCTGATTCTTCGCCGTGACGGCAAAGGCACCGATGGTTCGGCCGGCGAGGCGCACCTCAAACTTGGCCGGCTCGTCGCCCGCCTGCTGGGCGCCAGCCTTGACGTGAAGACGATACTTGCCGTCAGCAGTCAACTGCAGCGGGTGCTTCACGTAGCCGCTGCTGGCGAGCAGGATGCCGCCGGTGTCGCGACCGGAGGCGCCTTCACCCTTTTCCAAGTCCTCGCCGGTGAGCTGCAGGAAGGGCCGTCCAACCG
>JBIJBO010000073.1:0-16689 GCA_044345215.1 Prosthecobacter sp. | reverse complement strand
GCGTTCAATTCGAGGACGCGCCGCGACAGCTCGGCCAGGTCGGTGGCGGCGGTGAAGGCCTCCGCCTCCTCGCCGCGCCGGGCCAGGTAGGCCGCCTGGGCCTGAAGCAGAAAGATGACATGCGGCCAGCCTTCGTGACCGCTCCAGTCGGCGGCGAACCACGCGCCATGGCGCGGATACCAGTCAGCGTCCTCCAGCAGATCGCGCAGGTTGTCGAGTGCCGTGCCATTGGCACGCACATGCGCCGAAAGGGCGGGCGTGTCCCAGTCGGCCGGAGGCAACGCGCGCAGCGACAGCTGCTGCACCGGGCGGACAGCGTCGAGGAAGGTTTGCAGCTTCAGGGGCGCGGGATTGACCTCGGGCAATGCCGCGGCCGGCGGGGGCAGCCGCAGATCCTCGTCGGACTCGAGCGGAATGTCGTGCCAAAAACGCCATGCCACCAGGCAGAGGATCAGCATGACCAGGCCGAAGGGCACCAGCAGGGCGCAGGAACCTCGGCCGCGCGGAAACGGGCGGCGGGCGGCGGAGCAGACCGGCGGGAGCATCGGGGAAGAGCGCACAAGGCGCCAGGATCAGGCGGGCGGATTTTCCAAGGCCAGGCCAAAAAAATCCAGGAAGACCTGCCGGTAGACACCGCGCTTGAAGGGCGGCACCCACTGCATGCGAAACTCATCGGGGCGAATCCAGCGCCAACGCGCGAATTCGCGGTGGGTGGCATCCAGGTTGACGTCCTCGTCGCGGCCCAGGAAACGCATTCGAAAGTAGGTCTGCTCCTGGCCGCCGTAGATGCCATATTTGAGCCGCGGCTTGGGGAATGCATAGCGATACCCGCCGCGCTGTTCCAGCACCTCGACCTGTTCACGGCGCACGCCAATCTCCTCGGCCAGCTCGCGAAACATCGCCGTTTCGGCATCCTCCCCGTCATCGATACCGCCTTGGGGAAACTGCCAGGCGCCGGGAATGTTCACCCGCTCGGCAATGAAGATTCGATCCTGCGCGTCCGTCAGGATGGCGGCGACATTCGGGCGGTAGAGGATGGGGAGCGGGGGCGGCAAGGCGGGAGTCATGTTCGATGGACCAAGTCGGGACAATTTGCACCCCTTTCTGCGAAAAGTTAAGAAAAATGAAATGATTTTCCGAGAGCTTGCAGGGTCAGCGGCAACACGAACCGCGCGACGTCTGTATCCATGGGATGCGTCTGCTCTTCCGACTCCTGCTCGCCTGCGCCCTTGCCCATGCTGTCCTGCCCGCCGCCGAGGCCCCCAGGGCTCCGCTAATGGCCGGTGCCGCCACCAGCAACATCACGCCGGAACTGGGCGATGAGATCGTCGGCGGGTTTCTGCCCTTCCCGTCGACCCAGATCCACGACGAACTGCACGCCCGCTGCCTGATGCTCGACGACGGCCGGACGCGCCTGGTCCTGGTGGTCTGCGACCTGCTCGGCCTTCACCGCAGCCTGTCGCTGGAAGCGCGGCGTCTCATCGAGGCCGAGACCGGCATTCCGGCGTCAAACGTCCTCATCTCCGGAACGCACACCCATTCGGCGACCAATGCCATCAGCACCTGGCCGCGCAGCTACGTCTCCGACATGGAGTTGAATTCCTACCAGCGGTTTGTCGCCCGCCGCATCGCCGACGGCGTCCGCCGCGCCCAGAACCTGCTGCGCCCCGCCGAAATCGCCTTCGGCAGGGTCAACGTCCCCGAGCACGTCCACAACCGCCGCTGGCACATGAAGGAGGGCACCGCGCCACCCAACCCCTTTGGCCAGATCGACCGCGTCAAGATGAACCCGCCCGGCGGCAGTCCGAATCTCATCGAACCCGCCGGCCCCACGGATCCCGAGGTCTGCTTTTTGGCCCTGCGCGAGCCCGGCGGCGATCTGATCGCGCTGTACTCGGCCTACTCCCTGCACTACGTCGGCGGCGTCGGCCCCGGCCATGTCTCAGCCGACTACTACGGCTACTACTGCGAGGCGCTCAAGCGGCGCGTCGGCGAAGCGGACGACGACCGGGCCTTTGTCGCGATGATGGCGAACGGCACCAGCGGCGACATCAACAACATCCAATTCCGCCAGCCGCGCCCGGCACGTCCGCCCTACGAGCAGATGCGCGACGTTGCCGAAGATCTGGCCGGCAAGGTGCACGGCGCGCTTGCCGGCCTGGAGTGGAGCACCCGCGCTCCGCTGGCCGCGCGCTACCGCGAGCTTGACGTCCAGTGGCGCACGCTCGAACCCGAGCGCATCGCCTGGGCCGAAAAGACCGCGGCGAACACCCCCCGCATTCAGGGCAAGGCCGACCTGCCCTACGCTTACGCCACCCGCCTTCTGAAGCTCGCGAAGCCGAGCCCGGAAACCAAGTTCCCGGTGCAGGTGCTGCGCCTGGGCGACATCTGCATCGGCACCTCCCCCTGCGAGACGTTTGCCGAGACCGGCCTGGAATTCAAAAAGCGCAGCCCCTTTGCCAAGTCCTTCATGGTCGAACTGGCCCACGGCTACTACGGCTACATGCCAACCCCGCGCCACTTTGAGCTGGGCGGCTACGAAACCTGGCCCGGTACCAACAACGTTGAACCGCAGGCCGCGGTGAAACTCATGGACGCCGTGCTCGGCCTCGCCGCCGAGCTGAAGTCGGCGCAGTGACCGGCCTGTTCAGCGCGCCGCGGGCACCCGCGGGGCCGTCTGCTCCGGCGTCGCGAGGCCACCCGGAAGTTCGAGCAGGCGGATGTTGCGGAAGTGAATCTCCGCGCCCTCCGACTCCAGGCAGAGGTAGCCCTTGCGCACGGTCGACTGGCTGACGCCATTGACGAACTTGCCGTTGATCGCCAGCTTCACCACGCCGTCGACGGCGACGACATCGTAGGTGTTCCACTCGCCCGCACCCTTGCAGCGCATCTCCCAGGACATGCTGCGACGGCCGCGCGGATTGTCGGGCACGGCCTCCAGGCCGTTGGCACCAAACAGCTCGCCGGACACGTAGCCGGGATGTCGCGGTGAACCATCCTTCTCGCGGTTGAGCAGCGGGTACTGCAGTTCCAACATCTGAACTTCCATTCCCTTCGGCAACGTCTTGCCCGGAGCAGGCACGCCTTCGCTCCAGAGGAAGACACCGGAGTTGCCTCCCGGCTCCACATGCCGCCACTCGATGTGCAGCAGGAAGTTTTCATACTGATTCGCGCTGCGCATGACCCCGATCGGCTGGCCGCTGCAGATGAGCAGGCCGTCGCGCACCTTCCAGGTCTCAGGGCTCGTGTTGACATCGACCCAGCCGGTCAGGTCGCGACCGTTGAAGAGGTCAGCCCAGCCCGCCGACGGCTCGGCGCAGACCGGGGCGGCAAAAAGCAGGATGGACAACAGCGAAAAAAACCGCGCGGACATGACGGAACCAACGTGCGGCGACAGCCAGCTCTCGCCGCGGTTCAGCGGAATTGCCGGCGGTACTTGAGCGGGGTCAGGCCGAGGTGCTTTTGAAAGTGCTGGGTGAAGGAACTCTGATCGGCAAACCCCACCTCGCGGGCGATCTCACCGACCGAGCGGTCGGGATCGGCAAGCAGTTCACAGGCGGCCTGGATGCGCACCCTCAGGATCACCGCCTGCGGGCTCATGCCGAAGGCCTCGACGAACTTGCGGTGCAGCTGGCGCGGCGACAGGCAGGCGAGCGCGGCCAACTCGGGCACCGTGATGCGGTCGCGAAAGTGCGCACGGATGTGGTCGATCGCGCGCTCGATCTGCCGGTGCGTGTGAACCTCCTCGGGCGCGCCGCCGTGGGCGCGAACCACCCCCATGACACCGATCACCGTGCCGCGGCGGTCAAAAACCGGCAGCTTGTGGGTGACAAACCAGTCGGGAATGCCCTGGCGGTTGAAGAAGAGTTCAACGATGCCCAGCTTGGGCCGGCCGGTGCGCAGCACCTCCTCGTCATCGCGACGAAAGTTCTCGGCCAGGCGCGCCGGGAAGAGTTTGAAATCGTCGAGCCCGAGGATTTCCTCCTCGCTGGCGAAACCGAGTCGCTCGACGAAATGGCGGTTCGCCGCCACCAGCCGGAACTTCGCGTCCTTGGCAAAGAAGGAGACGCGCGGCAGGTGGTTGAACAAATGATAAAACTGGCTCTCCGGCGCCATGCGGCGCAGGAAGCGGGTGCGGAGAATGGCGGGCGAATCCACGCCCCAGCCTGCCGCAGGCCCGCAGGGCCGGCAAGGCACTTGTCCGATTTCTTACAATCCTTGTCCGCGCAGCCGGGGATCCCCCGCGTTTCTTGGTAATGCCCACCATGATGCCACTGCGTTCCCTGTTCATCGTCCTCGCCCTTGCCAGCACCGCCCTGGCCGGTCCCGTACGCGTGCTCTACCTTGACTCCCCGGGTGCCGAACAAACCGCGCCCGGTCCGCTGCATGCCGCCATGCGCGATCTTGGCCGCGACGCCATCTGGTTCGATTACGCCAGGGAAGCCGTGGCGGCGAAGTATGACCTCACGCTGACGGCGTCCGACCTGGCAGACAAGTCCGACCCGTCCGAACTGAAAGCCCACCTTCTGGGGAAACTCACCCCCGACCGCCGCGCCGCCTACGAGGCCTTCCTTGCCCAGCGCGAACCGGAGCGGCGCGAAAGCCATCCGCAGGTGGCCAACTACGAGAAGCGCCCCGAACCGCTGACCTTCCAGCACCCCTTTTCGCCCAAGGGCAGCATGGAGCGCACCCAGGTTCCGGCCGACCTCGAATTGAAATTGTTCGCCGCCGAACCGGACATCGCCAAGCCGATCGCCTTCGCCTGGGACGCGCGCGGCCGCTGCTGGGTCGTCGAGACGCGTGATTATCCGCACGGGGTCAGCGACAACGGCGCGGGCCAGGACAGCATCAAGATCTGCGAGGACACCGACGGCGACGGCCGTGCCGACAAGTTCACCGTCTTTGCCGACAAGCTCAACCTGCCCACCGGCATCGTCTTCGCGCGCAAGGGCATCATCGTGGCCGCGCCGCCCAAGTTGCTGTATCTCGAGGACCGCGATGGCGACGACGTCGCGGATGTGCGGGAAACCGTCATCGATGGCTGGGGCATCAAGGACACCCATGCCCAGGCCAGCAACCTGCACTACGGCTTCGACAACTGGATCTACGGCTGCGTTGGCTACTCCGGCGTGCAGGCCGAGGTCGGCGGGCGGATGCACCAGTTCGCCATGGGCGTCTACCGCTTCAAGGCCGACGGCAGCGCGCTGGAGTTCCTGCACCAGTTCAGCAACAACTCCTGGGCGCAGAGCTTCAACCGCGCCGGCGACGCCTTCGGAGGCACGGCCAACGGCGCGCCGCTGTTTTTCGGAGGCATCCCGGCCACCGCCTTCCCCGAGGGCAGCCGCGGCATGACCGCGAAGAAGATCAACATCGTCGACACCTGCCACACGATCACGCCGAACTTCCGCCAGGTCGATGTCTTCGGAGGCTACACCGCCGCCTGCGGCAGCGCCTTCATCGACAGCCCCGCCCTGCCGAAACGCTTTCAGGGCATGGCCATGGTCTGCGAGCCAACCATGAAGGTGGTTGCCCTGATGGAGGTGCAACCCGATGGCGCCGGCTACAAGGCGCGGGATGCCTACAACCTGTACGCCAGCACCGATGAATGGAACTCTCCGGTCTATGCGGAAGTCGGTCCCGATGGCGCCGTCTGGGTGGCCGACTTCCAAAACTTCATCATCCAGCACAACCCCACCCCGAGCCTGGAGCGCGGGGGCTTTGTGGCCACCACCGGGGTTGGTGGCGCCCATGAAAATGAACTGCGCGACCACCAGCGCGGCCGCATCTACCGCATCTTCGGCAGGGGTGCTGCCGCAAAGGCGGTCAAGCCCACGGACACCTTGTACGGCCGACTGCTGAAGCAGCAGCGGATCGTCGACGGCCTCGAGACCGCCGACGCCGCCGAGCTCCCGGACATCCACGCCCTCTGGGTCAGGCAGGGCCGTGGCGACCTCAACGCCTCCACCCACCAGGCCGCGCTCATCGCCAAGGTCGCCGAACTCCGCCGCAACGCCATTCGCGCCCTGGGCAGCGACAAGCCCGCCCAGGACTTGTTTTTCGGCTCAGGCGTCATCAGCGATCCGGATTTGCCGACGCGTCTCGCCGCCTTCGTCAAGTTGGCCGATTTCCCGACGACGCCGGAAATTCAAACCCTGGTCAAAAAGCTCGCCGGCGATCCGGTGGTCAAAAACGACGAGTGGCTGGCCGAAGCGGTGAAAATGCTCGCCAAGAAGCACCAGGCACAGATCCACCGTGAAGGCCCGAACCTGCTGCCCAATCCCGGCTTTGAGGAGCTGGCCGCCGACAAGAAAACGCCCGCCGGCTGGACACGGCGCGATTACGGCAAAAAACCCGGCAACAGCGGCGCCCAGTGGGGCATCGTCATCGACCCGAAGATGGTCCACAGCGGCAAACATGGCTTCCGCGTCATCACCCGCGACGAGGCCGACACCAGCTTCTTTGCCGACGTGGCGCTGAAGCCGAACACCGAATACCGGCTCAGCGCCTGGATCAAGACCCACGCCTTCCGCGGCAAGGCCAGCCTCAACGACCACATCGGCCGCGCCGAGACCTCCCCGAAGATCAGCCGCAACCAGGACTGGACCGAAGTCGAGGTCCTCTTCAACAGCAAGGACCGCCCCAAGGCCAGCATCAACCTGCTGCACGTCGGCAGGGGCGACACCTACTTCGATGACGTCCGTCTCAGCGAATTGATCCCCGAGGCCGAGCCGGACGCCGGTCAACTCGCCGGGGACGCAGGGCGGGGTCAGAAAATCTTCTGGGACCATCCGGTCGCCGCCTGCAAAAACTGCCACGTTCTCGGCGGCCAGGGCAGCGCCGTCGGCCCGGCCCTCGACGGCATCGCCGCGCGCAAGGACGCCGCCTATCTGATGGAGTCGCTGATCAACCCGAACGCCCGCCTCGCCGAGGGTTACACCGCAACACCGATCAGCCCGATGCCGCCGATGAATCTCATCCTGAAACCGCAGGAACTGGCGGACATCCTGGCCTTCCTGCAGTCGCTGCGCGAGTGAGCCAGACCTGGCACCGGCTCGGTCATTCAGGCGGCGGGACACGCGGCGTGCGAAATCCAGGGAGCGCGCCGCGTATGACTGCCACTCATGAGACTGGTCCTTCGCGCCGCCGCCCTGCTGTCCCTCGCCGCCTCCGCCGCGGCGCAAGACCCGCAGCCGCCGCCGCACTTCGTCAACGACATCGTTCCCATCCTCACCAAGGCCGACTGCAATTC
Source organism: Prosthecobacter sp. (assembly GCA_044345215.1). Lineage (GTDB taxonomy): Bacteria > Verrucomicrobiota > Verrucomicrobiia > Verrucomicrobiales > Verrucomicrobiaceae > Prosthecobacter. Next base: position 9,440 of record JBIJBO010000073.1, on the reverse strand, counting down.
GGGCGCCTGCCATGCCAAAGCCGATGTCGGCCAGCGCGGCTTCCGCCTGTCGCTGCTCGGCTTTGAACCTCAGGAGGACTACGAGCACATCGTCAAGGAGGCCAAGGGACGGCGCGTTTTCCCGCCCGCCCCCGAGCAGAGCCTCCTCGTATTGAAAGCTGCCAATCTCGTTCCGCATGGGGGCGGCAAAAAGCTCGATCCGGACTCCGGGGAATACCGCACCCTCGTGCGCTGGATCAGTGCCGGCATGCCCTATGGCAAGCGGGAGGATCCCGTGCTGGCCGGCCTGCAGGTCGAACCCGCCGAGGCGGTGCTCAAGCCCGGGCAGAGCCGCCAGCTCAAGGTCACCGCCCGGTTCAGCGATGGCAGCACGCGCGACGTCACCCGCATGGCGCTCTACGAGGCCAACGACAAGGCCATGGCCGAAACCGATGAGCACGGCCTGGTGCGCACCCTCGACCTGCCGGGCAACGTCGCCGTCATGGTGCGCTACTCCGGCAAGGTTGCCGTCTTCCGCGCCGCCATCCCGCTCGGTGCGCCGGTCGACTCCCTGCCGCCGGAAAAAAACTTCGTCGACCGCCACGTCTTTGCCAACCTGCAGCGGCTCGGCATCCCGCCCTCGGCGCTCTGCGATGACTCGACCTTCCTGCGCCGGGTCAGCCTCGATCTTGCCGGCCGGCTGCCGACGGTGGCGGAGACCCAGGCCTTTCTCGCGAGCCGCGAGCCCGACAAGCGCGACCGCCTCATCGAGAGCCTGCTGGCCAGCCCGGACTATGCGGACTGGTTTGCCAACAAGTGGACGGCCCTGCTGAAGAACAAGCGCGACGCCGCCGCCGACATCACCGCCAACTTCGCCTTTCACGCCTGGATGCGCGACAGCCTGCTCGCCAACACGCCCTACGACCAAATCGTCCGCCAGATCCTCGCCTCCACCGGCACCATTGTCGCCAACCCGCCGGTCGCCTGGTACAAGCGCGTCAAGGAACCCGTGCAGCAACTGGAGGACGTCGCCCAGCTCTTCCTCGGCGTGCGCATGAACTGCGCCCAGTGCCACCATCACCCCTTTGAGCGCTGGAGCCAGCACGACTACTACAGCTTCGCCGCCTTCTTCAGCCAGATCGGCCGCAAGCCGACTGCGGTCGCCGACGAGGACCTCATCTTCCACAAGCGCGGCATCGCCCAGATCGAAAACAAAAAAACTCGCGAGCCCGTGCGACCCGCTGCGCTCGGCCAGCCGACGCTCGACATCCCGCCCGACGAGGATCCGCGCCTGCGCCTGGCCGACTGGATGAGCGAGCCGTCGAACCCCTTTTTCGCGCGCGCCCTGGTCAACCGCTACTGGAAGCACTTCTTCAAGCGCGGCCTCATCGAGCCGGAGGATGACATCCGCGACAGCAACCCGGCCAGCAACCCCGAGCTGCTCGACGCCCTCGCCGACCATTTCGTGCGCAGCGGCTTTGATCTCAGGGAACTGGCGCGCACCCTCGTGCGGAGTCGCGCCTACCAGCTGAGTTCCGAGCCCAACGCCCACAACACGGCCGACACCCAAAACTTTTCCCGCTACTACCCGCGCCGCCTCACGGCCGAGGTCCTGCTCGACAGCCTCGACGGCGTGGCGGGCTCGAAATCGGACTTTGCCGACCTGCCACCGGGAACGCGCGCGGTGTCGCTGCCCGACAACAGCTACAACCGCGCCTCGCCCTTCCTCAAGGTCTTCGGCCGGCCCGAGGGCGCCAGCGTCTGCGAGTGCGAGCGCGTGCAAACCGCCAGTCTGGCGCAGAGCCTGCACCTCATGAATGCCGCCGACGTGAAAACCAAGCTGACCGCCGCCGGCGGCCGCGCCGAGCGGCTCAGCAAGGCCGAACTGCCCGAGCCCAAGCGCATCCGCGAGCTTTACCTGGCCGCCTTCGCCCGCGAGCCCGATGCCGAGGAACTGCGCCTTGCCGAGGCCCACCTGGCCAAGCCGCGCACCGATGCCGGCGGCAAGCCGATCGACTCCCTGCAGGCACGCCGCCAGGGCTACGAGGACCTCATCTGGGCCCTGATCAACACCAAGGAATTCCTGTTCAACCACTGACCCCATGCGTTCAGCCCGATGGTGGCCCTGGCTAAGCCACCGTTGACGCGCGAGCGCCGGGCCCACGTCTGCTTCACCTTCGGCAACGCCAACACCGGCGCCAAGGACGGCTGGGGGCGGCTTTACCTGGACGGCGTACCGGCCGGCGAGTTCCGCGGCTGGGAAAACACCTTCCGCTGGGACGTGGAACAGAACGCCCTGACGCTGGGCTACAGCTACACCGGCCTGATCGACGACATCGCCGTCTTCAACCGTGCGCTCAGCGACGCCGAGGTGAAAGCCGTCTTCGGCCTGCCGAAAGGCATCGCCGGCCTGCATCGCTGACCCAGGCGAATTCGCGCCGGTTTGAACGGAAGGCCCCGGTGACCGCGTAGGTTTGCGGTCATGCCCTCCCGTCTCCTCTGCCTCCTTCTGTTCGCCGCGCCCGCGCTCGCCCAGCAGGTCACACTGCCGCTGCCGCGCCTGCTCACCCTTCATCCCATGGGCGGCCAGGCCGGCACCTCGTTTGAGGTCAAAGTCACCGGCGAACACCTCGAGGACATCGAATCCCTGCAGTTTTCCAGCCCGCACCTGCAGGCCAAGCCGGTGCCCGGCAAGGCGGACACGTTTGCGGTCAGCATCGCCGCCAACGCCCCGGCCGGCGTGCACGATGCACGCGTGCTCTGCCGCCTCGGCGTCTCCTCGGCCCGCGCCTTCAGCGTCAGCCGACTGACCGAAGTTACCCGCAGCCAGCCCAACACCAGTCTTGAAACCGCCCTCGAGCTCAAGGTCGGCTCGGTCTGCAACTCGACGATGACCCGGCGCGCGGTCGATTTCTACCGCTTCCAGGCCGTCAAGGACCGCCGCATCGTCATCGACTGCGCCGCAGTGGGCCTCGATTCCCGCCTGAGCCCCGTGCTCGCCCTCGCCGATGCCGGTGGCCGCGACCTCAAGGTCAACCGCACCGGCGGCCCGCTCGACTTCACGCCGCCGGCAGACGGCAGCTACGTCATCAAAGTCCACGACCTCACCTACCAAGGCGGCGAGCGCCACTTCTACCGGCTAGCCCTGCAGGAGGCCGCCGCCGACGTGCCACCGCCGGTGCAGGCGCGCACGCAGATGGTCAGCGCCATGTCCTGGCCTCCCGCCGGCCTGGCGGAAACCGCCGCGCTCACGGAGACCGAGCCCAACAACCGCGCCGGGGAGGCGCAGAAGATCACCCTGCCCTGCGACCTCGCCGGCCGCTTCTTTCCGGCCGCCGACGTCGACACCTACGAGTTCACCGCCCGGAAAGGCGAGGTCTGGTGGGTCGAGGTGGGCTCCGAGCGCCTCGGCCTCAACACCGATCCCTTCGTGCTCGTCCAGCGCGTTGAAAAAACCGCCAGCGGCGAAAAACTGACCGACCTGGCCGAGCTCTACGACATTGCGCCGCCGATGAAAGTGTCGAGCAATGGCTACTCCTACGACGGCCCGCCCTACAATGCCGGCTCACCGGACGTGAACGGCAAGTTTGAGGTCAAGGAAGACGGCACCTACCGCCTGCAGGTGCGCGATCTGTTTGGTGGCACACGCAGCGAGCCCGGCAACGTCTACCGCCTGATCGTCCGCCGCGCCGCACCCGATTTCTCCCTGGCCGCCTGGGCGGTGCACATGACCCTGCGCAACGGCGACCGCGCCGCGCTGTCGAAGCCGGCCGCCCTGCGCCGTGGCGATGCCCGCCTCTTTGAGGTGGTCGTCCAGCGCCGCGATGGCTTCGACGGCCCGATCGAGATCGAGGCGGAAAACCTGCCGGCCGGCGTCAAAGCGGCCGGCCTGCGCATCGGCAAAGGCACATCGGTCGGCAACCTCGTGATCACCGCCGATGCCGATGCCCCCCGCGGTTTTGCCGTGGCCCGGCTGCGTGGCCGCGCGGTGGTCGACGGCGCCGAGGTCGTCCGCCCCTGCCGCCTTGCCAGCATGGAGTGGCCGGTCAAGGACGCCAAGCAGGAAATCCCCGCTCCCCGCCTGCTTGCCGACTTCCCGGTCTCGGTGACCGATTCCGAGCAGGCGCCGCTGTCGGTGACGCTGGCCGAGGACAAGGTGTTTGAGGCTGACGCCGGCGCGACCCTGAAAATCCCGCTGCGGCTGACCTGGCGCAACGAGTTCACCGGCGCGACGATCAAGCTCAAGGCTCAGGGTGAAGGCTTCACGACGCTTAAGGAGCTGGAGATTCCGATGCAGGCAGAGAAGGCCGAGCTGGTGCTCGATCTGGCTGCCCTCAAAACCCCACCGGGCGAACACAGCCTCGCGCTCTACGGCAGTGCTGTCAGCAAGTACCGCTACAATCCCGCCGCCCTGCCGCTCGCCGAAGCCGAGCAGAAAAAAGCCGAGGAACGCCTGGCCGCGGCCGCGGCCGCGGCGCAGCAACTCGCCACCACCGATGCAGCCGCCGCCAAGACCGCGGCGGAAAAACAGAAGCAGGCCGAGGCGGCCATGGCGGCCGCCACCAACCGCATGAAGGCCCTGTCCAGCGCTGCCGAGCCCAAGGACACGGTCGACATTCTCGTCTCTCAGCCGATCCAACTCCGCGTGCGTTCGGAGCACCCCGCGACGGCGGCCAAGTGAGGTTTCCAGCTTTCGCGGGGCGGCAATCCCGACCAGGAGCTGGGTCTGTGCCAGCCCGGCACGGCCAACCGCCATGTCCCGCCCCAGCCTGCGTGAATGACTCGGCTTTGATGCATCCATGTCAGCCTGAAGGAACGCCTCATCGCTGCCCCCCGGCGGTGGTGTCGCCCTCATGCCCGTGCTCGGCGAGAATGCCGTGCGCGACCTGATTCCTTCGTCGACATCAGCAAGAAGGACCTCGTCCGCCGCGCCAGTCGACTGGCACCGCCAAAAGCCTGAACAGCGGGCCCCCGCCGGCGCGTAGTTGTTGCCTCCCCATGTTTCGCAACGCGCTCCTCGCCCTCTCGCTCGCCGCGACCGCCGCCGCGACCGACCTCGAATTTTACCGCGACGTCTTTCCCTTCCTGAAGGCGAACTGCATCGTCTGCCACAACAAGACGACGACCAAGGCCGACCTCAACATGGAGACGCCGGAGCTGATGCGCCAGGGCGGCGAATCCGGCACGGCCCTGATCCCCGGGAAGGGCGCCGACAGCCTGGTCGTCATCGCCTCGCGCCACGAACAGGACTACGAGATGCCACCGGTCAACAACAAGTCCGGGGCGGTGAAGCTGAGCGACGCGGAAATTGCCGTGCTGACGCGCTGGATCGACCAGGGCGCCAAGGCCGCCAAGCAAGAGGAACGCCAGGTCGCCTGGCAGGCACCGGCCCCCGGCGTGCAGCCCATCTACGCGGTCGCCCTCACCCGCGACGGCCGCTACGCCGCCTGCGGCCGCGGCAACCGCCTCTTTGTCTATGACCTCGCCACCCGCGAGCTCGCCGTTGAACTGACGGATCCCGCCCTCGCCGGGGCCGGCGCCCATCGTGCGCTGGTGCAATCGCTCGCCTTCAGCCCTGACGGCGCCCGCCTGGCCAGCGGCAGCTTCCGCGAGGTGAAACTCTGGCGTCTCGACCGTGCCGCCCCGGCCGCCGGCACGGCCGTCGCACCGGCGGATCCGAAACTCGTGCAGCCGCTCGCCGCCGCCGCCAAGGTCACCCCGGCCGGCCATGCGGCGCTGTCGCCCGACGGCAAGCAGCTCGCCAGCGGCTGCAGCGACGGCATCGTGCGGGTCTGGGATCGCGCCACCGGCAAGGTGGTGCTGGAACTGCGCGGCAGCCTGGAGGCGCAGCAGCGCGCCGCCGAACTCGACTGGACCGCCGGGCGGCAGGGTTTGGACGAGGCCTTTCAGAAGGCCGAGATTGCCCGCATCGAGGCCCAGGACAAGGCGCTCACCGAGCTGCTCAAGAAGGCGCAGGAGGCCATCACCGCGATGACACGCGCCGTCCCGGAAAAGCAGAAGGCCGTGCCGCCTGCGGAAGCCACCCTGAAAGCCGCCACCCAGGCGCTGGCCGAAGCCAAGGCCAAGCTCGCCGCCGAACCGCCCGCCTCGCGCGCCGACCCGGTGCGACTGAAGGCGCTCAAGGACCTGGAGGACAAGCGCCTCACCGCCGAAACCAACGCCACCTCCGCGCGCGCGGCCGTCGAGGCCGCCGAAAGCAACAAGCGCGATGCCCAGGAGGAGGTGCAACGCATCACCGCCACGCAGACCGACAACGCCAAGCACCTCGCCAGCGCGCGCGCCGCCGCCGAGGCCGCCAAGAAGGCGCAGACCGACGCCACCACCGCCCTTGCCACCCTCGCCAAGGCGCCGGCCGGTGCCGCGCCGGCGGCGGTCGCCTTTTCGCCCGATGGCCGCCGCCTCGCCGCTCTCCTGGCCGACGGCCGTCTGCGCGTCTGGGCCGCGGCCAGCGGTCGCCTGATTGAAGAGGCTGGTGCCAGCGCTGGCCTGGAACTGCAGGCCGGGGCCGACGGCTCCTTCCAAGCCGTGCGCCGGCTGCACACCGGCGGCCGCCCGCGCGCGGTGCTGGAACGCACGCTTGGCGGCGCGGCGGCACCCGACGTCTTCGTCGACCGCGTCAACGCTCTGGCCTTCAGCCCCGACGGCCAAACCCTGGCCTGCGGCGGTGGCGAACTCTCGCGCGGCGGCGACGTTCACCTCTTCGAAGCGGCCAGCGGCAAGCTTCAGCAAACTTGGAAGGACCGCCATGACGACGCCGTGCTCAGCCTCGCCTTCTCGCCCGACGGCAGGCAGCTGGCCACGGGCGCGGCCGACAAGATCGCCAAGGTCAGCGAGATCGCCAGCGGCAAGATCCTGCGCATTTTTGAGGGCCACACCCATTACGTCGCCGGACTCGGCTTCCGCGCCGACGGCCGGGTGCTCGCCAGTGCCGGTGCCGACGGCGTGGTGCTGGTCTGGGATCTGCTCGCCGGCGAGCGCAAAAAGAAGATCGAGGGCTGGACCAAGGAACTGACCTCGCTGCAGTTCCTCGGCGCCGGCAACCGCATGCTCACCTCGGCCGGCGACAACCGGGTGCGCATCGTCACCGACGAAGGGGCGGAAGTGCAGGCCCTCGCCGGCCTGCCCGACTTTCAGCAGGCCGCCGCGGGCAGTGCCGATGGCGCCCTGCTGGTCGCTGGCGGCGAGGACAGCCGCCTGCGCGTCTGGGACGGCCGCGACGGCAAGGAACTCGCCGTCTTTGCGCCCGCCGATAAAGCCGCCTCCGCACGCCCGTAAGAGATTTGCATGTCCAAGCCCTCTGACTACCCGCTCGCCCGCTGCGCCGGCCCGGTCGCCTCGCGCCGCGCCTTCATGCAGATCGGGCTCACCGGCTTTGCCTCGCTCGGCCTGCCCGGTCTGCTGCGCCTGCGCGCCGAAAACGCCCTCAAGCCGGCCAGCGAACGCACGGCGATCATCATGGTCTGGCTGCCCGGCGGCCTCTCGCACATCGATTCCTACGACCCCAAGCCTGACATCGGCAGCGAGTACCGCGGTCCCTTCAAGACGATCCCGACCAAGGTGCCCGGCCTGCACTTCACCGAGCTCATGCCGCTGCAGGCGCGCATCGCCGACAAGTTCACCGTCCTGCGCTCGATGCACCAGACCGCCGGCGGTCATCCTGCCGGCACCATGCAAATGTTTTCCGGCGACCCCGACACGCGTGACAAGCCGAAGCCGCGCCTGCCCGACTGGATGTCGGTGGCGCACTACCTGCGCGAGCGCGCCGGTGGCCGCGCCAACCCGCTGCCGAACTACATCGGCGTGCCGCCCGCCTCTCCGGAGTACTCCAGCCCTGCCTACCTCGGCGATGCCTACGCGCCCTTCGCCGTCAGCGACGACCCGAGCCGGCCCAACTTCCAGGTGCCCAACATCGGCCTGGCCGACGAGGCCGAAACGCGCCGGCTCAGCGAGCGTCTGGCCCTGCGCAAGAGCCTCGACCGCATGGAGCGCGCCTTCGACCGCGAGGGCGAACTCGGCGCCCTCGACAGCTTCGAGGCCCAGGCCGCCACCCTGCTGACGAACCCGCGCACGCGCGACGCCTTCGACCTCGGCAAGGAGGAGGACGCCACCCGCGACCGCTACGGCCGCAACCGCTGGGGCCAGCAACTGCTCCTCGCTCGCCGCCTCGTCGAGGCCGGCGTGGAAATCGTCACCAGCAGCCTCAACGGCCCTCTCTGCGGCCGCGTCAACAACTGGGACGATCATGCCGTCAACCATCACCAGTTCGAGGCTCTGCGCTTCCGCATGCCCAACTACGACCGCGCCGTCGCCGCTCTCATCGAGGACATCTACGCACGCGGCCTGTCCAAGCGCGTGCTCGTCGTCGTCACCGGCGAGTTCGGCCGCACGCCAAAGATCAGCTTCGATCGCAGCACCGGCGCCGGAGACGCCAGCGCGGCCGCGGGCACCCTGCAGCCGGGCCGCGACCACTGGCCGCGCGCCTTCTCCAACCTCTGGGCCGGCGGCGGCATCCAGACCGGCCACGTCATCGGCGCCACCGACAAGCGCGGCGAAGACGTCACCGAACGCCCCTGTGGCCCGGGCGATTTCCTTTCGACGATCTACCACCACCTCGGCATCGACGCGGCGAAGATCACCATCAAGGACTTCAACGGCCGACCGACCCCGATCGTCGATCACGGCCGGCCGATCCCCGAGCTCATTGCCTGAGCGGGCGCGGCTTGACCCAGCCCCCACGCGGGCCAAGATCGCCGCCATGCCCCGCGTCTCCCATCCCCAGCTGCCCGACACGCCGACCTCGCACCTGCCCTTCAGCCCCTGTGTGGTGGTGGGCGACCTGATCTTCGTCTCCGGTCAGGCCTCGGTCGATGCCCAGGGCCAGATCGTGCAGGACAGCTTCGAGGGCGAGTTCCGCCGCAGTCTCGACAACATCCGCAAGGTGCTGGCCGCCGCCGGCTGCGGCCTGGAACACGTCGTGCAGACGCGCAACTACGTTCGCGACGCCGCCGACCTGGCCGAGTTCAACCGTCTCTACCGCGAGACCTTCGCCGCCCCCTACCCGGCGCGCACGACGATCACGAATTGCCTGCCGCCGACGCTCAGGTACGAGATCGAAGTGGTCGCTGTGCGGCCGGGCGAGTGAACGCGGCAGCCAGACGACCGCCGGGAAACCGACAAGGGCACAGGGTGGGCAGGTCACCCAAAACAGCGCAATTCTTTTTGCGTTGATTTTTGTTGCTTCTGATACTCAGTCGCATTATTGGGTCGCCTCGGTGAGACACCATCTCAACTACTCCATGAAACCTCTACTGCCGCTTACCTTCCTAGTCCTGACTACGCCGGTTCTGGCACAGCTGTCGGACAACCCCACCACACCGTCGACCGCCGCGCCCACCCAACTGGACGCGGTTCTCGTCACTGCGGAATCCGAATCGCAACCG
>JBIJBO010000213.1:0-5178 GCA_044345215.1 Prosthecobacter sp. | reverse complement strand
GGTGAACGGGCTGGAGGCGGCGGTCGTGCTGGCGGTCGCCGCCGATGAGCGTGCGGGCAGCGTGACCCTGGAGGGCGGCGACGTCTTCACGCGCTTGAGCGACCGACCGGCGGCGGCGACCGTGCCGGCCGTGCGACTCGACGAGGCGCTGGGCGCCGGGGCGCGGGTGGACTTCGCCAAGATTGATGTCGAGGGGGCCGAGGGCCGGGTCCTGCGCGGACTGACCGGCCTGCTGGAACGCGGTGACTTGCCGGTGATCGCCTTTGAATGCTTCGGTCACCTGCGCGCCTTTGGCGAGGAGCCGGCCGACCTGCTCGAGTGGCTGCGCGCGCGCGGCTACACGGTGGCGGTGTACGACCACGAGGCCCGCACGCTCGATGCCCGCGATCCCCTGGCGGCCGGAGCCACCGACCTGATCGCCTTTGACCGCGAGGGGCGGCGGCGGATCAAGGAGAGTCAATTGGAGGTGCTGGGCGCGTGATGACCGTGAACTGGGCTTGGTGGCGGCGCTGGACAGTTTTGTTGTCCGGCTTGGCCTGCCTGCAATTGGCCGTGCAGGCCTGCAACGCGGTGACGGGCTTCTTGCTTGTGCGCTGGTTGCCTCGTGAGGAATACTCGCTCTTCACCCTCACGGGTTCGTTGCTTACGCTCATGGTGCTCTTCACCGATCTCGGCTTGACGGTCGGCTTGGTCAGCATCGGGGGCCGCGTTTGGGCGGACCGGGCCCGGCATGCTGCCTTGGTGGCCGATGGCGTTTTGTTGCGCCGGCAGCTCTACATCGTGACGGCGCTCGTCATGGCGCCTGTCGGCTATTGGCTGCTGCGGCGCACTGGAGCCGAACCCTTGCAGTCTGGATGGCTGATGGCGCTTGTGCTCGCTGCCGGTGGCTTAGCTGCCAGTGCCTCGGTCCATGCCAGCGTTGTCCGGCTGCATGGTCGCCATCGCGCGGTGCAGGTCGCCGAGCTCGCGGGTTCTGCGGTGCGATTGCTGGCCTCCGCCGCCGGTGTGACTGTTGCTGCGTTGGCGCTGGTGGCCACCTCCGCAGTGGCGCTCAGTCAGGCGGTCTTTGGCGCCCGCCTGCGCCGGACCAGTGCCGAGTTGCTGGGGCCGCTGGCCACGCCCACCGGTGAACACCGGCGCGATTTGCTGGCCACGCTGCGCACCCTGGCACCGACTGCTGTCTTCCACAGCGTCCAGGGGCAGGTCACCACCTTTCTTCTCGTGTTGCTGGGGAGCAGTGGCCAAGTCGCGGACCTCGGTGCCATCAGTCGCTACCAGATCATCTTTGGCATCTGCGGCGTCATTCTCGCCCAAGTCGTCACGCCGGCCGCCGCCCGTGCGACCGAGCCCGCGCACTACCGTCGCCTGCTGCGCACGACGCTGCTCGGCTACGCCGCCTACAGCCTGGCCGCCATCGCTGCCGCCTGGCTGCTCTGGCGACCCGCTCTTGCCTTGCTGGGGACACAGTACCTCGGGCTGCGTGAGGAGTTGATCCTGTCGATGTTGAGCGCTGCGCTCGGTGGCCTCAACGGCCTGCTCTGGAACTTCGTTTCTGCCCGCAACTGGATCCGCCACGTCTGGGTCATCATCCCGCTCACCCTCGCCGCGCAGGTTGTGCTGGCGTTGTGGCTACCGCTTGACACGGTCTCAGGTGCCCTCGTCTTTGGTGCCTTCTCGACCTTGCCGGGCATCGGCTGGTTCCTGTGGCGCGGGTGCACCAGCTTTTCCCGCCATGCCCTCTCCTGAAGCCACACGGCTGCCTTTCCGCCACCGGCTGTTTGCCGCCTACATGCGGACACCGGACCACCCCTGCAAGCTGCGCTTCGCGCGCGGCTTGCGGCGCCTGCTCAGCTTGCGTCGGGTCATTGCCGGCACTCGGCAGGGACTGATGGAGCTGGATCCGGATGATCTCGTCCAGATCGAGATTCTGCGCCACGGCGCCTATGAAACCACGACCTGCAAGCTGTTTGAAAGCCTCGTTCGCGAGGGCGATGTGGTGGTGGATGTTGGAGCCAATGTGGGGCAATACAGCCTGCTTGCCGCGCGTCTCTGCGGTGCGGCGGGCAAGGTGCTGGCTCTGGAACCCAATCCCGCCATCTTCCAGGCCCTGCGCCGGAATCTCGAACTGAATCGGTCGCCGCAGGTGCTGCCCCTGTTGATGGCGGCGGGTGCCCGTGATGCCCCCGTCGCCATGCTTGAGCCTCCGCCCACCCAGCTTGGCACCTCGAAGATGGCCGCTGTCGCCACAGGCGATTACTGGAGTGGCGGCTATCGGCTGGCAACTATCCTGCACGAGTTCGGTCTGACCCGCTGTGACGTGGTGAAGATCGATGTTGAGGGGCATGAGGATGAAGTGTTGGAAGGGCTTCTGCGTGAGGGAACACCGAGGCCGAGACATCTGGTATTTGAGTTTGTGCCGCAGGCCTTTGCGTACGGCGGCCGTGCCGATCGCATGCTCGCCTGGCTGACCGAGGCGGGCTATGTTCTGAAAACGGTCGACGGTCGCTTGTATCAGCCAGGCATGGAACTGCCCGACGGCAATCTTTGGGCGTCTCTTGAGGGGGGGAAGGCATGAGCGAAACCCCGGCCATCTCCGTCATCATCCCGACCCTGAACCGGGCCGAAGCCCTGCGGCAGGTGCTCGATTATTTCCTGCACCGCGAAACGTTTCGCGATTTCGAGCTGATCCTCATTGATCAGAGCTCCGAGTACAACTCGGAGCCCGAGCGCCTTGCCGCCGGTACGGGCATCCCGCTCCGCTACGTGCATGCCGACTTCCGGCAGACCACACGCGCCCGCAATCTGGGAGTGAGTTTGGCGCGGGCGGAAATCATCGTTTTCTCCGAGGACGATGTCGAGCCCTGGCCGGGCCTGCTGCAGACCTACTGGCAGTTTTTCCAGAATTCCGATCACGTCGCGGCCACCGGTCCGGTGCTGCTGCCAGGGCAGTCGTTTAGGAAACGGGAGGAACTCGGAGAACTGGAGTTGGAACGGGTGCTTCGACTGCGGTCCATGGCCTTCGATCTCGACTTCGCTTTTGATGCGCAATTTGGTGCGGGCGGCAACAGTGCTTACCGGCGGTTGACCATCCAGCAGGCCGGCGGCTTCGATGAAGGCTTTGTCGGCAATGCCTGGGGTGAAGAATATGAGTTTGGTTTCCGAGTGCGACAGCGGTCTGGCCCAATCCAATACTTGCCAGCAGCCGGTGTGATTCACTATGCGCTAGCGACTGGCGGCTCCCGGATAGCGCCGCGGGCGGAATATATTCGCGATTTCGTCGCCAATACACTGTATGCGACCGAACGTGCACAAATGGACCGTGTCGAGTATCCGGCGTTGCTTTGGCACACGTTTCGTCGTCTGGTCCTCAATCGTTCGAATCTTTTGAGGATGCATTTAATAGGCCCTCTTTGCGCTTTCCTCCGTGGTATATTTGCTGGACTGCACGCCATCCGGCACAACCCGCGACTCTGATGCGAATTCCAAAACTTGAGCCGCTGCTCTACGTGTGCAATCGGGTGATCGCCAAGATCCCCTCGCACACGATTCGTCTGGCTTTCTACCGTCACGTCATGGCGTTTGACATTGCGCCGAGCAGTCATGTTTTTATGGATGCCTGGTTTGATTCGCCTCACAACTTCAGCTTGGGCGCGAATTCGGTGATCAATCAGAAGTGCCGGCTCGACACCCGTGGCGGCATTCGGATCGGGTCCAGTGTTTCCATTTCAGCGGAGTGTGTCATCCTCACCGCGGATCATGATCCGCAAAGCCCCGCCTGTTCTGGGCGTGAACGCCCGGTTGTGATTGAAGACTATGTGTTCCTCGGCACGAGGGCGATGATCCTGCCTGGCGTGACGGTGGGGCGGGGAGCCTTCATCGCGGCCGGTGCAGTGGTGACGCGGAGCGTGCCGCCCATGACCATTTATGCCGGGGTGCCCGCTCGTAAAATTGGCGAACGCAAGGCGGAACTCAATTATCGTGTCGATTACGGCAGACTGTTTTTTTAATTGGCGTTGCACTTTCAAGCACTGTTCATGACTGCTCTACTTCAGCAATTGGGCTCGGCTGTGACCGGCCTGGTTTATTCCCTCTGGCATCTGCTGAGCTTTCCCTTCAGCCGGGCCTCGCGCTGGCGTTCGCTGCGCCTGCTCTCGGTCTGTCTCGATCCTTTTGTCTTGGAGCGAATCCCCCTGTCGCGTCTGCTGCCGGAGCCCTTCGTGATTTCGGTGGGGCCGTTGAAGTCGCTCGACCACAACACCAGCGAGTATGAACTGGTTTGCCTCGCCGCCCTCGTCAAAACTTCCGGCGCCGGGCAGGTGTTCGAGATCGGTACTTACGATGGGCGGTCCTCGCGCGCCATGGCGATGAACCTGCCGGAACAGGGCCGCCTGTTCACCCTGAATCTGCCACCGGGCCAGGATGCCAACGAGGCAGGTGAGCGCACGGGCGACAGTGTGCTTAATGTCAAGGTGGTGAGCGGTCAGCGTTTCCTCGCCACGCCCGAGGCGGCGCGCATCGAACAGATCTTCGGCGATTCCGCCACCTTCGATTTCGGCCCCTTCGAGGGCCGGATGGACCTGGTCTTCATCGATGGTTCGCACACACGCGCCTATGCGGAGAGCGACACCGCAATCGCCCGTCGGCTGGTCAAGGCTTCCGGCGGGTGGGTCGTCTGGCACGATGCCACGCTCTACGGCGTGGCGCCGTATCTTCGCCAGCAGATCACCGGCCAGGGCTGGCCGCTGCGCCTGATCGACGGCACCACCCTCATGGTCGGGTATTGCCGTGAAGGTCAGATGGTGGACCTGCCTCTGACCGACCGTTGATCGCCATGTCCTCCCCCCACGTTTTCTGCACCCTCGGCGAGGGCGACTACCATCACGGGGTTGCCGCGCTGCTGAACTCGCTGGTGCGCAACGGTTTCACCGGCGTCTTCGCCATTGGCTGGCGCGGCGCGCCGCCGCCCTGGCTGGAGTCGCTGGAACGTCATCCTGACGGCGGCTGGCGGGTCGGCGCGGTGCGGGTGCGCCTGGAGACGCTCGACACGCCCTGGCTGCTGGCCCATGTCAAACCGCGGTTCCTGCTTGACCTGTTCGACCGCCTGGAACCGCAGGCCAGCACGGTCTGGTATGCCGACCCCGACCTCGTCGTCGATGCGCCCTGGACCTTCTTTGAGCG
>JBIJBO010000072.1:0-16707 GCA_044345215.1 Prosthecobacter sp. | reverse complement strand
ACGGCATGGTCTTCCTCGGCGTTCAGGGCGAGCCGGCCAAGGCGAAGCCCGAGGCGGAGGGCAAGCCCGCCGTGGCAGAACCTCCGGCCACAGAATCGTCCGAATCCACGGAAGCCTGCAGCGCCGACACCGCTCCCGAGGCCGGCGAAGTCCAGCAGGAAGTTCGGTCGAGCGAGCCCGGTTGCGCGGTGGAGTCTCCCGCCGGGGCAACGGTCGAGATCTCCCCGCCGGAACCGGCCGTTGGCACCGAAGAACCGCCGCCGGCCGCTTCCTGAGGCGGAAAGATCCGCCGGAATTCTGGTTGCCATCGCCGACAAAGCAACGCAAACTCGGCGCTCTTTTCCTCTGGTTAAACAATCAGGGGGCGTTTCCGCGAAAACACGCCAACCTCACGAGCCATGTCTGCGAAAAAGAAGCCCGCGTCCAAAGCTCCCGCCAAGCCCGCCAAAAAGCCCGCCGCCAAACCCACTGCGAAGGCGGCTGTCGCCCGCAAGCCGGTGGCCAAGGCACCGGCCAAGCCCGTGAAAAAGGCGCCCGCCCCGAAAAAATCCCCTCCCGTGAAAAAATCTCCCCCCAAACCTGCCGCGGCCAGAAAGCCTGCCGCCACGAAACCGGCGGCCAAGCCTGTCGCGAAAAAACCTGCCGCCAAGCCCGCTGTCAAAAAGCCGGTGGCCAAGCCTGTCGCGAAAAAGCCGGCGGCCAAGCCTGTCGCGAAAAAGCCGGCGGCCAAGCCTGCCGCGAAAAAGCCGGCGGCCAAGCCTGCCGCGAAAAAGCCGGTGGCCAAGCCTGTCGCGAAAAAGCCGGCGGCCAAGCCTGTCGCGAAAAAGCCGGCAGCCAAGCCTGCTGCGACGACCAAGAAGGCGCCGCCGCCCGCCCCGAAGCCTGCCGCGAAAAAGCCGGCTCCCCCGGCCAAGGCAGCTGAAGTGAAGAAACCCGCCGCCAAGCCGGCGCCCGCCCCGGCCCCCAAGGCTGCGGCGCCGAAGTCCGCGCCTGCCAAGGCCAGCCCGGCCAAAGCGGCTCCGGCCACCTCGTCCAAGAGCAAGCCCAAGATCATCAACGTCAAGCGCGACACCAGCTCGATCGATGACGGCATCACCATTGAGAAGCCCAAGAAACCGGTGCTGCCGGCCAGCTTCCTCAAGAAGCAGCGTCAGCGCTTGGTGGAGCTTCGGGACGCCTACATGAATGCCGCCGAGGGGGTGACCAGTGAAAGCCTGCGCAGCCACGAGGGTGGGGAAGCCTCCGCCTTTGGCATGCATCAGGCCGACGCCGGCAGCGATGCCTACGACCGCGATTTCGCGCTCAGCCTGCTGGCCAAGGAACAGGACGCCATCTACGAGATCAATGAGGCGCTGAACCGCATCGACAAGGGCACCTATGGCATCTGCGAGATGTCCGGTGACACCATCCCCGAGGAGCGTCTTGAGGCCCTGCCGTTCACCCGTTTCACCGTCGCCTGCCAGGCCCGCATCGAGCGCGACCAGCGCGGCGGCCGCTGGACCCGGCCGGTGCGCTCCCTCTTCGGCCTCGACGAGTCCGCCGAGGACGCCGATGACAGCGATGAGGACGACACCACGACCACCTCTTCCGGGGGCGGCAACAATGAGTCGCTTGACTTCGGGAAGGAATGATCCAAACTACCTCCCCATTTTATGCCACGCGAAATCATCATCCTCGAATGCACGGAAGCGAAGGCGGAAGGAAAGCCAACCTCCCGCTACGTGACCACGCGCAACAAGAAGAGCATCCGCACGCCCGGCCGTCTTGAGAAGGTCAAGTTCAATCACTTCCTCAAGCGCCGCACCCTGCACCGCGAAATCCGCTGATCCCCTGTCATGCAACCGAAGACCCCCGAACGCCTCATCGCCCTCCGTCGCGCCAACCGCCGCATGCCGCGCCGCCGGATGGACATCCCGGTCGACAAGCTCACCTACACGAATCCGGAGCTGCTTAGCCGCTTCCTGACCGAGACCGGCAAGCTCATTCCCCGCCGCGTCACCGGCCTGCCCGCCTGGCTGCACCGCAAGGTGACCCGCGAGGTCAAGCGCGCCCGCGCCATCAACCTGCTTCCTTGATACGGAAGCGCGTGGCTCTCTCACGCTGAACCCACTGTTGCCCCGGGCGGCAGTGGGCTCTTTTGTTTTTGGTAAGCACGCCATGCCCCCCCTCAAAGACACCCAGAACGAGCACGACGATCGCCGCCTGCCCATCGACCGGGTCGGCATCAAGAACCTGCGTCACCCCCTGCGCATCCGCGACCGCGACCAGACCGCGCAGCACACCGTGGCGACCGTTAGCCTCGCCGTCGACCTGCCCCACCAGTTTAAGGGCACGCACATGAGTCGCTTTGTCGAGGTGCTCAACGCCCATGGCCGCGAACTTACCGTTGCCGACATTGCCGCCCTGCCGCGGGAACTGCAGAAGCGCCTGCAGGCCGAGAAGGCGCACGCAGTCTTTCGCTTTCCCTGGTTCCGCGCGAAAAAGGCGCCGGTCACCGGTGCCGAAGGCCTGCTCGACTATGGCGTCGTCTTCGAGGTCGACAGCGCCGGCGAGCAGCTCGATTTCGTGGTCACTGTCGAGGTGCCCGTCACCACTCTCTGCCCGTGCTCGAAGGCGATCAGCCGCCACGGGGCCCACAACCAGCGCGGGCTCGTCACCCTCGCGGTCCGCTTTCGCGAGCCGGTCTGGATCGAGGAACTCATTGAAATCGTCGAGACCAGCGCCAGCTGCGAGCTCTACAGCCTGCTCAAGCGCCCCGACGAAAAGCACGTCACCGAGGCCGCCTACGAGAATCCGGTCTTTGTCGAGGACCTTGTCCGCAACGTCGCTCTCAAGGCCCGTGCCCACCCGCAGATTCGCTGGTTCCGCGTTGAGGCCGAAAACTTCGAGTCCATCCACAACCACAACGCCTGGGCGGTGATTGAAAAGGGTGGGGAAGGTGAGAAGGTTTAAAGTTTAAAGTTTAAAGTTTAAAGTAAAAGGTCACCGGTCGGCAAACCCCGGCCCTTTACTTCCGTGGAGCGCTGTGCAGCGGCGCGATGGACTTTGGCGCCAGCGCGCGCATTGCGGCAAGCTGGGCGGCATGTTCTGGCTGGCCGGCCAAATTCCGCCACTCATGGGGATCGTTGGCGAGGTCGTACAGCTCTTCGCCGCCGTCGAAGTAGTGCAGGTAGCGCCAGCGCTCGCTGCTGACGGCGTAGTTTTGGGGCCGATCAAGGTGAGTGAGTGCCATGTGCGGCCACGCCGCGGTTGGATCGTCAAGAAGGGGGACAAGGCTCCGGCTTTCGAGGCCGGCCTTGGCGGGCAGGCCGCACAGGTCGGTGAGGGTGCCGAACAAATCGGCGAGACTGACCGGCCGGTCGCAGACGCTGTTTGCACGGGTCCCAGCGGGCAGTCCGGGGGCCCCCTTTGGCACCCGGATCATCAACGGTACGCGGGCGCAGGCCCGCCAACCGGTGAATTTCTGCCAGTGCTCCTTCTCGCCAAGATGCCAGCCATGATCGCTCCACAGCACGACGATCGTGGTGTCGCGATGCGGGCTTCTGTCCAGTGCGTTGAGCACTCGGCCCAGCATGGCATCGGCGTAGTGAATCGAGGCGAGATAGGCTTGGATGGCCTTGCGCCACTGCCCCTGGGCCTGGATGTGGGCGAAGTAGCGGTTCCGCGCGATGCGCCGGCCTTCCGCAGGCACGTCATCGAGATCGTCCGCCTTGTATCCGGGCGGCCGTTGAATGCCCTCCAAGGGGAAGTCCTGAAAATACTTTTCAGGCACAAACCAGGGTTCATGGGGACGGTAAATGCCGCAGGCGAGGAAGAAGGGCTTACCGTGCTCGCACTGGAGCTGTTCGCCGACCCACTGGGTCACGGCCCAGTCGCCACCATACTGCTCATCGCTGACCGCGAGCGCCGCCCAGTCGGTTTCGACATACTGCCAGTCGCCGGCGCGTGGCAGATTCACGGGGCGCTGCTGCGGGTAAAAAGTGCGCGGGAAGGGGTCGTCCTTTGCCTTGTCTGGGAAATAGTCATCCCAGCTCGGCGGATCGATGACGTAGTGCAGCATCTTGCCCGAACCCGCACTGTGGTAGCCGTGGCGGGAAAAATAGCGCGGCAGCAGCTCCGCCGCCGGCAGCACCTCGCGCATCTTCTGCGGGTTGCGATACAGGCCCGAACGATGCGGCGGCAGGCCGCTGAAGACGGCGGTCCGCGAGGGATTGCACGAGGCGGCCGCGCAGTAGGCATTGCGAAACAGCACGCCACTGGCGGCCAGCCGGTCCAGGTTCGGCGTCCGCGTCTGCGGATGCCCGCCGAGGCAGCCGATCCAATCGTTCAGATCGTCCACGGCGATGAACAGCACGTTGGGTTTCGCCGCCTGGAGCAGGGTGCAGGGGGCAAGGAGCCAGAAAAGGGCAAGGAAGCGCTTCATGGGCGACTGCGACCGGTGATCTTGGAATGTTCCAGAAGGCCTTGCAGTTCCTTCACGAGGGCGGGCTTCCTGGCGTAGAGATTGGTGGTTTCGCCGGGATCGTTGGCGAGGTCGTAGAGCTGGCCTGGAGCCTCCGGATCGGTGTCTGGAAGCGCAAAAGGTTTCAGGTCGCTCCGGTCGTAGTGGTTGCCGCCGGAGCCGCGGTGGGAGATGTATTTCCACGGGCCGCGCCGGATCGACAGTGTACGCGCGCCGCCAAAGGCCTGGGTGATCAGGTAGGGGCGGACGGGTGCCTTGGCTGTGCCCTCGAGGACGGGCAGCAGGTTGAAGCTGTCCTCTGCCGCCTCATGCGGCAGAGCTGTGCCGGTGATCGCGGCGAAGGTGGCCATGAGGTCGGTGAGGCTGACGAGTTGATCGCTGATGCTGCCCGGCTGGACCGTGCCGGGCCAGCGCACGAGGAAGGGAACACGATGGCCGCCTTCCCAGGCGTCGCGCTTCACACCGCGCCAGGGTTTGGCGCCGTCGTGGCCTTGATCGGCGCGCATGTGGACGACGCTGGCGACCTCCGGGCCGTTGTCGCTGCTGACGATGACCAGCGTGTCGTCGTCAAGGCCGTGCTTCTCAAGCATGCGCAGCAGTTCGCCGACGAGGTGATCGAACTGCAGGAGGAAGTCGCCATGCGGTCCGGCCTGCGATTGGCCGCGAAAGGCTTTGCCGGCAAACGAGGGCAAATGCACGGCCTGAGTCGCGTGGTAGAGGAAGAAGGGCTTTGCGGGGGCGGTGCGAACATGGTGCGCGATGAACTCGCGGCTCTTCTGCAGGAAAACTTCGTCCACCTCCTGCAGGTCAAAATCCGGAGCGAGCAGGCCAGCCCGGCAATCGTTGGCGTAAGGGTGCTTTGGCAGCGTCGAGCGATCCAGCGGGGTTGTCGGCGGCACGGGGATGCGATCGCCGTCGATGAAGGCGTACAGCCAGTCGGTGGTCGGGCAGCAGGCGCTGCCGAAGAAGTGATCGAAACCTTGATCGAGGGGCCCGCCTTCGATGCGCCGGGAAAAGTCGATGCGCCGTACCGCCTCAAGGCGGTCCTGGTGGATGGGGTTGCCGGCGCCGTCGCGAAAGGTGAGACCGATATGCCATTTGCCCACGGCCGCCGTGGTGTAGCCCTGCTGCTTCAGCAGGGCCGGCAGGGTGAGGCGGCCCTTTGCGATGAGGGACGGTCCTCCAGCGCCTTGAAAGACCGTGCCGCCGTTGGGCACTCGAAACGCCATCTGGCCGGTCATGAGGCTGTAGCGCGACGGCGTGCAGACGGTGGCCGGGCTGTGCGCGTCGGTGAACCTCATGCCCTCGCGGGCGAGGCGATCCAGATTTGGCGTGGGCACCTTCGACTCCGGATTGTAGCAGCGCACATCGCCGTAGCCGAGGTCGTCGGCAAGGAGGAGGAGGATGTTGGGCTGCGCCGAAAAGCACCAAGGGTGAATGACGCACGCCGAAAGGAGCAGAAACCCGGTTTTCATGATGCCTTAGGGGGTGCCCCAGAGTCGGCGGAGCAGGTTGAACATCCCGGGATCGTGCTTCTGCAGCTCGTCCCTGGTGAAGGGGAAGAAGTCGTTTTTCGCGAAGAAGGCCTCGCTGCATTCGGCGAAGTATTCCTTGGCGTTGGTCAGGGCGTAGGCGCGCTCGAGGCGTTTGCGTCCTTCGCTGTCCTGGCGCTGGACACGGTTGTAGAGGCCGGCCGCTTTGGCGTGCTGGTAGGCGGCTTCGATCTCGGCATCCGCAAAGCCGAGCACGCGGTCGTGATAGGCGTGCGCCAGCTCATGCAGGGCGAAGTTGGGCATGCGGCGTGTCTCGGCCTCGAAGATGCGCACGTTGGTGAATTCAATGCCCTTGGCCATGGCTGGGTTGCGGCCGTTTTCCCTCAGCCAGCCAGCTCCGGGATGGTATTCGGCGCGCGGAGGCACGTTCGGATACTCGGGATGAATCCAAAGCGGTACCTTCCGCAGTTCGGCCACGGCCTTGGAGGGCACGACGCGGACGATTTCGTCGAGTTGAGCCTGGAGGAGCGGCCGGGCCTGGGTCCAGGCGCTGGCATCGATCCCCGGGCTGAGGTGGAGGGTCCAGCCAGACATCTGCAGGGTCTGGGGCAGGGTGACCGCGGCCGGAGCGGCTGCAGGTTCGCCGGCGCCTGAAGCTGCCCCGGCGAAAACCAGCAGGATGACGGCGGCGTGATGGCAGAGCACTCGGGGTTTCATGGTTCGGATTCCCGGGTGGATGGTTCAGCGCGCCATGACAAAGGCCGGCCGTGACAACACGCCATTGGCGTTCGCGCCGTAGTGGTCCGAGCGCCAGAAGTTTTTCAGGTCGGCTGCGGTGATGAGTTGCAGGCCGGGTGTGGCGACCGCGGGATTGCACAGGATGTACAGGTTCTCCTCGGCCAGGTAGCCGCAGACATTGAGCGTGTGACCGGCGAAGCCGCCGGCATATTGCGGACCGATGTACTTGAAGTCCACGACGACGGGTCGCCCGGCATCCAGCTCGCTCCTGAGCAGGGCGGTGGCCTGCTCGAAACCGGCGTCATCTGGCGTGAAACGGACGAGTTGCCAGCGCTGGCCGATTTGTTTCGAGGCCTCGAGCAGGTGCCACCAGTCGGTGCCCGTGCCAAGCGGCGATGGGCAGAGTTTTTTGAAGTCCCAGCCGCTGATGTCGCTGCCCTGAAAGCGTGCAAACGCGGCGCAGGCGCTGGCACCGCAATTGTTGTAGCCCTGGTGGATGTGCGGCATGGGCACGAAGGCGAACCGGCCCGGCTCGCCTGGCCGCTGCCGATGCGGCAGCAGCTTGAGCAGGTCGGCGCCCTGCTGCGCCGAGGCCTGGTCGGAGGGTTGGGCGGGATGGCCGGTCTCGCCAGTGGGATGCAACTGCGCGGCGCGTGTCCAACTCGCGCGGGCGGCCTCGATGTCCCCGGCCTGGAACTGCAGCTCGCCGAGCAGAACCCGCCCGGAGGCATTGCCAAGTTCGGCCGCGCGTTCGGCCAGCCGGCGGCCCTTGACGGCATCGCGGGGCACGCCTTCGCCGGAGAGCAGGGCCATCGCCGCGGCGGCCGCGGCACGGCCATGGCCCTTGTCGGCGGCCTTTTGCCACCAATCGAGCGCCTTGGCGCAGTCCTGCTCCGTGCCCTGCGCGCCGTAGTAGCACTGGCCGAGGTTGAAGGCGGCCTGCGCGGATTTCGGCGCAGCCGCCCTGAAGTAGCCGTAGGCGAGAGAGGTGTTGCGCGGCACCAGGGCGCCGCGCAGGTAGGCAAAGCCGACGAAGTCCAGGGCCTCGGCATGGCCGGCATCGGCGGCCAGGTGCGCCCAGCGCATGGCCTCCGAAGGGTTCTGTTCCACGCCGTTGCCGTCGCGGTGGCGAAAGGCCAGGGTGAGCTGGGCCCCGGCATCGCCCTGTTGGGCTGCCTCGCGCAGGGCCTGGAGATCGGTGGCGCGGGCTTCGGAGGTGGGGAGCGACAGATGCATGAGCAGGGGGATCAGCAGGCGGGCGGGGGACAGAGCCATGGCAAATGCCATTCTCGACAGGTTTGCCGACGAAAGCTTGACGGGATTGACCCGGGGACGTGTGAAAAGCCGCACAGCATCAGAACGCTGGAAACGCGTCGTATTTCAGTCCAACGATCGCCCATGAAATCTGCCGCCGCATTCCCGGACCTGTTGTCCGCGAAGGGCACGTTGCTGGTGGCCACGCGGCTGGTCGAGCAGATGGCCGATCTGCTGCACGACACCGCCTTCTTCATCAAGGACGCCGCCGGTCGCTACATCGGGGTCAACGATTCGCTGTTGGCGCGGCACGGGTTGCGCAGCAAGGCGGAGATGCTGGGGCGTCGGCCCTGCGAGGTGTGCCCGGGCGATTACGGGCGTGTGCCCACCGAGCAGGACGCGCAGGTGCTGCGCACCGGGCGACCCATCCTCGAGCGGTTGGAGCTGTTTTGGAGTCGGCCGAATGTGCCGGTGTGGGGTCTGACGAGCAAGCTGCCGATTCGTGACGCCCACGGTCGGGTCTGTGGCCTCATCGGCATTTCCAAGGACCTCAGCGAGCGCGTCAACCGCGATGAGGTGCCGGCGGCCGTGGCCCTGGCGCTGAGGCATCTGGAGCGCGAGTTCGATCAGGCGATCCGTCCCTCCTCGCTGGCGGCCAGGGCCGGCCTGAGTGCCGCGCGTTTTGCCCGCCTCATCAAGCGCGTGCATGGCATCAGCCCGATGCAACTCATCACCAAGACGCGCATCACGGCCGGTGCGCGTCTGTTGCGCGAGACCAAGTCCGGCGTCGCCGAGATCGCCCTGGACTGCGGCTTTGCCGACCACAGTGCCTTCACCTGCGCCTTCCGCGCCGTCACCGGTCTCTCACCCACCGAGTACCGGCGGCAGTAGACGGCCCTGCCGCGGGGGATCGGAGATCGCCGATGGCGATTTCTGCCGGTCAGGCGGGCGGGGTGGCTTGAACGGCGGTGCGGTAGGCGGTCTGGCGTTCGGGGTCGTCGCGGGTGTGCGCGCCGCGGTACACCAGCAGCAGACCCAGCCGGGATTGCGGCGTGGTGTTTGGCGCGGAATGGTGCAGGGTCTCGCAGTGGTGGACGGTGGCGTCACCGGGTTCGAGCAGGCCGCAGAACAAGCGTTCGGCTGGCGCATGGGGCACTTCGGCCAGTCCGATGCTGTTGCCGCGCACGCCGCTGGGCCTGGTGGGCTGTGCGCCGTCGAGGTGGGAGCCGCGCAGGAAAAACACTGGGCCGTTGGCCTCGGTGACCGGATCAATGGCGATCCAGAGGGTGAGCATGTCCGGCGGTGTCTGGCAGAAGTAGGCATTGTCCTGGTGCCAGGGCACGCCCGAGCCGATCAGGGCGGGCTTGTTGAAGGTCTCGACCGCGGCGAGCACGGGTTCGCCGCGCACCAACGGTGCGACCAGGGCACGCAGGTCGGCGCGCTCGCCGAGCGCCCGGAAGAAGACATTGTGCTGCTCCAGTCGCCAAAGGTTGCGCACCGTCCGGTTGTCGGCTTCGAGCGTCCGGGCATCGGCGGGCAGGCAGTCAAGATCCTCGCGCAGGTAGCGTTCCAGCTCGGCGCGCACGGCGGAGACCTCGTCCGCACTCAAAAAGGCGCGCAGGCGCACCACGCCTTCGCGCTCGTAGTCGGACCGTTGATCCGGGGTCAGGTCGGGCATGAACGCAATGAACTGCAGGCCCGCCGCCAACGCAACGGCCCTTTTTCGCACGGCCACCTTGCCGTCCGTCGCGGGGTCTTGTCATTGCTGCACGGGTCCCCTGGGATGACTTCGTGAATGCCGCGCGTCAGCATCGCGGTCAGATTGTCGATTTGTTTCAGTCGCGGGTTTTCCCCGGCATGGTGGAGGTGGTGGACGGATGCATCGCGGAGGTGCGTGAGGACCCGGCGGTGAACGAGGCCGGCTATCTCTGTCCGGGCCTGGCCGATGGCGACAGCACCGATGTTCTGGAGTTGCCCGCTGCCGGCCTGATGAGCGACGGTCCTTCCGAGCAAGCCGCTGCCGGCAAGTTCGCCGCCAACGTCGGCCTCCACGCGGACCTGATCGAGAGCTGAACCCGCCGATCTGGACAATGGCCATTCTGCACTTGCGAAGGGTTGGCCCCGAGAATGAGGCAGGATTAAGACCGATGGGCGAGGGAATTCAGCCGCCCAAAGTTCTCCAGCCTTTCGCGTGCATGCGTTCGGCAGCGCGCATGCATCTTTCAATTCCGCCCGCGCTGACGAAAGACGAAGATCAGGGCCGCGCCGGCGGCGAAGCCGGCGATGTGGGCGAGGTAGGCAACTCCGCCCCCACCCGTGCGCCCGGCGATCAGGGCCTGGCTGAACACCTGCATGCCGATCCACAGGAAAAGGAAAACGAACGCGGGCAGATCGATGATGCGGGTGAACAGGCCGAGTGGGATCAGGGTGCGAACCGGCGCGCGCGGATGTTCGATCAGGTAGGCGCCGAGCACGCCGCTGATGGCACCGCTGGCGCCGACCAGCGGCACGGCCGAGCGCGGATCCTGCCAGGTGTGGACCAGGGTGGCGGCGACGCCGCAGAGCAGATAAAACATCAGGAAGCGCAGCCGGCCGCACTCGCTCTCGACGTTGTCGCCGAAGATCCACAGGAACCAAAGGTTGCCCAAGAGATGCATGAAGCCTCCATGCATGAACATGCTGGTGAAGAGTGCTCTCCAGGCGCCGGGCGCGCCGCGGTGAAATTCGACGGGCACGAAGGCGCCGATGGCCACACTATCCTCCAGTCCGACCCGCATCTGCCACAGCAAGAACACGGCCAGGTTGGCGGCGATGAGGAGGACGGTGACCAGCGGGAAGCGGTGCACCGGGTTGTCGTCGGCCAGAGGAATCATGGAGCGATTCTAGTCCGCGCCGGTGGCCTGACAAGTGCGCTGGCCGTTGCCCGGGGAACGCGGTTGTGGCATGTTGGGACATGATCCTGCGTGCGGCCATGCTGTCGGTCCTCCTGGTTTCCTGTTCCAGTCTGCCGGATCCGCGGACCGCGCCCGCCGGCGGCGGGGCCGAGGCGCGTCGGCTCCTGGAGCGCAGTGCCGAACGGGCGGGTCGCCCCTGGACCCGGCTGCATGAGGTCGAGGCGACCTACGACGGCGAGTGGGCCCGGCTCGTGCGGCGGCTGCAGCCGGTCTTGGTGGACGCGGCGTTTCGCCAGGGATCGACGGAACGCTACTGGCCGTTGCAGGGGCGCGTCGAGCAGACGCATCGCGGGCCGGCGGGCGTCAAACGCGTGGTGCGCACGCCGGGCGCCGTGCAGGTGTGGTTGAATGATGAGCCGGCCGCCTCCGGGGACGCCTGTGACGCCGCGGCTTTGGTCGCCGACGGCTATGCGCTGTTTCTGTTTGGGGCCGACTGGCTGCTGGCGCGCGGCAGCGACTGGTGCCTGGATCTGGAGTCGGCGCCTCTGCCGGTGGATGGTGATCCCTGCCGGCGCGTCTTTGGCGTCCTGCGCCCCGGCCTGGGGGTGGCGCGCGAGGACCGGGTGGTGGCCTGGATCAGTGAGCGGGATCAGCGGCTGCGGCGGGTGCAATTCACCCTCGAGGGGTTGGAAAGCACGGCCGGCGCGGATGTGGAGGTCACCCTCCGGGAGTTTCAGCCCGGGCCGTGCGACACGGAGTTTCCCCGGCATTTTGTCGAAACCGTGCAGCGTCCCCTGAAGATTCCGGCGCACGACTGGCGGCTGACGACCCTGCGGGCCCGCTGAGCCCGGCAAATTCAGCCTTGCCGCGCCGGCCGTGTTTTGATTGCATGCCGGCATGACGCCTGCCCCCTCTCCGCTGTCCCGACGCGATGCCCTCAAGGCCACGCTGGCCGGTGTCGGCCTCACCGCCGCGGCCTTTGAACCCGTGCGAGCAGCGACGGTCCCCGACATCCGCCGCGGTTCGCCCAAGCGCCACGACATGCTCAAGTCGATCAACCTCTGGGCCTTTCCCTATCCCGAGCGCATGAGCCTGCGGGAATGCCTGCAGCTTGCCAAGGATGCCGGGTTTGACGGCATCGAACTGAACTATGACCTCGACAACGACCTGTCGCCCAAGCATGGCACGGCCGACTACGTGAAGATCCGCAAGATGGCCGATCAGATCGGCATCCGTATCAGCGGCCTGTGCTCCTTCCTGTTCTGGCCGTATCCGCTCACCAGCAACGATCCGGCCAAGCGTGCGCAGGGCCTGGAACTGGCCGGTAAGATCGCCGAGTGTGCACGCGACCTCGGCGTTGACAATGTGCTGGTCGTGCCGGGAGCCGTCCACATCCCCTGGCGCGACGATCACGAGCCGGTGCCCAACGACGTCTGCGACCAGCGCGCCCGCGAGGCCGTCGGCCAGCTCGCCCGACAGGCGGAAAAGCTCAAGGTCCGCCTCAACATCGAGAACATCTTCTTCAATGGCTACCTGATGACTCCGATGGAGATGAACGCCTTTGTCGACAGTTTTGGCAGCGAGCATGTGCGCGTGCATTTCGACACCGGCAACATCAGCATGTTCCAGTATCCCGAGCACTGGATCGGCGTGCTCGGCGACCGCATCCAAAATGTCCACCTCAAGGAGTTCACCAAGAAGGGCACGGACTTCAGCCTCGAAACCTTCCGGCCGCTGCTCGACGGCACGACCAACTGGCCGGCGGTCACCGATGCCCTCGCGGCAACGGGTTACAACGGCTTCCTCACCTTCGAATACTTCCACCCCTACACCCACTATCCGGAGGCGCTGATCTGGCAGACCTCCGATTCGATGGACCGCATTCTCGGGCGGAAAGCCTGAGTTCATGCTCTGCCTTTCGCGAGAGTGTTAACATAACATCGCAAACATCGGCACAGGCGAAGGTCTCGCGTGTGGCGTGGCGTTCAGAGAAATCATGCTCTCACGAACTCTTGGCATCCTTCTGGCAATTTCAGGCAGCACGCTTCTCCATGCCGCAGATGTGCCCAGCTTTGCAGGGCCTACGCCCGGCACCTTGCGCAGCATTTCCATCCCGACCGTGGACCTCTCGGGTGATGCGGCAAGGCATGTCGTCATTGCCCGTGGCACAGAAAAGGAATACCAAGGCCATTGTGACACGGTTCTGATGGCCGATGGCAGGACGATGTTCACCGCGTGGTGCATGAACCACGCCGGATACCTCGGGCCGATTGCACGCAGCGATGACGCCGGCCTCACCTGGACTTCGCCTTTGTCCATGTCACCGGATTGGCGGCAGGTAAAGCGCACCACTCCAGTGCTCCATCGCCTCACCGATCCGCAGGGCATTGAGCGCCTGTTCATCTTCGGCGGCTGCGATTTTCCGGGAAATCTCCGCAGCGCGTTTTCGACGGACCTTGGCAAAACGTGGTCACCGATGAAGGAACTCGGCCTCGTCGGCGAAGTCGCCCCCAAGAGCATTCTCTCCTTCGATGACGGCAAGCGGCTCATCATGTGGTCCGATCGTCGCGATCCGAAAAATGCCAAGGATCCACATCCCGTCGTGTGGCAGAGCGAGTCGCTCGATGGCGGCCTGACGTGGAGCAAGGAGCGCGTCATCCTCGTC
This sequence comes from Prosthecobacter sp., assembly GCA_044345215.1. Lineage (GTDB taxonomy): Bacteria > Verrucomicrobiota > Verrucomicrobiia > Verrucomicrobiales > Verrucomicrobiaceae > Prosthecobacter. The sequence continues at coordinate 3,201 of JBIJBO010000072.1, read as the reverse complement.
GTCCCCGGACAGTGGGCACAGCCGAGCGTGACGCAGTCCGATGACGGCAGACAACTCGTCATGCTCATCCGCGAAAACACCCGCCAGCATCACTCGCTGTATTCGGTGAGCACCGATGACGCACGCACCTGGAGCGAGCCCAAGGAACTCCCCGCCGCGCTCACCGGGGATCGTCATGTCATCAAACACGCACCCGATGGCCGCCTCGTCATCGCCTTCCGCGACATGGCCAAGACAAGCCCAACCTACGGACACTACGTCGCCTGGGTCGGCACCTTTGAGGACATCGTGAACCGCCGCGAAGGCCAGTATCGCATCAAACTTCTCCACAACAGCAAGCGCAGCCCCATTGACAAGCCCGGCACCGGCAACACCGACTGCGGCTACTCCGATCTCGAACTTCTCGGCGACGGCACCCTCATCGCGACCACCTACATCCACTACGCCGCCGGCCCGGAAAAGAGCAGCGTCGTCAGCACCCGCTTCAAGCTCAGCGAGACCGATGCTTTGGCAAAGAAGGCCCCCGTATCCACCGGAAGCCTTCTTCCTGCCAACTGGGACCCCGCGCTCGCGGGCGACATCGTGATGCAGCGGATCGTTCGCGTTACGGCACCGCAGGTGAAAGGAGCGCATGATGCGGAATTCGTTTGTGTCGGCGAGCGAGCCTACATCGTCGAGCATGACAACGACGTGTCACCCGGCCACGGCGCGGGCCTGGCGATGTATTGCGTGCTCACGGAGGTGAACTTGAAGACGCTCAAAGTGGAAAAAACGCACCCGATGGCCAAGGCGGGTCAAGCCTTCGCCAACATCACGCTGCCGGACGCGCAGGTCTTTGTGCCGCGCATCATCCGCAAGGACGAGCAGACACTGCGCGCCTACTTTTGCAGCCAACCGGCCAAAGCACAGGCGGTGACGTGGTATAGGGACTTTGACCTGCGCACGCAGACCTTTGAGGATAGCATCCACAAAGCCAAGCTCAAGACCGCCGCAGGCACCTTCGACATGGAGCCGCGTCATTTTCATGCGGACGCAGTCGCGTCAGGCTTCAAGCGGCCCGCCGTGAATCAGGGCCTGTACATCTTTGATTCGTTCAAGGAGTTCGATGGTCGGCGATACATCGCGCTCAACAACTTCCCCGGCAAACAAAACGCCCTCGCCGTGCTGCATGACGACTTCGCCACCTTTGAAATCATCGGCCACTACAATGATCCGCAGTCGCAGCAGCTCAGCGAATCCGCCGTGAACCGCCTGCCCGACGGCACCTGGATGGCCATCGTGCGCAACGACGCGGGCAACTACCACTTCACCACCAGCCATGACGGCAAAACGTGGACCGTCGCCGAGCCAAGGCCCTTCGTGCCCAACGGCCTGAACTCAAAGCCGACCTTTGATCACTTCGGGGGCCTCTATTACCTCGGCTGGCAGGAGAACACCAAGATCCAGAACTGCGGCCGCAGCGTCTTCAACGTGGACATCTCCCGCGACGGCAAAACCTGGCAGCGCAAATACCGCTTCGAGTCGCCGCACTCATTCCAGTATCCGACCTTCCACGAACACGAAGGCACCCTTTGGCTCACCGTCACCCAAAGCGACCACGGCGGCAGCACCGACCGCATCATGTTCGGCGAACTGGAGTCCGTCGGCCAATTCGAGCCACAGACCGGCCAACAACGCATTGCCTGGCCCGCGCCACCGCCGCCTGAGCCCGCCTTCATGAAACGCGGCGTGAAGCTCTTCACCGATCGCGACTACGTCATCGACGAATTGCCCGAAGCCGTCAAAGACCTGCCCTTTCATCGCACCAGCATCGAAAAGCTCGATGTCACCGTCTCCAAGCCCGGCACCCTTTTCGCCCTCACCCCCACCATCCGCCCAGCGTCCGCCAGCCAGGAGGCAGCGCTGCAAAAAGCCGGTTTCAGCAAGGTCGATGTGCCCGAGACGCAGCTCTTCCCGGGCGAGATCAATCGCGTGAGCCTGTATCGCAAAGCGGTGAAGCCCGGCGAGCGGCTTCAGTTCAAAAAGATGGTGCTGCTGGTGCTGGCGGAGGGGGTGATCGTGCAGTGAGTGGTAAATGGCGCCGTTTTTCATCTCGCTTCCCTGTTGCCCCGCAGCCCCTTCATCACCATCTCGCGGAAGGCGCGGACGTGGGCGAGTTCGTGGCGGCCTTTGGGGTGGAGCAGGACGACTTGATCGTGGCCGAGGGAGGCGGAGACATCGCGGTGGACGAAGCGGGCTTTCACATCGGCAAGCACCGGCAAGGCTTCCCTCGCGGGACGGGAGAGCACAGCCACGCCCATGCCGAGGGCCACGTAGTTGAGGATGGAGGTGACGTTGCCGGCGGTCATGATGACGTTCATGCGGTCGCCGAGGCCGGCTTTCGCCACGAGATGGTCAAACTGCATGCGTGAGCTGGAGTTTTCCCCGGCGAGGATGAGGGGCTGCTTAACGATATCGCGCAGTTTGGGGGCTTTGATCTGGGCAAAGGGATGGCTGGCAAGGCACACGACCTCGAAGGGGTAGCGCACGAGCGGTGTAGCCTCGAAGCGTGTGGGCAGCGTCACGCCCTGCGGCGTGCCGACGATGGCGAGGTCGGCTTTTTCGGCCTCCAGGAGCTGCCACGCGATGCGCGATGGCGCGTCGATGAGTGAGAGGCGCACCTGCGGATGGGACTCGCGGTATCGGGCGATGACATGGCGCAGGGAGCTGTTGAGCACAGTGGCGGGCGCAGCCATGCGCAGGTGGCGCTCGGCCTTGCCGTGCTGGTCGTGGAAGACCTTCTTCAGCGAGTCAAAGCCCTCCACCAGCGGCGCGGCGAGGTCCAGCAGCCGCTCGCCGTCCTCGGTGAGGCGCACGTCATGGCCTTTGGCGGTGACGAGTTGCACGCCGTAGTCGTCCTCCAGCGCCCGCACCTGCCGCCACACGGAGGGCGTGGCCATACCGAGACTGCGTGACGCCGCCGCAAAGGTGCCGTGCCTGGCGATTTCAAACAGGGCGCGGATCTGGCGAAACCGCACTTCCTTGAAGTAGCGGCGGTCATCGGAGGGCTTGGCACTGCGTTTGGGCTTCATTGCTCTGAGAGTAACGGTCATTAAGGAGATGTTTAAACGAGGACATTCAGAAAACAGATGTTGCCTTTATGATAAGTTCAAAGTTCCCCAGCCACTCTTCTGATTTATGACTCCGAAACGATCGATCATC
>JBIJBO010000071.1:0-16746 GCA_044345215.1 Prosthecobacter sp. | reverse complement strand
TCTGGTCAAGGCGGTAGCCAACGCCCAGAAGGAGTTTCTGGTCGACCTCAACGCCCTTTCCGCCAAAATCAAGGATTACGCGGACAACCTCGACAAACGCGCCGCCGCCCATCAGGAGCGCGTCGACGCCGAGTTCGCGATGAGCCTCAACCGCATGCGTGAAGACCTCACCAACGCCGTCAAGGACAGCGTCAAGACAACGAGCGAATACACCCGCGCGCTGTCCTCAGGCATTCAGGGCCTGAACAACGTTCTGACCGAACTGGGCGGCAAACAGGTCATCATCCACCAGACGGTCAAAAAGGGCTGGTTCAGCCGCGGTTAATCCCCTTCTCCACCTGTCATGGCCCAACGGCGTGCGTCATCCGGCGACGAAGTCTCGCTATTCCCCTTCCTGAGCATCCTTGCGTGTCTCATCGGGGCTCTCGTGCTGCTCATCGTCGTGCTCGCCGTCTCCCAGGCCGGCAAGGCCGAGGGTCGTTCGGCCGAGGAGATCCGCATGGCGCAGGAGTTCCTGCGCATGAAGAAAGAGCTCGAGCAGCGCAAGCAACTCGACCTCGCCCTCAAGGAAAAAATCGCCGAATTGGAGAAACTCCAGAAGGAGGTCGAGGAAAAGCAGCAGCGCTTCATCAAGCTCCGCCGACTGCTTGACTCCTCCAAGGAAGTTCAGGAACAGAATCAGCAGATCAGCCAGCAACTCCAAAAGGAACTGGACAATCTGCTGGTCGAAATCGACGGTCTCAAGAAGCAGCAGACCTCCGCCAAGGAAGAGATTGCCAAGCTCGAAGCCGAACTCAAAGCCCGCAAGGTTCCCGAGGACAAGAAAGTGCCGCCGGTCGTGGTGCAGCCCTCGGGTTCGGGCATGAGCGACGCCACCAAGGTGTACTTCGTCGAATGCAGCGCCGGCGCCTTGAAGATTCTCGGCGCCTGGGGGCAGGATTACCGACTCGGCGCCACGCCGGAAATCGTCGTGGCCGACGCCGCCTACAATCACTTACTCTATGAGGTGGCGAAGGACAAGAACTCCCTCATCCTCTTCCTCATTCGCGATGATGGCCAGGGTCCTTTCAACAACGGCGCTGGGCGTGCCGAGGGCGATTACAAGATTCGCATTGGCAAGCTGCCCATTCCAGGCCGCGGCCAGCTCGACCTCGCCCTCTTCGACAAGTATCGCGGCAAGATTGATCCGCCCGTGCCTGGAGCGGCCGTGCCCACACCGGCACCCAACCCCTGATCCCCGACACGCATGGCCAAACGAAAGCAGGACTCTTCCGAGCTGAACCTCGATTCGCTGATGGACGCCGTCACGAACGTCGTCGGCGTGCTCATGATTGTTTTCATCATGCTGGCGGTGAACACCGCCAAAATGGTGCAGAAAATCCTCAGTGACCTGCCGCCCGTTACTCCGGAGGAGTATCAGAAGATGGTCGAGCAGGTCAAGGCCCTGCCGCCGCCGCCCGCCGATCCGGAAAAAATCGCTCAGGACAAAAAAAAGGCGGAACAGGACCTCAAAAAAGTCGTCGAGGAACTGCGCACGATCGACACCAGCGACATGGCGTCGCGCATGAAGTTCATGGACCTCGACAGCTTCCGCAAGAAGCTTGAGGACGCCAAGCAACTGCGTGAAAAGGAGAAAGTCGAAGTCGACAAATTGATCGCCGAAATCGAGCGCCTCAAGGCCCTGCTCGACGAAACGCCGGTCTATCAGCCGCCGCCACCCACCTACGTGCGCCTGCCCAATCCGCGTCCGTATCCGAAGGAGCCGAATGAGACCCGTGTTCTCGTCGCCCGGCAGGGCGTGCTGCACTTCAACCAGCGCGAATTCCTCCAACCCATCCTCGACGGCCTTGAGAAGGCCAAGAGCCAGCTTTATTACAAGGAAGCCAAGATCGAGCCCTTCGCCGACATGCTTGGCAAGATCTACGGCACGCCCGCCGCCGCACAGCAGGCCTGGCCGGAAATCGCCTCTTTTGTGGGCACCTTCCAGATGGAGTTTGTGGCGGTCGCCCACAAAACCCTCACTGCCGCCGGTCTGCCCGCCAACCGCCAGGCGCTCTCCGCCCTCGGCGACATCTCCATTGCTGTGCGCTCCACGCCGGGCGGCGTTGCCGAAGCCCTGGTCGCCGCCACCCAGGGTGACCTGACCAAGTGGACCGCCCTGGATCCCTCGAGCGATCCCACCAAGCCGACCATCCAGGCCGTGGCCGCTGCCGGCAAGGTGACCTTCACTTGGAACGGCCGCGCCACCGAGGTCAAGGCGACCCCGCGCGACATCCACAACTACTTTGTCAAGGATCTGGCTGACATGAATGGCATCAAAGACCGGAGCAAGGAACGCACGATCTATGACGCCTTTGCCATTCGTTCGATGCTGGAACGCGCCGCCAGCAACCCGACCTTCAGCGGCCCTTTCACGCTGCTCCCCGTCATCCGCCCGGGTTCCACCCTGGTGCAGATGCAGCTCACCCCCAAGGCCGGCGGCGGCGAGACGCTCGACCAGATGCGCAACGAGGGCTCCAATTACCAGCGCATGCTCCGCCAGCTCAAGGGTGACCCCAACGGGGTGGCGGTCTACCAGGTCATGTCGAACGCCTTCGACACCTACCTTGAGGCGCGCAAGATTGCCGACGAGATCGGCGTCGCCGCCACCTGGGAATTCCTCGCGGCTCTAGACCTGACGATCAATGTCAGCGGCTATGAAGTTCAGCGCTTCGCGCTCGCCCCGGTGCAACGCCCGCCCAAGGCAGGCGAGGTCCGCATCGCGGCCCCAAAGAAGTCCCTCGACTGACCGGCCACCTGCCGGCTCTTTCGCCAAATCCCTGCCAGACGGGGTTGCCCAGCACCCTCAGGATGATTCGCGGCCTAGTTCGCGCCGCACCCGCCGCACGCCCTCGACCATGGCAAGCAGCTTGCGTCGCGAGGCCCATCGCGCGGTCTGGCTCAGGCCGCAGTCAGGCGCAAAGACCAGCCGGTCCGCCGGCGCATGCCGCAGACAGGCGCGCACCGCTGCCGCCACCTGCTCCGGCGTCTCGATGTGGTAGCTTTTGACATCGATGACACCGACCGCCACGTCCATGCGCTGGGCAATCGGGGCAATCACCTCCAGCTCGGCATACTCTCGGCTCGCCATCTCGACATGCATCTCATCGCAGTGCAGGTCAAGGAAGGCGGGAAACAGCGGCGCGTAGCGGCGCGGGCCGACCGCCCGGCCCTTGTAGTTGCCGAAACAGAGGTGGGTGCACAGGCGCGTGCGGCCGTGGCCGGGTTCAACGGTGCGGTTGAACAGGTCCACCAGGCGGCGCGTGTCCTCGCGATGGCCGTAGCAGCTCATGCTCGGTTCATCGACGCAAATTTCCTCGGCGCCGGCGGCGACCAATGCCTCAATCTCCGCGCGCACGATCGGCAGCAGCGCCTCGGCGATGGCGTGACGGTCGCGATACTGCCGGTTCGGCACCAGCCGGCCGCTGAGGGTGAAGGGCCCCGGTACGCTCACCTTGAGACGACGACCGCAACCGCCGGCCAGCCGGCGCAGGCGCTCGAATTCAGCCACCGCCCCCAGACCACGCGGCGCGGCCAGTTCGCCAATGATCTCGTGTCGGCCGCGCTGGTCATGGGCCGGCGGGCCGAAACGGCGCGGGCTCGCGGGTTCCAGCGAGATTCCCTCGAGAAAGCCATAGAACGACAGGTTGAAGTCAAGCCGGGTCTGCTCGCCGTCGGTGATGACATCCAGACCGGCGGCAAGCTGGTCCTGAATGGCCACCATGGCGGAATCGTCCTGCAACTCCTCGAGATCGTCGCGACCAAAGGCTTCGAGCCGGCCGGCGGCGAATTCCAGCCAGCCTGGAAAAGGGTAGCTGCCGATGACCGAGGTGCGCAGGGGCTGGGCTTTCATAGCGCTAGGCTAAGCGCGGTCGCGGCACAACGTCAAACGCGGGACGCATACTGCAATCCGCGCAGCGGGAAACACCAGCAGCCATTCAGCTTTGACTCGCCTCGCCTACCCTTCACTGTGCCGACATGAAAACGCTTGCCCTCCTGCTCGCCCTGCTACCCGGCCTGCTTGTCGCCCGGCCCGCCAATGTCATCGTTCTTTTCGCCGACGACCTTGGCTGGGGCGACCTCGGCTGCCAGGGCTCGCCGGTCATCCGCACCCCCCACCTCGACCGCATGGCCGCCGAGGGTCTGCGCTTCACCGACTTCTATTCCGCCGCTGAAGTCTGCACACCGAGCCGGGCCGCCCTGCTCACCGGTCGCTACCCGATCCGCAGCGGCATGTGCGCGATGCCCCAGGCGCCGCGGCGGGTGCTGTTTGGCGACTCCAAGGGCGGCCTGCCGCAGACCGAGCGCACGCTCGCGCGCGTCCTCAAGGACCAGGGCTACGCCACCGCCCACATCGGCAAGTGGCACCTCGGCATCCACGAGGGTGGCCGCCCGCTCGACCACGGCTTTGACCACAGCTTCGGCCTACCCTACTCAAACGACATGGACGCCCGCCTCGGCCTGCCGAAAGGTTCGACTGGATCGCCCAACCCGCCCGCCGACGGATGGAAGGTGCCGCTGCTGCGCGATGGCACGGTCATCGAGCAACCCGCCGTGCAGACCACGCTGACGAAGCGCTACACCGAAGAGGCGGTGAAGTTCATCACCGGCCAGAAGGGCAAACCCTTCTTCCTCTACCTCGCCCACACTTTCCCGCACGTGCCGATGTTTGCCTCGCCCACTTTCCAGGGCACGAGCCGCGCCGGCATCTACGGCGATGCCGTCGAGGAACTCGACTGGAGCACCGGTGAAATCCTCGAGACCCTGCGTCGCGAGGGCCTGGCCGAAAGCACCCTCGTGGTCTTCACCAGCGACAACGGGCCCTGGCTCATCATGGGCAGTCAGGGCGGGAGCGCCGGCCCGCTTAGGGACGGCAAGGGCAGCACCTGGGAGGGCGGCATGCGCGTGCCCGGCCTCTTCTGGATGCCCGGCCGCATCCGCCCCGCTGTCACCTCACAACCGGCCAGCGCCCTTGATCTCTTCCCGACCGCGCTCGCCCTCGCCGGCGCCATGCCACCGGCCAACCTCGAACTCGACGGCCACGACCTCTCGCCCCTGCTCTTCGAAGGTGCCCTCTTGCCGGAACGGCCGTTCTTCTACTACCGCGGCGACCAGATCTTCGCCGTCCGTCTCGGCGAGTGGAAGGCGCATCTCAAGACCCAGACCGGCTACGGCCAGGCAAAGGCCGAGGTTCACGCGACGCCCCAGCTCTACCACCTCGGCCGCGACCCCTCGGAAAAGCGCGACCTCGCCGCCAGTCATCCGGAGGTCGCCGAACGCCTGAGCGCCCTCGCCGAAGGCCAGCGCGCGACCGTGGCTCCCGGCGAGCCTCAACTGCACTGATCCCCGGCAAGACTGCCGCAACCCCTGCGTTCCCCAGCCATGTTTCGTCCGCTTGCCCTTCTGTTCGCCGCCCTGCTGCCCGCCCTCGCCGCCGACCTCCCCAACCTGGTCTGGATCATGGCGGACGACCTCGGCTGGGGCGACCTCGGCTGCTACGGCCAGAAAGTCATCACCACGCCTCACCTCGACCGGATGGCCTCCGAAGGCCTGCGCTTCACCCACTATTACGCGGGTGCCACGGTCTGCGCGCCGTCGCGCAGCGTACTGATGACTGGCCTGCACCACGGCCACACCCGCGTGCGCGGCAATGCCGGCCAGACCAATCCGGCGGCGCAGGCACTGAAGGTCGGCGATGTCACCGTCGCCAGCCTGCTGCAAAAGGCGGGCTACAAAACCGCCCTCATCGGCAAGTGGGGCCTGGGCAATGTTGGCGCTGCCGAGAGCGGCCTGCCGCGCAAGCAGGGCTTCGCCGAATTCTACGGCTACCTCAGCCAGCACCACGCCCACAACCACTTCCCCGACTATCTCTGGCGCAACGAAACGAAAGAGCCTCTCTCCAATGTCATCGTGCCGGTCGGCGAGGACGGTGCCGGTTACGCCACCGACGCCGTTCACTTCGCCGATGACCTCTTCGTCGAGGAGAGCCTGAAGTTCGTCGACGAGAACCGCGACCGCCCCTTCTTCCTCTACTGGAGCCCGGTCATCCCGCACGCCAACAACGAGCGCGCCCGCCTGCTTGGCGATGGTGCCCAGGTGCCCGACTACGGCCCCTACGCCGACAAGGATTGGCCGCCCCAGGACAAGGGCCAGGCGGCGATGATCAGCCGGCTCGACGGCTATGTCGGCCGCATGCTCGACCACCTGCAGAAGCTCGGCCTCGCGGAAAAGACGCTGGTGGTCTTCACCAGCGACAACGGTCCGCACAACGAAAGCAAGCACGACCTCGCGCGCTTCCAGCCCTCCGGTCCCTTCACTGGCATCAAGCGCAGTCTCACCGACGGCGGCATCCGCGTGCCCTTCATTGCCTGGTGGCCCGGTCGTGTGAAGCCCGGCGTCACCGATCACGTCGGCTATTTCCCCGACTTCCTGCCCACCGCCGCCGAACTCGCCGGCGCGCCCGCCCCGGAGCGGACTGACGGTATCAGCCTCGTCCCCCTGCTCAGCGGACGCCCCCAAGAGCAAAAAAGCCACGAGTTCCTGTACTGGGAATTCCACGAAGGCGGCTTCAAGCAGGCCTCCCTCTACCAGGGCCGCTGGAAGGGCCTGCGCAGCGGCGGACCAAACGCTCCAGTCAAGCTGTTCGACCAACAGAACGATGTCGCCGAAGTCAACGACGTCTCCGCAGACCACCCGGAGATCGCCGCCAAAATCGGCGCCTACCTGAAGTCCGCCCGCAGCGAACTGCCCGAGTGGGAACCTCGCTGGCAACCCGCGGGCAAAAAGAAGTCGAAGTGAGGCGACGGCCCAACGGCCGCCGCCCCGTCACCGGGCCGCCTCAGCGACCCTGAACAAACTCCTCCATCAGGTCCATCGCCTTGACGATGAGATCCGGCGCGGTGGCGTAGCAGCAGCGGACAAAACCCTCGCCGGCCGTGCCAAAGGCATTGCCTGGAACGACGGCCACGCTCTTCTGCTCGAGCAGGCGAATGGCGAACTCCTTGCTGGTGAGGCCGGTTGGCCGGATGTCCGGGAACACGTAGAAGGCGCCACCCGGATTGAAGCAGGGCAGACCCATGCCGTTGAGGCGGGACACGATGAGGTTGCGGCGCTGCTCGTAGCTTTGACGCATTTCTTCGTAGGCGGAGGGCCCCATCTTCAGGGCCTCCAGGCCCGCCGTCTGGCTCATGATCGGCGCGCAGAGCATGCAGTACTGGTGGATCTTCATCATCGCCTCGCGCAGCACCGAGGGCGCGCAGGCATAGCCCAGGCGCCAGCCGGTCATGGCAAAGGCCTTGCTGAAGCCGTGCAGCAGGATGGTGCGCTCGCGCATGCCCGGAAACTCAACGATGCTGCGGTGCTCGCGCTGATCGTAAAGCAACTCGCAGTAGATCTCGTCAGTGATGACGATCAGGTCGTGCTTCACCGCCAGCGCGGCGATCTTCTCCAACTCCTCAGGCGGCATGATGCCGCCGGTCGGGTTCGTCGGGAAATTCATCGCCAGCACCTTGGTGCGCGGAGTGATCGCGCGCTCTACGTCCTCGGCCATGAGGGCGAACTGGTTTTCCTCGCGCGTCTCGACGACCACCGGCACGCCGTAGGCCATCTTGATGCCCGGGCTGTAGGAAACGTAGCAGGGCTCGTGGTAGATGACCTCGTCGCCCGGATTCAGCAGGGCGCGGAAGGCCAGGTCAAGCGCCTCGGAAACACCGACCGTGACAAGGATCTCCGTCTTCGGATCGTAACGGACCCGGAACTGGTTCTCCACGTAGTCGCTGATGGCGATGCGCAGGGATTCCAGGCCGAGGTTCGAGGTGTAGGTCGTGTGGCCCTTTTCGAGCGAGCGAATCGCCGCCTCGCGGATCGGCCAGGGCGTGGGTTTGTCCGGTTCACCGACGCCGAGCGAGATCACGTCCGAACGGCCGATGACCAGTTCGAAGAAATCGCGGATGCCGGAGCGGGGAAGATCGCGAACCTGGGTGCAGAGTTTGCTGTCGTAGTCCATGTGCGGTCGTGGTTCATGGACTGACGGGCAGACGTTCTTCATCGTCGCCGGGATTGACGAGGAAGCCGGACTGCTTGTAGGCCTTGAGCTGGAAGTGGGTGGCGGTCGAGAGAATGCCGCCAAGCGTGCTGAGCTTCTCGGCGACGAAGTTGGCGACATCGAGCAGGTCCTGACCCTCGACGACGACGGCGAGGTCGTAGCCGCCGCTCATCAGGAAACACTCGCGCACCTGGTCAAATTTGGCGATGCGCCGAGCCAGGCGGTCGAACCCGCCCTCGCGTTCGGGTGTGATGCGCACTTCGATCAGCGCGGTGACACCGCGGTGCCCCGCCTTGTGACGATCGACCACGGCGTTGTAACCCAGGATTGTGCCGTCGGCCTCGGCGGCCCGCGTGCGCCGGATGACTTCGTCTTCGGTGAGGCCCAGAAGCTGGGCAAGCTCGCTGGGGGAGCGGCTTGAGTTGAGGTGCAGGAGGTGAATCAGGGGATCCATGGGAAGGTTCAATCTACGCGCGCTTTGCGTGCTGGCAAGCGGCGCCGGGCGTCGACACCCGGTTGCGGCCGGCGCGCCTCCGCCGCCACATGCCGCCGTTCTTGTTTTGACAGCGGCGCGCGGGGCGATAGGCTCGCCGCCTCATGCAGCTTTATCGCACCCGCCACGGCCTCTTCCTGCGCAGCCCGAACCTCACCTGGCACCGGCTCGAGGAGCAGGACTGGGACAGCCTGTTCAACCGCCCGAACCTGCACGCCCGTCTCGCCGCCGAGGCCGCCCGCCTGCCGGCGGTGGCGGAACCCACCGATCTCCTGGCCCCCATCGGCAGCCAGGAGGTCTGGGCCGCGGGTGTCACCTACTTCCGCAGCCGCACCGCACGCATGGAGGAGAGCAAGGATGCCGGAGGCGGCAGCTTCTACGACCGCGTCTACGCCGCCGAACGTCCGGAGATCTTTTTCAAGGCGACCCCGCAGCGGGTGGCCCACCCGGGTCAGGCCATGCACCTGCGCAGTGACTCAAAATGGATGGTGCCAGAGCCCGAGCTGACCCTGGCGATCAACGCCGCTGGTGAAATCCTCGGCGCCACCATCGGCAACGACCTGTCCTGCCGCGACATTGAGGGTGAAAACCCGCTGTATCTGCCGCAGGCGAAGTGCTTCAAACTCTGCGCCGCGCTCGGCCCCTGCCTGCTTGTCGCCCCGGCTCCGCTGCCGCCGGAAACCGCCATCCACCTGGAGATCCGTCGCGGCGAGACAGTGGCTTTCGCCGGTGAAACCACCCTCGCCCAGCTCAAGCGCACACCGCAGGAACTCGCCGGCTTCCTGTTCCGCGACAACAGCTTCCCGACCGGTGCCTACCTCATGACCGGCACCGGCATCGTGCCCGGCGATGACTTCACGCTGCAGTCCGGCGACGAGATGCGCATCTCGATCGACGGAATCGGCACCCTCGTGAACCCCGCCGACTGAACCTCCACCACCCCTTCCCCATGCTCACCGGACACCACCTCATCGCGGGTCGCGAAACCACGACCCAGTTCGCTCCCTTCCAGGCCGTCAACCCGACGACCAACCAACTTTTGGAGCCAAGCTTCTCGGAGGCCACCGCCGCCGAGGCCGACGAAGCCCTGCGCGCCGCCGACGGCGCCTACGACGCCCTGCGCGGTGCCGGCGCAGACGCTCGTGCCGCCTTCCTGGAAACCCTGGCCGAGGAAATCCTCGCCCTCGGCGACGCCCTGCTGGAACGCGCCCACGCCGAGACCGCCCTGCCGATGGCCCGCCTGACCGGCGAGCGGGGCCGCGCCGTCAACCAGTGCCGAATGTTTGCCGCCCTGCTGCGCGAAGGCTCCTGGGCTGAGGCCAGCATCGACCGCCCCCAGCCGGACCGCCAGCCGCTGCCCAAGCCCGATGTCCGCCGCGTTTTGCAGCCGATCGGCCCGGTCGTCGTCTTCGGCGCCAGCAACTTCCCCTTCGCCATCGGCGTCGTCGGCACCGACTCGGTCTGCGCTCTTGCCGCCGGCTGCCCTGTGGTTGTCAAGGCTCATCCCGCCCACCCAGGCACCTGCGAGATGCTCTCGCGCGCCGTCTTCCAAGCCCTGCAGAAAAGCGGACTGCCGCTGGGCAGTTTCTCCATGCTGCACGGACGCAACCATGACATCGGCATCGAACTCGTCCGCCACCCGCTCACCCAGGCGGTCGCCTTCACCGGCTCGCTGCGCGGCGGCCGGGCCCTCATGGATGTCGCCGCCTCCCGCCCGCACCCGATCCCGGTCTATGCGGAGATGGGCTCGGTGAACCCGGTCTTCGTCCTGCCCCGTGCCCTCAAGGCTCGTGCCGCGCAGATGGCCGAAGCCTACATCGGCTCGGTCACCATGGGTGTCGGCCAGTTCTGCACGAACCCGGCCATGGTCCTCGGCGTCAAGAGCCCCGAACTCGCCGAGTTCGTCAAAATCGCGGGTGAACACGCGCAAAAAGTCGCCCCGCAGACGATGCTCCACCGCGGCATCTGTGAAACCTATGAGGCCGGCACGGCCGTCTGGCACACGATCTCCGGACTGCGAGTGGCCGGCCAGTCGGCGCAACCTCCGAACCACGACGCCACCCAGGCCGCCTGCCGGATCTTCACCGTGCCGCTCGACGTCCTGCAATCGAACGAGGAACTCCAGCGCGAAGTCTTCGGCCCCTGCTCGATCATCGCCGAGAGTGACAGCATGGAGGCCGTGCTTGAGTTCGCCCGCGGCCTTGAAGGCCAGCTCACCGCCGCGATCCATGGCACGCCCGAGGACCTGCGCGAAAACGCCGAACTCGTGCGCATCCTCGAGCGCAAAGTCGGCCGCCTCATCTTCAACGGCTTCGGCACTGGCATCGAGCCCTGCCCCTCGATGCACCACGGCGGCCCTTACCCGGCGGCCAGCCACAGCTTCTTCACCAGCATCGGCACCGGCAGCATTTACCGCTTCGTCCGCCCGGTCTGCTATCAGGGTTTCCCAGACGACTGCCTGCCCGAGGCTCTCCAGAACGCCAATCCGCGCGGCGTCATGCGCCTGCTCGACGGCACCCTGACCCGTGAGCCGGCGGCCTGAGTCGGCGCTTCCCGGCGTCAACCCTGTGAAAATGCCCTTGCAAAGGTGGCTAGATTGCCAATAGTCTTGCCCCCTTGCGAGCCCTTAAAGCACTCGCCGTAGGTCTCCCGGTTTCCCCGCCTCTCCGAGGTGGAGGAAAGCTCGCCCGGGAGGTAACCCGGCACCCCATCCACCCCACATGTCCGTCCGTCTAGCCCGATTCGAAATGCCGAATCGCCTCGTTCGCAACGAGGCCACCGCCACCGACACCTACGCGCAGTTCGTCGCCGAACCCTTCGATAAGGGTTACGGCCACACGATCGGCAACTCCCTGCGCCGTGTCCTGCTCTCCTCGCTCGAGGGTGCCGCCATCACCTCCGTGAAGATTCGCGGCGTTGAGCACGAGTTCAGCACCATCCCTGGCGTCCTTGAGGACGTCGTCCAGATCGTGCTCAACCTGAAGAAGGTTCGCTTCCGTCACCACAGCGAAAGCAAGGAGCCCCGCCTGCTGTCGATCCTTGCCGACAAGGAAGGCGTCGTCACCGCCGGCGACATCAAGGAAGACAATCACTACGAGGTCATCAACAAGGACCAGGTCATCTGCACACTCGACCGCAAGGTCAAGTTTGAGTGCGAGTTCGAAGTCCGCGTCGGCCGCGGTTTCTCTTCCTGGGAGGAAAACAAGCGCCCGGACACCCCCATCGGCGTCATTCCGATCGACTCGATCTACAGCCCCGTCACTCGCGTCAAGTACGCGGTTGAAAACACCCGCGTCGGCCAGAACACCGACTATGACAAGCTGGTGCTCGACATCTGGACTGACGGCCGCATCAGCCCGAGCGACGCCCTCCTGCAGTCGGCAGCGATCCTTCGCCACCACCTCGACGTCTTCGTCAACTACGACGACAAGGCCATCGAGTTCGAGGCCGCCCCGGAGGCCCAGACCGAGGAAAACAGCGAGCTGCGCAAGCTGCTCAACATGAGCGTCAACGAGATCGAGCTTTCGGTCCGCGCCGCCAACTGCCTCAACAACGCCAACATCACCTCCGTCGGCCAACTGGCCATGAAGACCGAGGCCGAGATGCTGCGCTACCGCAACTTCGGCAAGAAGTCGCTCACCGAGATCAAGGAAAAGCTCTCCGAGCTTGGCCTGTCGCTCGGCATGAAGTTCGACGCCTCCCTGCTCGAGCCCTCCGCCGGCGGCTCTTCGCTGCTCGCCCGCAGCAGCATGATCGGCGACGACGATGAGGAAGCTGACATCATGGGCTTCACCAGCCTCGTCGACAGCAATCTGCCGGATGTGGACGACGAAGACGAATAATCCGCCCGCCCCCCCTATCTAGAAACACCCATCATGAAACACGGAAGAAAAGTCCCCAAGCTCCAGCGCGAAGCCTCCCACCGGAAGGCCCTGCTGGCCAACCTCGCCTGCTCGCTGATCGAGCATCGGCGCATCCGCACCACCCTGGCCAAGGCCAAAGCCCTGCGCCCCTACGCGGAAAAGCTCGTCACCCTCGGCAAGCGCGGTGATCTGCACGCCCGCCGCCTCGCCGTGGCGACCCTGCGCCACAAGAGCACCGTCAAGAAGCTCTTCGAAGAGATCGCCGTCGCCTCCAAGGATCGCAAGGGCGGTTACACCCGCATCACCAAGCTCGGCCAGCGCCGCAGCGACTCCGCCCCGATGGCCTACATCGAGTGGGTCGATGCCTTCGTCCTGGCCGCGCCGGCAACCGAAGAGGCCCAGCCGGAAGCCGCGGAAGCCACCGCTTCCTGAGCCAGGGTCGTGAACCCTCCCCCACAGCGCGGACGCCTCCCCGGCGTCCGCGTTTTTTGTGGGCTCAGACAATCAGCATGCAGTCGCCGTAGCTGAAGAAACGGTAGCGCTCACGAACTGCCTCAGCGTAGGCCGCGCGAATCAGGTCGCTGCCGGCAAAGGCGCTGACCAGCATCAGCAGGGTCGATTTGGGCAGGTGAAAATTGGTCAGCAACGCCCCGCAGACGCGGAACTCGTAGCCGGGGTAGATGAAGATGTCGGTGGAGTCCGTCACGGCTTTCACCCCGCCGTGTTCGCGGGCAACCGCCTCCAGTGTCCGCATGGAGGTCGTGCCCACCGCGATCACGCGCCCCGCAGCGGCGATGGCGTCGGCGGTGGCCGCCGGAATTTCGTAGCGCTCGCGATGCATGACATGGTCGGCAATCCGCTCGACTTTCACGGGCTGGAAAGTCCCGGCCCCCACGTGCAGTGTTACAAAGGCATGCGCCAGCTGCGCCAGTATTTCAGGAGTAAAATGCAGGCCGGCTGTCGGAGCGGCGATTGCACCGGCACTCTGGGCATACACCGTCTGGTAGCGCTCTCGGTCGACCGCCTCATCCTGGCGCTCCATGTAGGGCGGCAGGGCCAGGTGACCATGGCGTTCCTCGTCGACCGCCCGGTCGAACTCCAGCATACGATCGCCGTTGTCGAGCACCTCCAGCACCGTGCCCACCGCTTCGCCTATGACCATCTGGTGCCCGGGCCGAAAACGCTTGCCGGGCTTGACCATGCAGCGCCAGCTCCGCGGCCCGAGCACATCCAGCCGCAGCACCTCCTGGCGACCATCGTTGGAAAAAAACCGCGCCGGCACGACGCGGGTGTTGTTGAGCACCCAGAGGTCGCCGGGTCGTGACAAGCCGGAGATGTCGCTGAAGCGACGATGCTCAAGGGTTCCCCGGGCCCGATCCACCACCAGCATGCGCGATGCCGAGCGCTCGGCCAGAGGATGAGCGGCAATGAGTTCCGGAGGCAGGTTGTAGTCGAAATCCGAGGTCAGCACGGCAAAAAAACTCAACGAAAGCCGCAGCAGCGCGGCCGCAAACAAAAAGCGGAACTCCGAAGACCGGAGTTCCGCCGTAAAGAGCTTGGGGGGTATTACCAGCGTTCGCCGCCGTCGCGCTCGCCACGGCTGCCACGGTCCCAGCCTTTGCCGCCGCGGCCACCGCCGCCGCCACCGCCGTAACCGCCACCACCGCCGCCGCCACCACCGTAGCCGCCGCGACCGCCGCCGCCGCCACCGTAGCCGCCACGGCCACCGCCGCCGCCGCCGCCACCGAAGCTAGGGCGCTCTTCTTTCGGACGCGCTTCATTGATTGTCAGGGCACGGCCGCCGAACTCCTGGCCGTTGAGGCCGTTGATCGCCGCGGTCATCGCCTCGGGGGTGTCCATGGAGACGAAGGCGAAGCCGCGCGGGCGGCCGCTTTCTCGATCCATGGGAAGGAAGACGTCGGTGACGCCGCCATACTGGGAAAACAGATCGCGAAGATCCGCTTCGGATGCCTTGAAGGGGAGATTCCCCACATACATTTTCGTGTTCATTGTCGATGGTGCTGGATGTGTCTCCTCTCTGGAGTCGCCAGAAACCTCACCGACGATGCACTCACCTGATGAATCTTCTGACCTGACTTTCAAACAGGTGGACTGAGGAACACTCCCCGATTCACCGCAGAATGCAAGCACATTTCAAAAAAACGCTCAGTGCTGCCGCGCCCCGGCCATGAGCGCCTCGATCTCGTCCGGCTCGATCGGGATGTCCGCCATCAGGTCGGTATTGGCGGTTTCCCCAATCAGGATGTCATTCTCCAGACGGATGCCGATGCCCTCTTCGCGAAGATAGATTCCGGGTTCAACCGTGAGCACCATGCCGGCACGCAGCGGCTCCCAAGTGCCGCCGACGTCATGCACGTCGATGCCGAGATGATGGCTGGTGCCGTGCGGGAAGTACTTCTTGAACAGCGGGTTGTTGGGATCCTGCTTCTCGACGGCATCGCGGTCCAAAAGGCCCAAACCGATCAATTCCGACGTCATCCGCCGGCCAATCTCCTCCTGGTACTCACGCAGCAGGACGCCGGGCCGCAGTAGCTCGCAGGCGGCACGAAACACATTCAGCACGGCCTGGTACACCTGGCGCTGGCGCTTCGTGAAGCGGCCATTGACCGGGATGGTGCGGGTGAGGTCGGCATTGTAGTTGGCGTAGTTGGCGGCGACGTCGAGCAGCAGCAGTTCACCTTCCCGGCACTCGGCGTCGTTGCTGTGGTAGTGCAGCACGCAGGCGGAGGCCCCGGAGGCAATGATCGGCGGATAGGCAAAACCACCGGCACGCTGGCGGATGAACTCGTGGACCAGTTCGGCCTCCACCTCAAACTCATGCACGCCGGGACGAACAAATCGGCAGACACGGCGGAAGCCGTCGCCAGTGATGCGCATCGCCTCGCGGAGGGCGTCGATCTCTGCCGGCTGCTTGACCAGTCTGAGCTCATGCATCAGCGGCGCCAATCGGCGCAGGTCATGCAGCGGATACTCGCGACGGCAGCGACGGGCAAAGCGCAGCTCGCGGGTCTCCGTCTCGACGACGGCGCGCGGGTGCTCGTTGCCATTCAGGAAAACCGGCCCGGCCTGGCACATGCTCTGGCGGAAAATGCCCTCGAATTCGTGCAGCCAGCAGATGCGAGCCACCCCCGAACGTGCGGCAGCCTGCTCGCGCGTCAGCTTGGCGCCCTCCCAGAGCGCGATCAGCTCGTTGGTCTCGCGGACAAACAGGATCTCGCGCTGGCGCGGATCGGGGGCGTCGGGAAACTGCAGCAGGATCGTCTCCTCCTGGTCAATGCCGCTCAGGTGGTAGAGGTCGCTGTTCTGGACAAACCCAAGCGTGCCGTCGGCATTCGTCGGCAGGACGTCGTTGGCCTGGACGATGACGAGGGCGCGCGGCGGCAGCAGGGCCTGCAGGCGCCGGCGGTTGGCGATAAACAGATCAGCGGGAAGCGGCGTGTAGCGCATGATGCCGGGATTCTGGACGGGTGCCGGCCCAGGCACAAGTCGGAGTCGGCGAACCTCGCCACAAAAAGGGCGGGCCCGCAGGCCCGCCCCGCTGAGTGCAGCCGACTTCAGATGAAGTCGTTGATCAGATTCTCCAGCATTTCCTGGCGACCCGAGGCAATGCCCGGCTCGCCATTCTGCAGGGCGAACGCCTCGAGCTCCTCGAAGCTGGTCGTGCGTGCCTCCACCTTGGCGCCGATGCCGCCGTCGAAGGTGCTGTAGCGCTGCTTGCGGAAGGCCTCCCAGCGACCGTCCTCCAGGACCGCCGCGGCGATCTTGAGACCGCGGGCGAAGGCGTCCATGCCGCCGATGTGGGCATGGAACAGGTCGACCGGCTCAAAGGACTCGCGGCGCACCTTGGCGTCGAAGTTGAGGCCGCCGGTGGTGAAGCCGCCGTTGCGCAGCAGGACGAGCATCATCTGCGTCGTCAGGTAGATGTCGGTCGGGAACTGGTCGGTGTCCCAGCCGATGAGTTCGTCGCCGGTGTTGGCGTCGATCGAGCCGAGCGCGCCGGCCGCGGCGGCGACCTCCATCTCGTGCCACATGCTGTGGCCGGCGAGGGTGGCGTGGTTGGTTTCCAGGTTGAGCTTGAAGTGCTCGGTCAGGCCGTGCTCGCGCAGGAAGTTGAGGCAGGCGGCGGCGTCGCTGTCGTACTGGTGGGTGGTCGGCTCACGCGGCTTCGGCTCGATGTAGAAGGGGCCCTTGAAACCGATCTTCTGCTTGTATTCGACCGCCATGTGCAGGAAGGCGGCCAGGTGATCGATCTCGCGCTTGAGGTCGGTGTTCCAGAGGGTCGAATA
>JBIJBO010000070.1:0-16772 GCA_044345215.1 Prosthecobacter sp. | reverse complement strand
CCGAGCCGGTGGGTGACCTCGATCGCCTTCTTCACCTGGGCGGCAGCATAGGCAAAGACGTTGGCGTTCGGGCTGGTCGCGGCGCCCTGGTTGTAGCGCGGGTGAACGAACAGGCAGGCGGTACCCCAGAGGAGCTTTTTGCCGGTGGCCTTCTGGGCCTTCTCGAGTTCATCGGCCACCGCATCGAAGTTCTGATTGCTCTCGGCCAGGGTCCTGCCCTCGGGCGCGACATCCCGGTCGTGGAAGCAGTAGTAATCGACACCGAGCTTGTCCATGAACTCGAAGCAGGCCCAAACGCGGCGCTTGGCGTTCTCGATCGAATCCGTGCCGTCGTCCCAGGGGCGCTGGGCGGTGCCGACACCGAACGGATCGGCCAGGCTGTTGCGCATCGCGTGCCAGTAGGCGACTCCGAAACGAAGGTGGTCGCGCATGGCCCTGCCGGCAACGAGTTCGTCCGGATTGTAATGCTTGAAGGACAGGGGGTTTTTCGATTTCGGACCCTCAAACTGGATTTTGGGGATTTCGGGGAAGGCTTCGCTCATGATGGTGGCCGTCATTGGAACCCTGAGGCGGTTGAGCGTCAAGCCTCATCACCCGTCGAAAACTATGAAAAATCCGCCACCTCAAGCTTCCCAAAAGGCGGCCCGGCGGGATCCAACCATTATCCCGCCGGGCCTGGATTGACCAAGCTGTCCCCAACCATGAAGTAACAGCCCGGCTCGTTGTGGTGGAGCAAGCGCTCCAGCGTAAACATAAGCAATCAGCGGGCCAAGTGATGGCCTGATTTCGAGGCAAAGACCAAAAAATCCCTCAGACATGGAGTCCCCCTGCACTCTCAAAACAAGCTTGCGGCGCCCTGAATCGTTCGAAGCTCGTAATTGACTCAGGACAGCGGGTGCGCGACGTAAGCAATGCAACGGCGCCGCCAGCCACCGCCCTTGTTCCATGAACGCCCCCTCCCCCAGCGCCCCAGTTTTCCCTTTTGAGCTCATCCGCGCCGACCTTGAGGTCGTCGAAGCGGCGATCCGGGATCAGGCGCGAGCGTTCGACCCGGCCGTCGAGGGCTACGTCGCCTACGTCTGCCAGGCCTCTGGCAAACGCATCCGCCCTGCACTCGCGCTCATGGCCGGCGGCGCCACGGGTGGCAAGACCAGCGAGCACACCCGGCTGTCGGTCATTCTCGAAATGGTGCACATCGCGTCACTGGTCCATGACGACATCATGGACGGAGCCGTCACCCGTCGCGGCCTGCCCACGGCGGCGGCGAAGTGGGGCAGCGCGCTCAGCGTGCTGCTCGGCGACGCCCTGTTTGCCCGCGCCTTGGAGCTGGCGACCGAATTCGATGACACTCAGGTCTGCCGCAGCATCGCCCGCGCCTCGCGCGATGTCTGCAGTGGTGAAATCCTCCAGACCCAGCGGCGATTCGACCTGAATCTCTCCGTTCCGGATTACCTGCGCATGATCGAGATGAAAACGGCGGCTCTTTTTGCCGCCGCCGCCGGTCTTGGAGCCCGCCTGAACGGCGTGCCGGACTCGGTCGAAAACGCCCTGTTCAGCTACGGCATGAAACTGGGCACGGTCTATCAGATTTACGACGACTGCCTGGATCTGGTGGGCGACGAAGCGCAGGCTGGCAAGACCCTGCGAACCGATCTCGCCAAGGGCAAATTGACACTGCCCGTGCTCTTCCTGCTCATGGAGGCCACCGACGCCCAGAAGCAGAAGCTCAACAAAATGCTGCTCAAGGGCGAGCCCATGGACACCAGCCTGCTCGCAGGTATCGCCGACTATGAAGGTGCGGTCGAAAAAGCCGTTCGCTACGCCCAAACCATGCTCGGTGAAGCCCGCGCCGAGCTTCTCTGCCTGGCCGACTCCCCCTACAAGGCCGCCTTCGAACAGATCGCCAATTACCTGCACGGCCTGCTCGACCAGTGCCGCGCCGTTTGATCAGACGCAGGGGCCGGCCACCTTGGCTATCTCCCCTGGCTCGCGCATGAACCGTCTGTCGCTGGCCTTCCGCCGGATCGCGGCGCCGTTGAGCGGCAGCAAGTGGTGGGTTTGGAGACTGCTGGAGTTCCATCGGACAGAAACCTCCCCGATGGCATTGTTCCAGGGCAATCACCTGGACGAAGAGGACGGGGTCCATGGGCACATCCCCCCGTCCGTGCCATCGCCAAGCGCTGCCTCCCTGGCTGGCCCTGGGCTGAAACTCTTGCTGAGCCAGATCCAGACGCAACGACCGGGGAACACTTCTTGCGGGCACGACCAGCGCTGAAGCCGCACCCCACTTCGATCTCGTTCCTCAGCCTGCGGATCGAGCTGCCCGACCGCATGGAGTGGTGATGGAACGAACGGGAGGAGTTGAACAGCCACGGCAGGCGCCACCGCCTGCACGTGGCCTCGACAATGAAACAGCCACTGGGGCTGACCTTCCTGGCCTCGGAGCAGGCCGAGCTGGACCTGTTCTGCAAGCTGTTCTCGGTGCCCCAGCAGGCGGTGTGATGCACGAGTCGGTGACGGCGACTTAGTTGCGGGTGCGCCTCTGATCCGGGCGCGCGGTCTTGACGGCGTTCTTGCCCACTTTCTTGACAGCCTTATTCGCCGACTTCTTGGCGGCAACGGGTGCGGCGTCATCGAGTTCATCGAGTTGACGCTGCAGCTCTGCAGCGCGGGCTTCGAGGTTGGCGAGTTTCTGGGTGGCGGCATCGCGCTTCTTGAGGATGCGGCGCAGCTTCGGCCAGTGGTCTTCGTCGACAATGTAACCGATACAGCGGGCGGTGCCGCAGCGACAGGGGTGATCCTCCCACGTGTCGAGATCGAAACCGTAGTTGTAGGTCAGTTCCTCGCCCTTGGCGATGGCGCGCTTCGAGTAGATCCAGACGCGACCGCGCTCGATGAAGGCCTCGCAGTTGGGATCGCAGGAATGATTGATCAGGCGCGCGGCGTTGCCAGTCGTGCCGCCATCGAGGTCGTAGCGACGGTTGAGGGTGAAGATGTAAACGGCGGCACCGCCGTCGTGGCGTGATTTCTCCAGCAGAGCCTGGCCGCGGCGCTCACTCTCGGCCTTGGTGATCTTTTCACCGGTGTACTCCAGGATCGGCGTGTCGGCCGGTATGTCGGAGCGGGCAAAGAGCCCCTGGTGATGGATGGAGGAGCGACGGGCGATCCACAGGGGGGGGGAACTGGCGGCGGGCATGAGTCGGGAGAGGAGCGGATGTGATGCCGTCGCACCCGGGAAAGTCAAGCCGGGCTCCAAAATCTTTGGGGCCCGGCCGGTCGCTGGCTGCCGTCGCCTCAGCGCAGGTTGACCGCGCCGCCGTCGAGCGGGTAGGCGGAGCCGGTGACGAAGGAAGCTTCGTCGCTGCACAGGTAGAGCGCCAGCGCGGCGACCTCATCCGGGCTGGCCATCCGGCCGATGGGCTGGGCGGCGCTGAGCTTCTCGAACATCTCCGCCTCGCGCCCCGGGTAGGTACGCGCCAGGTAGCCGTCGACAAACGGTGTGTGCACGCGCGCCGGACAAATGCAGTTGCAGCGGACACCCTGGCCAATGAAGTCCTTGGCGATCGAATAGGTCATGGTCAGCACCGCACCCTTGGTCATCGAATAGGCAAAGCGGTCTGGCAACCCCATCTGGGCGGCGATCGAGCAGAGGTTGAGAACGACGCCGCCGCCCTGCGCAACCATGCGCTTCACGGCGGCCTGGGCGCAGTGGTAGACGCCCTTGATGTTGATCTGGTAGAGGCGGTCGAGGTCGGCTTCCTCGGTGGTCAGCAGGGTGCCGATGTGGGCGATGCCGGCGTTGTTGACGAGCACGTCGATGCGGCCGCGGCGGGCGGCGATGGCGTCCATGACCGCATTCACGGCCGCCCCGTTGCCGACGTCGCAGGCCGACTCGGTGGCGTCGCCGCCAGCCGCGCGTATTTCCTCGGCGGTTCCACGGGCGGCCTCGCTCGACAGGTCGAGCACCTCGACGCGCGCGCCCTGGCGGGCGAAGAGCAGGGCGATGGCTTTGCCGATGCCGGAACCGGCTCCGGTGATGACGACGGTCTTGTCAGCGAGGGAAAACATAGGAGGGCACCTTCGGAAATTCCGGCAACCTGCCAAGGGATTTCTTCGCACGGCGTCGCTTGACTCCGCCGCTGCCGACGCCAACCTGAAGATCCCTATGGCAAAAGTTCTCATCATCGGTGCCGGCGGCGTCGGCCGCGTCGTCGTGCACAAATGCGCCCAGCTCCCGGAAGTCTTCAGCGAGATCCTGCTTGCCTCGCGCACCAAGGCCAAGTGCGACGCCATCGCCGCCGAACTGTCGCGACCCATCCGCACCGCGGCCGTCGATGCCGACAACGTCCCGGAACTGGTGGCCCTCATCAAGGACTTCCAGCCTGTGGCCGTCATCAACGTCGCCCTGCCCTACCAGGACCTGACCATCATGGACGCCTGCCTGGAGACCGGCGTTCATTACATCGACACCGCCAACTACGAGCCGCGCGACGTCGCCAAGTTCGAATACCACTGGCAATGGGCCTATCAGGAGCGCTTCAAGGCCGCCGGCCTGACCGCCCTGCTTGGCTGCGGCTTTGACCCGGGCGTCACCAATGTCTACACCGCCCATGCGCTGAAGCACCACTTCAACCGCATCGACACCCTCGACATCATCGACTGCAATGCCGGCGACCACGGCAAGGCATTCGCGACGAATTTCAATCCCGAGATCAACCTGCGCGAGGTGACCGCCAACGGTCGCTACTGGGAAAACGGCCAGTGGGTCGAGACCAGGCCGCTGGAGATCAAGCGCAGCTTCGATTTTCCGGATGGCATCGGCCCGAAGAACATCTACTGCCTCTACCACGAGGAGCTGGAGAGCCTGACCAAGCACATCCCGATGCGCCGCGCCCGCTTCTGGATGACTTTTGGCGACGCCTACATCAAGCACATGGAAGTGCTGGTGAACGTCGGCATGACCCGCATTGACCCGGTCGTGCACAAGGGCGTCGAGATCATTCCGATCGAGTTCCTCAAGACCCTGCTGCCAGAACCCGGCACACTCGGCGCCGACACCAAGGGCAAGACCTGCATCGGCAACTGGATCGAGGGCGAGGGCAAGGATGGCAAGTTCAAGCGTCTCTACGTCTACAACATCAAGGATCACGAGGACTGCTACCGCGAGACGAACAGCCAGGGCGTCAGCTACACAACCGGCGTGCCGGCGATGATCGCCGCCAAGCAACTGCTCACCAACCCGGCCGAGTACCGCCAGCCCGGCGTCTGGAACCTCGAGCAGCTCAATCCGGATCCGTTCATGGCCGACCTCAACACCCATGGCCTGCCCTGGGTGGAGACCTTCCCGAGCCAGCCGCTGCCGGGCGAGTGACCGGTCCTTCCGCCTTCCTGAATGCCGCCCTAGCGGCCTGAATCGCCATGCGCAAGCCGCCCCCGACCGCCCGCCAGAACCGCCACAGCCAGGCGCCACCCGCCTCGGTGCGGACCTACGAAGAGGACGACCTGCCTTTCCTGCTCGACAGCAAGCCCGACCCGCTGGTGCTGGTGCTCGACTGCATCCAGGATCCGCACAACCTCGGCGCCTGCCTGCGCACCGCCGACGCCGCCGGTGTCGCCTGCGTGATCATGCCAAAGGACAAATCGGCCCCGGTCAGCGAAACCGTCCTGCGCGTCTCCTGCGGCGGCGCCGAAAACGTGCCACTGGTCCGAGTCACCAACCTGGCCCGGGCCATGGACCGGCTGAAAAAGCTCGGCGTCTGGCTGGTCGGCACCGCCGACGAGGCCAGCCAGTCGCTCTACGAACTCGATCTCAAGGGCGGCATCGGCATCGTCATGGGGGCCGAGGGCGAGGGCATGCGCCGGCTGACCGCCGAGCACTGCGATTTCCTGGTCCATATCCCCATGGCCGGCAAAGTCCCCTGCTTGAACGTTTCTGTGGCAACCGGTGTCTGCCTGTTCGAGGCCGTTCGCCAGCGCATCCGCGCTTGAAAAGCCGGTATTTGCGCCGACCAATCCCAAACTGAAACCCCGCGCGGCGCCGCCCGGCCGGCGCGCGTATTGACTTCCAGGATTCCCCCACAACGACATGTCTGACGATTTTACGCAAAGGAACGAACCGCCCACCGGCCGACGCGGCCCCGACCAGCCCTTCAACTGGCGCGGTTTCCTGCTTTTTGCCATGGTGCTGCTGCTGGTCGGGTCCGCCCTACTAGTGCGAGGTGACGGCTCGCGAGCGACCAGCATCACCTACCGCGATTTCATTACCCTCGTCCGCGAGGACAAGATCGACAAGTCCCGCGACCTGGAGCTGATCCAGCAGGACACCACCACCGCCGAGTACATCAAGGGCTTCCAGTTCAAGGCGCCCGAGGTTCTCAAGGGCGAGGCGGAGCAAGAGGCGGAACCCGTCTCGGTGCCGTTCAGTGTGCCGGTCAGCATTCAGTATCAGAAAGAGGAGCTCAAGGCGCTCATGGATCAGCACGGGCTCGTGCTGATCCCCCGCTACGAAAACAATCAGTGGGGCGCCATGCTGGTGTCCATGCTGCCCATCTTCCTGCTGCTGTTCCTGCTCTACTTCCTGGTCCGCCAGCAGCTCAAGACCGCCGGTCGCGGCGCCCTCAGCTTCGGCAAAAGCCGTGCCAAGATGCTTTCCCAGGACCGCAACAAGGTCACCTTCAAGGACGTCGCCGGCTGCGACGAGGCCAAGGACGAGGTCCAGGAACTCGTCGAATTCCTCAAGGATCCGAAGCGCTTCCAGCGCCTTGGCGGCAAGATCCCCAAGGGGGTGCTGATGGTCGGCCCTCCGGGCACCGGCAAGACCCTGCTCGCCAAAGCCATTGCCGGTGAGGCGGATGTGCCCTTCTTCACGATCAGCGGCTCGGACTTCGTCGAAATGTTCGTCGGCGTCGGCGCCAGCCGCGTGCGCGACATGTTTGAGCAGGGCAAGAAAAATGCCCCATGCCTGATCTTCATCGATGAAATCGACGCGGTCGGTCGCCACCGCGGCCACGGACTCGGTGGCGGTCACGACGAGCGTGAGCAGACCCTTAATGCCCTGCTTGTTGAGATGGACGGCTTTGATTCCCAGGAAGGCATCATCATCATCGCCGCCACCAACCGACCGGACGTGCTCGATCCCGCCCTGCTCCGCCCGGGCCGCTTCGACCGCCAGGTCACGGTCGGTCTGCCCGATGTGCGCGGCCGCGAGGAAATCCTCAACGTCCACGCCAAGAAGGTCAAGCTGTCCGAGCACGCCGACCTCTCGAAGGTCGCCCGCGGCACACCCGGTTTCTCCGGTGCCGAACTCGCCAACGTCATCAACGAGGCCGCCCTGCTCGCCGCCCGCAAGAATCTGAAGTCGATCACCACCGCCGAACTCGAGGAGGCGCGCGACAAGGTGCGCTGGGGACGCGAGCGCCGCAGCCTGGCTCTGAGCGACAAGGAAAAGGAGAACACCGCCTACCATGAGGCCGGCCACGCCATCCTCATCGAACTGCTCGAGCACACGGACCCTCTGCACAAGGTCACCATCATCCCACGCGGCCCGTCGCTCGGCTCGACCATGTGGCTGCCTGAGGAGGACAAGTTCACCCATCGCAAGAGCGAACTGCTCGACGACCTCGTGGTCGCCATGGGCGGCCGTGTGGCCGAGGAAATCCAGTTTGGCGACGTCACCAACGGAGCCATGGGCGACATCCGCCAGGCGACCAACATCGCCCGTAACATGGTCTGCGCATGGGGCATGAGCGAGAAGCTCGGCATGATCGAGTATGGTGAGGGCGACCAGGCCGTGTTTCTGGCCCGCGACCTCGGTCGCAGCCGCAACTACAGCGGTGCAACCGCCCAAAAGATCGACGAGGAGGTCAAGACCCTGATCGACGGCGCCTACAGCAAGGCGAAGACGATGCTGCTCCAGCACAAGGACAAGCTCGATGCCATCGCCGCCGCCCTGCTCGAATTCGAGACCCTCGACGGCGGCCAGATCAAGGACATCATGGAGCACGGCCGCATGCTCAACCCACCACCACCCCCCACCAAGGCCGCCACCCCGCCGCCCCTGCCAACCTCGCCGGAGAACCGGCCGGCAAAGCGCGACAACGAGGATGAAGGTGGCCTGCCCGGCGAACTCGCCGGTGTGCCCGCCTGAACCATCCGCATTCCCGACCCGCGAAAGGCCAGGCCCGCAGTAAGCCTGGCCTTTCGTGTTTTTCCAGGTTCGCGGTTGTCGGTTTGAAGTTCCGGATGTGAAAGCAAATCAAGGCCAGGGAGAATTCCCATGCCGCGTCTGCCCCCGCCTACCTTCCCCGCTGAACAGCAAAGCGCGCCAGGCAGCGATCGCGTTCGGTGGCGTGATCGACGATGGGCAACGGGTAATCCGGGGCGATCGGCCGGCCATCGGTCGGGGCTTCATGGAAGCGCTCGGGCGCGACGTGGCGCAGTTCCGGCACCCAGGTCTTGATGTATGCCCCGAGCGGGTCGTGGCGCTTGGTTTGGGTCCACGGATTCTGAATGCGGAAATAGGGTGCGGCATCGGCCCCGGTGCCGGCACTCCACTGCCAGCCACCGTTATTGCTGGCATTTTCGCCGTCGACCAGATGCTGCATGAAGAAGCTCTCGCCGCGCTTCCAGTGCCCATGCAGGTCCTTGGTGAGAAACATCGCCGTGATCATGCGCAGACGGTTGTGCATGAAACCCGTCGCCAACAGCTGGCGCATGCCGGCATCGACGATCGGGAAACCGGTGCGACCCCGGCTCCAGGCCTCGAAATGCTCGTCCGTGCCAGGCCAGGGCATGCCGCGAAACTCGGGATTGAATTCCTCCTCAAAGACATCGGGGTAGTGCCACAGGATGGCCAGGTAAAACTCCCGCCAGGCCAACTCCTTGATGTAGGTTTCGACCGACAACCGCGCCGTCGCCGGTGCATCGGGTGACAGGCTGCCGAGACAGCGGTGATGGATCTCACGGATCGACACCAGCCCGAAGCGCAGGTCCTGGCCCAGCCGTGAAGTGGTCTCGCCCGCCGGAATGTCGCGCTCCTGCTTGTAGCGATGCACCGCCCCGCCCTCGATGAAATGCTTCAACCGCGCCCTTGCGGCACGCTCGCCCGGCTCGGAAATCGCCGCCGTGCAAGCGGGCAGCTTCCAGTCGGCCAGCCCCGGCAGCGGCAGACTGCTCACCGTCGGCACCGGCCCCAGGCTCGTGGGTCGCCCGTGCGGCAGCGTCTTGTCCTGCGCCAGCCAGCTCTTCGAATACGGCGTGTAAACACGGTAGGGTCCGCCGGTCCCGGTCAGCACCTCCTCGGGCTCATGCAGCACGCGGTCCTTGAAATCGCGGCAGGCCACGCCCAGCCGCGTGCAGACCGCCCGCAGTTTCGCCTCCATGGCCCGGCCATAAGGATCATAGTCGCGGTTGAAATGCACCGCACGTGCGCCGGTCTCGACGATCAGCTTCTCCAGCTCCACATCCGCCCGGCCGCGCCGCAGGATCAGGCGACTGCCGAGCGATTCCAGATTCTTCGCCAGCGACTCCAGGCAGCCGCAGAGGAACTGCTGGCGGATCGAACCGGTCCAGTCGTGCACGCCTTGCCAGTCGCTCAACACATAGACCGGCACGACCTGGGCGCCACCCTGGGCCGCGGCCAGCAGGGCGGGATTGTCAGTGAGGCGAAGATCGCGGCGGAACCAGTGCAGAACAACATCGGGCATGGAGTTGCATACGCGTGCCGACGCAGCAGAGCCACAGGCCTTTTCCCATCGAGCCAGCCAGCGGGCGTGGAGGGTGCCTGAGACTGGGGCGGCCAGGATTCAGGGTAACTTGGCGAGTTCCGCCGAGACATTGTCGACGCTGAGCAGTTCGGGCAGAACGACCGGGGTCTCACGGCCGGGGACATAGAGCACATTGACCGGCACGGCAGCCTTCCCCAGGGCCGAAAGGGCCTCGGTGATGCGCGGGTCCTCGTTGGTCCAGTCAGCCTTGAGCAGGACGAGCTTTTTCTCGTTGAGGAGCCTCTGCAGGCCGGCGTCCTTGTAGACGCGCTTGTTGACCTGGCAGGTGAGGCACCACTTGGCGGTGTAGTCGATGTACACCGGCTGGCCGGCGGCGCGCAGCTCGGCGACCTTTTCCGGCGACCAGGCTTCCCAGGTCAGGCCGTTCTCGACGTGGCTGCCGGCCGGGCCGGGCGCGCCTTTTTCCACCTGCGGCCAGCCGAGGGCAAGACCGCCGCCGGCGGCGGCCAGGGCGAGCCCGACGGCGAGGCGGCGGGTGAGGATGGGTTGGTGCGGCAGCGACCAGCGCCCGTAGATCCAGCAGCCGAGGGCGATGACGACCAGGCCGAGCAGAGTGAAGAGCAGTGGCTGGCCCTCGACCATTCCGGTGAGCACCCAGACGAGGAAGGCGACGGTGCCGAAGAGCAGGAAGGACATGCCCTGCTTGAAGCTTTCCATCCAGGCACCCGGGCGCGGCAGCTTGGCGACCAGGCCGGGCACCAGCGACAGCAGCAGGAAGGGGCTGGCCAGGCCGAGGCCGATGCAGGAGAACATCAGCAGGGCCTGCAGGGCCGGCAGGGTGACGGCGAAACCGAGGGCCGGGCCGAGGAAGGGCGCCGAGCAGGGCGTGGCGACGACGGTGGCGAGCAGGCCGGAGAAGAAGGAGCCGCTCAGGCCCTGCTTGGCCTGGAGGTCGGCCCCTACCCCGACCGCCGAGGCACCGATCTCGAACAGGCCGGCCATGTTGAGGGCGAAGACGAGGAAGAAGGCGGCGAGACCGAAGACGAAGTCGGGCGACTGCAACTGGAAGCCCCAGGCCTTGCCGAGGGAGATGACCAGGCCACCTAGCGCCCAGAAGCAGAGCAGGATGCCGAAGGTGTAGGCGAGGCCGTGCAGGAGCACGCGGCGGCGGTCCTCGCCGGCCTGCTGGACGACGCTCATGATCTTGATGCCGAGCACCGGGAAGACGCAGGGCATGACGTTGAGGATGAGCCCGCCGATGAAGGCGAAGAGCAGGTAGACGCCGAAGGAGTGGGCGGGTTCGGCGGCGGCAACGGCCGGGGACTCGCTTTTCGGCTCGCCCTTTTTCTCAGCTCCAGACTCAGCGGCGAAAACCGCCGACACCGCCGGATCGATCTCCGCGCTGCCGGCCAGGGTCAGAGTCAGCTTGGCTTCGGCCTTGGCCGGCATGCAGTTTTTCGGATCACAGGCGAGCGCATCGACCTTAACGACGATTTCCGCCGTGTCGCCAACCTTGCCGCCCGGGGTGAGGCGCGCAGGCAGGTGCACGGTGCCATCGTAGCCCTCGCTCATTTTTCCGTCAGTGGACGGTACCGAATGGGTGGGCGGCCAAGGCAGTTCCTCCATCGTCCAGCCCTCGGGCAAGGTCCACTTCAGGCGGGTCGGCTTGCCGACCACGTCCGGCGGCAGGACTTTGCCGTAGGTGTGCCAGTTCTCCGCATGGATGAGCCTTACTGCCACCCGGAAGGGTTGGCCGGGCACCGGCCGCTTGACCTCGGCAACCAATTCCGCCTTCACCTTGGGCGCCGCCCCGGCAAAGCTGAGTTGGGCGGCAGCGGATGCGAGACAGCCGAGCACAAGGAACAAAGAGAGCAGAGCTTTCATGAGTAAGAATACAAGACACCAAGGTGGGGTGTATTCCAGCGCGATTCACCGAGCCGGGAAAGCTTTGCGGGCACGAAGTTCCGGCAAGACGGGCCGTGGTGACGCTGTTGACGGGAACATGCTGCGTCTCCTGCTTCCCTCCCTTCTCGCCCTGCCCCTGACCGGCAGCTGCGCCCAGTCCGCCAAGAAACCACCGGCGCCCTTCCGCTGGGTCGCGCCGATGGAGAATGCCAAATGGGCGCTCAAGATCCTGCCAGAGGGGGTGCGCCATGCGACCTTCCGCAGTCCGTCGATGGGCATCGAGGTCGGTTATTACCTGTACCTGCCGCCCGGCTACGAGACGGGCACGCAGCGTTACCCGGTGGTCTATCACCTGCACGGAGGGCGGCCGGGCGCGGAAAACAAGAGCGTTCGCCTGGCGGCCTACGTTGACAAGGCCATCCGTGCCGGGCAGATCGAACCGACGATCTACGTCTTCCCCAACGGCGGGCCGGTGAGCTGGTACGACATGAGTGACCGCCCCAGCGCCCTTGGAGAGACGGTCTTCGTCAAAGAGCTGATCCCGCACATCGACCGCACCTGGCGGACTTGGGGAACGCGCGAGGGTCGAGCCCTGGAGGGCTACTCACAGGGCGGGCGTGGCGCGACGCGCATCCTTTTCAAGCACCCTGAGCTGTTTCTGTCGGGTGCACCCGGCGGCTCCGGCTACGGTCCTGAACGGACCATTCGCGACCATGAGGGTAGCGAGTCCGAGACCCTGCGCATCCTGCCAATCGGTTACAACACCTGGGACCTGGCCCAGACCTATGCAGCGCGACCGCAACGTCCTGCCCTGAACCTGCTGCTCTGGGATGGCACAAAATGCTTCAATTACGCCGACAATCTGGCGTATGCCGAGCATCTCAAGGCGCTTGGCATCGAGCACGGCTTCCTTAGCCTCGAGGGCATTGGGCACAGCGCGGTTGACAGCTATGAGAAAGACGGCCTGACGCTCATGCGCCACCACCAGAAAACCTTCGCCGCCCACCGTCCGAAGGACTGATCAGGCCGCCGATGGCGTTGCCAGGCGCACCAGCAGATGGTCGAGCGCCGCGAGGTCGAAGGCCCAGTGGATTTCGAGGTCGGCGAGGCGTGGCGCGTAGCTGCCGGCGGCCCGCCCGCCAACCAGCAGCGCGGTCGAGGCCGGCAGCATGTCGCGGATCTTGCGCAGCTTGCCCTCGATGACCGGACAGTGGGGCGGATACACAACACTAAGGGCGACCGCGCGGGCGTTGCGTCCGCGGGCACAGGCAACGATTTCCTCGGTGGGCAGGTTCGTGCCGAGGTAGGTGACGCGCCAGCCAAGGTCGCGGGCGGAGACACTGGCCAGCATGGCACCCAGTTCGTGGATCTCGCCGGCCGGGGTGGTGATGATGATTTCCGGGGCCGAAGGTGCCGTCTGGCTGCCAGGTACGGGAGTGACGAGAAACTCCCGGATCACGGCGGTGGCCATGTGCTCATGGCCCGGCCGCAGGCTGCCCTGCTGCCAGGACAATCCGATCTGTTCGATCAGCGGGCAGACGATCTGGTGAACACAGCAGCGCAGGCCAAACTCGAGGCGGGCCTCCTGCAGCAGGCGACGCAAGCGCTCGCCATCATAGGCTCTGGCCGCGTCCATGCAGGCCTGAACATGCTGCTCGGCGGTGACACCTCGCGCCGGAGACCCGGCTTCGCCTCGGGACACCTCCAGAAGACCGGTCGCCACGGCGGTGCCGGCGCGACTCTTCTGCAGCAAGTCATTGAGGTGGGCCGTGTCCAATCGGGCGACACTGCCGATGCGATGACCGCACTCCGTGAGCTCCCGGAGCAGGCGCAGGCGGGTGATCTCCTCGTCGCAGTAGAGCCGGCGGTTCGTGCCCGTTCGACTGGGGTTGAGCGCACCGTAACGACGCTCCCAGATGCGGATCACGTGGGGCGTGACTCCGCTGCGAAGGCTGGCGACTTGGATGGTGGCGGGCATTGCTGGGACGACGGAAGCAGAGTGCATAGCGGGGTTGGTTCTTGCCAAGAGGCAGGCGCCGCGCTTTACGATCAGAAATACGTGTTATTTCCCCTGGCGGGCGCACTCATCTCAACTCCTTTTTGCCATGCTCAACCTCATCTGGGCCTTGCTCCTCCTCACCGGCCTGGTCGCCGCCGCCTGGTTTGGCCGGTTTTCCGGCGACAACGGCGTGACCGCCTCGGCCCTGGCCATGACCGAAACGGCGGTCATGGGCATCGCTCTGCCCCTGGCCGGCATGATGATGTTCTGGCTGGGCATCATGCGCCTCATGGAAAAGGCCGGCCTGCTTGAGGCCGCCGCGCGCCTGGTGGCCCCGGTCATGCGCCGGCTCTTCCCCGACGTGCCTGCCAATCATCCGGCAATGAGCTCGATGATCCTCAACCTGTCGGCCAACATGCTCGGCCTGGGCAACAGCGCGACCCCGCTCGGCCTCAAGGCGATGACCCATCTGCAGGAGCTCAACCCGCACAGGCAGACCGCCAGCAATGCCATGGTCACCTTCCTGGCGATGAACACCGCCGCCTTCACTCTGCTGCCCTCAAGCGTCATCAACTACCTGACCGCCGCCGGTGTGAGGGGGGCCCATCAGGTCATCGTGCCGACCATTCTCGCCACCGCCGGCACCACCCTGACCGCCATCCTGGTGGCGCGCGGCCTGCAGGGCCTGCCCGTCTTCCGTTCGCGCCCCGACGACACCGACAGCGCCGCACCCGCAGCCGACGAAAGCCCGCAGCCGACCGGCCGCAAGACCCGGCTGCTCACCAGCCTGCTGCTGCTGCTGTTCGGTGCCGGCCTGGTCCTCGAACTCGGTCCGCCCTCCCTGCGCGAACGCACCCTCGAAGCCACCGGCCTGTCCCAGGTGCTGGAAGCCTCGCAGGCCCGCGCCCAGGCTCCGGCCGCCGCCCCGGTGGTCGCCGCGCCCCCGGAGGAACCTCCCGCGTGGCGGCGACTCATGAATGCCGGCTCCGGCGCCGCCATCCCGCTGCTGCTGGTGGTGACACTTGCCGTCGCCCTCAACCGCAGGGTCAAGGTCTACGAGGAATTTGTCGAGGGCGCCAAGGAGGGTTTCGCCATGGCCACCCGCATCATGCCCTTCCTGGTCGCCATGCTGGTCGCCCTCGCCGTTTTCCGCAGCTCCGGCGCCCTGCTCATCCTTGAACTGCTGCTGGCACCGCTGCTCAACCTGATCGGTTTCCCGGTCGAACTTCTGCCCATGGCCCTCATGCGCCCGCTCAGCGGCAGCGGTTCGGTCGGTGTGCTCAATGAGATCCTGACGCGGCCGGAGGCCAGCGAAACTCTGAAGTTCACCGCCGCCATCATGTTCGGGTCGACCGAGACGACCTTCTATGTGCTCGCGGTCTATTTCGGATCGGTCGGCATCCGCAAGATCCGCCATGCCATCCTAGCCGGCCTCACCGCCGACGCGGTCGGCATGATGTTGTCGGTCCTGCTTGGCCGACTCATGTTCGGTTAGGCCAGGGGTTTCAGCCCCCCTGCACTGGCGGCATGAGCGCCAGTTCGAAGCCCTCGCACAAGGCGGCATCGCGGCGCACGTAGGCGTGGTCAAGCGCCAGCAGCAGGGCGGCATCCCAATCGCGCAGGGCCGGCCAGCGCGCGAACAAGTCGCGTTCGAGCAGTTCGCCGACGGTTGCCGGCGCGTCGCTCACCGCCAGCTCGGCGCAGCCGGTGAGGTCCTGCAGCAGGGAGAAAAACAGCACGCGTCCGTTCATGGCTTGAGAATGCCGATGCACGGCAGGTTGCGAAAGCGGCCCCGGTAATCCATGCCGTAGCCGACGACGAATTCATCGCCGATCTCAAAGCCGCAGTAGTCGAGCGGCACCTCGGTCGCGCGCGGCCGGACCTTGTTGAGCAGGACCCCGATGCGCAGCGAGGCGGGTCGCTCGGCCAGCAGTCGCTCGCGCAGCTTGGCCAGGGTCAGACCGGTGTCGTAGATGTCATCGAGCAGCAGCACGTCCTCGCCCTCCAGGCTCAGCCCGGGCGGCCAGGCCAAGCGCACCTCGCCGGTGGAACTCGTGCCGCCGTGGTAACTGCTGGCGCCTAGACTGACCAGCCGCACGGGCAGGTCGAGCCGGCGCAGCAGGTCGGCGACAAAGAACAGGGCGCCGTCCATGAGGGCGACCACGGTCAGCAAGCGACCGCGGCAATCCGCCTCGATGCGCGCCGCCAGCTCGCCGACGCGGGCATGGATCTGCTCCGTGCTGAGCAGGGTGCGGTCGAGATCGCTGAGAAGTCCGGTGGGTTCGGCCATGGCAAGATTTTCCCAACAAGGCGCAAACTGCGGATTGCCGCAACGGTCTGGCGCGCGTTTCTTCCACTGTCATGATGGATTTCCCGCCCGACACCCTGCGCGACCTGCGCGTCAGCTACGAACTCGACAGCCTGGTCGAGCAGACCGCCCCGGCCGATCCGCGGGTGCTGTTCCGCGCCTGGCTCAAGGACGCCCTTGATCACGGCCTGGCCGAACCGAACGCCATGACTTTGGCGACAATTGGCGAGGACGGCGGTCCGTCGGCGCGCACGGTCCTGCTCAAGGGCCTGAACGACGACGGCCTGCATTTCTTCACCAACTACGACAGCCGCAAGGGCAGCGAACTCGCCGCGAACCCGCGCGCCAGCGCGGTTTTCCTGTGGGCGCCGCGCCACCACCAGGTCAGCGTCCGCGGTGTGGTCCGCAAGCTGCCGCGCAGCGAGGCGGAAAGCTACTTCGCCGCTCGTCCCGCCGGTCACCAGATCGGCGCCTGGGTGTCCGAGCAGAGCCGGGTCATCCCCGGGCGCGAGTGGCTGGAGCAGCGCGAGAAGGAAATGCGCGTGCGCTTTGGAGACGGCCCCATCCCCTGCCCGCCGTTCTGGGGTGGGTACGTGCTCGAGCCCGAGGAGTTTGAATTCTGGCAGGGCCGGGTCAGCCGCCTGCACGACCGCCTGCGCTACCGCCGCGAGGGCGAGGGCTGGAAAATCGAACGCCTCAGCCCCTGAGCGCGCTTTTTTCTGGCAGCCAGACCAACCCCGGCTTTTTTGCCCGCATGAAACGCCGTCGCCTGCTCGCCACCGCCGCCTCCGGACTCGCCGCGCCCTTCGTGCGCGCCCAGAGCAAGACCTCCCTG
>JBIJBO010000069.1:0-16787 GCA_044345215.1 Prosthecobacter sp. | reverse complement strand
CGGTCCAGCCAGGCTCGGCGCGCGGAAAGTTTTCATGTCGCGTCCAGGTGCGTCCGCCATCGGCGGAGCGCAGGATCCAGTTGCCAAGGATGGCCTCGCGAAACGGCGCCTGCTTCGACCGGCCCGGCTGCGGCTGATCGGTCCAGCCCGAGCATAGCACGACCAGATCGCCGTTGCCGGCAAGCCCGGCCGCATGGTTCATGCGAATCGTGCCCGGCTCGTGGCGGGTGATCGTCGAACGCTTCTCCCAAGTGATGCCGTCACGACTCGCCCAACAGTCGATGTCACCTTCCAGCGTGCCGTGTCCGGGCTGGTTGTGCAGCACGGCAAGGATCTCGCCGCGCGGCGTCAGCGTCAGGTTGGGCCAGGCACAAACGTCCTTCACCGCGACATGGCGGCGGATCTCGCTGGGCTGAGGTTCACGCTCGAGCGCCAGCCGCTCCTGGCTGCGGCGCCACTCTAGGCCGGGATGTTCGGTGCGAAACTGCACCAACCGGCCATGCTCCATCTCGGTGACATACACCGTGCGACCGTCGGGCCCGCCGAAGCAGAGATTGGAGGGCTTGGAACCCAGCACATCCACCTCGTGCAGGACCTCGCCGCCGGCACCCAGCACCACCACCGTGCCCTTGCCATGGCGGGTGACGTGCAGGCGCCCCTCGACATCGACCCGCATGCCGTCAAAGCCATGGTCTTCGAAGCGTGCCACTTCGCGCTTGCCGCTGAGGGCACCGTCCGCGCCGATACGGAAGGCCCAGATCCTGCGCTGCACGCTCTCGTTGACATAGAGCGTCCGGCCATCGGGACTGAGGTCGATGCCGTTGGTCGTGCCAAGCCCCTCGGCCGCGAGAGTCACGCGCCCCGCCCGCTCGATCCGCCAAATGCGCCCGGTCGCGGCTTTCCAGTCCGGATCACTTGCGTAGATGGTGCCGTCGGCGGCCATGGCAAGGTCGTTCGGCTGGCTCATGCGCGCGTCGTGGGCCAACACACGCACGGAGCGGCTCGCCGGATCCACCTGCAGGATGTTGTGGCCCGTGTAATCGGCGACATAGAGCAGGCCGTCGGGCCCGAACCGACTGCCATTCGCCGTACTGCCCTCGGGAAGCTGAACAAACAGCTCGGCCAAGCCGTCCGGCGTCACACGCCCCAGCGTTTGTTCACCGCCAAATTGGACACAGTAAATGGTGCCATCGGCGGCCACGGCAGGCCCCTCGATGCCGGCCGTGAAAAGACCGGGGGCGGTCAGGGGAGTTGCTCGATAAAGCTCTTCCGCAGACATTGGCACAATCACCCCCAGCACCAGGCAGCACAACAGACGCATCATTCCAATTGAACGCAACAGCCCGGCCAAAACTTCGCCCTGAGCGCGCCGACAGCGCAACATCACAGGACGAATGTGCTCGCTTCGCCCCAGAAAAAGGAGACGCACTGCGATAACCCTTCCCCGTGATGAAGTCCCTCCGCGCCAGTCGCGCCATTCTTCTTCTCGAGGCAGTGCCACTCGGCGCCCACCACCGGTGAAGTCCGGGCGAGAGCCACTTCCAGCCACCCCAGGCCTGAGGCAGTGATGCACGACACCTCTCGGGTTCCCCTTCCCCACAACCCCGAATGAAGCCACCCGCCGGGCACAGGTTACGGCCCGCCCGATTTTGGGTGAAATCGCCCGCCTGCCGGCGTTTTGTCACAACCATGCGACTGGTGTCCGTTCTGATCCTGCTACTCGCCGGCTGCAACCGCTTCTCCCCGGAGCCGGAGACGAAGCGTGGTGTCATCGGGGTCTCGCTGCTCACCCTCGACAACCCGTTCTTCAAGGTCATCGGCGAGAGCCTGCGCGCCGAGGCCGCGCGCCACGGCTTCGACACCCTCGTGCTCAGCGGCGACAAGGACGTCGCCAGGCAGGGCAACCAGATCAAGGACTTCATCGTCCGCGACGTCGCCGCCATTGTGCTCAGTCCGTGTGACTCGAAATCGGTCGTGCCGGTGATCCGCGAGGCGAACGCCGCCGGCATCCCGGTGCTGACCGTGGATGTCCCCTGCCATGAACCTGGCGTTGCACTGGTCACTCAGATCGCCACCGACAATATCGGCGGCGGCCGCGAGGCCGGCAAGGCCATGATCGAGGCACTCACCGGACGCGGCGGCAAGGTCGCGGTGCTGCACCTCAAGCAGGTCGAATCCTGCCAGTTGCGCGTGCGCGGCTTTCGCGAGGTGATCGAGGCTC
The DNA here is from genome assembly GCA_044345215.1 of Prosthecobacter sp. Taxonomy (GTDB): domain Bacteria; phylum Verrucomicrobiota; class Verrucomicrobiia; order Verrucomicrobiales; family Verrucomicrobiaceae; genus Prosthecobacter. Next base: position 14,566 of record JBIJBO010000069.1, on the reverse strand, counting down.
ACAATGCCGGCGGTGGCCCGCGGATCGACATCGTCGCCGAACTCGAAAGCGGCGGCGCCAAGGACCTCGGTTACAAGGCGGCCGAGGACATCCTGCAGGCCCACCCAGACCTGCGCGGCCTCTTCGCCATCAACGATCCGGCGGCACTCGGCGCGCACGCTGCCCTGGAAAAGGCCGGCCGCGAGAAGCAGGTGATCCTCATCGGCTTCGACGGCCAGCCCGAGGGCCGGCAGGCCATCCTCGACGGCCGTCTGTACGCCGATCCGGTGCAGTTTCCCGAAAAGATGGGCGTGAAGGCCGTGCAGGCTGTCCTCGACTGGTCGCGCGGTCTGCCGGTGCCGGAACAGATCCTCATCCCAACCGAGCTTTACCGCCAGGCGGATGCGCGGCGCGACCCGACGCTGAACCCGCCATGAAACGGCTCCCCTCCGAAACCGGCATGCTACTGGTGCTCGCGGTGCTTGCCGCCCTCTTCAGTGCACTGACCTTGCGCCAACAACCGGCCGAAGGCGAAACAGCGTTGACCCAGCTCGCCAGCTCGGCGCGTGCCGGTCAAACCGCTCTGATCGCCATGCGGGCCACGGCCGGTGAGGGCGCCCTCGCGAATGCCCTCGCCTCACGCTGGCGGAATGAGGGTGTGCGGGTGGCCGCCGTCGTCAGCGGCGATCCCGCATCGGTGCGCGCGGCCCTGACAAAACTGCAAACCGAGGGCAGCCGGCTCGACCTCGTCGCCTGCTCACCGGCGAGCGCGCGCTGGCTGGTGATCGGCGAACTCGCCAACACTTTCCCTGAGGTCGGCACCCCGCGCGTGGTGCAGCCGCAAAGCCGGCGCTGGCCGGACTTCCTCAAGGCCGACAACCTGCTCAACATCGCCAACCAGATCAGCGTCATCGCCATCCTGGCGGTCGGCATGACCCTGGTCATCCTCACCGGCGGCATCGACCTCTCGGTCGGCAGCCTGCTGGCCCTGGCGGCGGTTGGCAGCACCTTGCTGGTGCGTGAAGTCTTCGGCGGCCCCAATGCTGGCCCGCTCGGGATGACCTTGGCCGGCCTCCTTGCCGTTCTGCTCTGCGGCGGCGTCGGCCTTTGCAACGGCCTGATGGTGACACGCTTCGGCATCCCGCCCTTCATCGCCACCCTGGCGGTCATGCTGGTGGCCAGCGGCCTGGCCTTCACGCTCGCCGAGGGGCAGTCGATCTACCAACTGCCCGAGTCCTTCGTCTGGCTTGGCCGCGGCACCGGCCCGTTCGGCCTGCCCAACGCCGTGCTGCTCACCGCCGGCCTGTATCTGACCGCCCACCTGCTGCTCGCGCACACCCGCCTCGGCCGCCACCTGTATGCCGTCGGCGGCAACCGCGAGGCCGCGCTCGTCTCGGGCTTGCCGGTCGAGCGCGTGCTGTCCTTTGCCTATGCAGCCAGCGGTCTGCTTGCCGGACTCGGTGGCGTGGTCATGGCCTCGCAGCTGAAAAGCGGCTCGCCGACCTATGGCGGCTTGTATGAGCTCTACGTCATTGCCGCAGTCGTCGTCGGTGGAGCGAGCTTGAGCGGGGGCCGAGGCACGATGGCCGGCACCCTCATCGGCGCCCTCATCATCGCCGTGATCCAAAACGGCATGAACCTGACCAACGTCGAAAGCTACACCCAGAAAGTCGTGCTCGGCCTGGTCATCCTCGGTGCCGTGCTGGCGGATCGCCGACGCCGGCGCTGACCCCTTTTCGCGCTGGAAATGCCTGGCGACCCCCGCTTAGTTGCCGTTTTACCCGTCCCGACCATGTCCATCGAGAAAACCGCGTCACTGAAAGACCTCCTCCTTGTGGGTGAGGAAAACCTGCCTGCCGGCGGCGGCTACCTGCTGCTGCCCGGGCGCCTGGACCATGCCGCGGTGCTGCGCCTGGAACAGGCCCTGCAGGGCCGGCGCATCCTCTATCTGGTCGAGCAGGGCGGCGCCCTGTCCGAATCAATGCGCGCCCATCTGGAACAACCTCAGGTCCATGCCCTGGCCATCTCCCCGGACTGCACCGATGCCGCCGCTTTCCGCCGAGCCCTGGCCGCCGAAATTGGCGAGGACACGGTGGCCGTCTTCCTGCCGGCCGAGACCGCCACTCTGGGAGCGCCTCTAACCACCCTGCCCGGCGCGCGACTCGACTTTCTGATCAAGAGTGGCTTTCCGGTCCTGCCTGCCTACCTGCTGCACTGGCGCGAAGTGATGCCTGACATCGGCCCGAGCCCGACCAACGAAGCAGGCATCCTGGCCCTCGGCGAGATCATCCCCGAGGAGGACCTCAGCCTGGCGATCTACCAGGAGCGACTTTTTGAGCTGTCCGAGACCAGCTTCAACCGGCATCCGCTGCTCGGGCTCAACCTTGCCTATGCCCTGCTGCTCGGCTTCAAGCGCCATGGCCGCAGCAACACAATCACCGACGGCAAGGACGAAAAAACCTTCAGCTACGAAGTGGTGCTCGCGATGGCCATCGCCTTGTCCAAGACGATCCGCGCGGAAACCCCGCAGGCACGCGTCGGCATCGTCCTGCCTCCGGGCCTCGGTGGCCTGGTCGCCAATGTCGCCGTGCTGCTCGCCGGCAAGATCCCGGTCAACCTCAACTTCACGGCCGGCCGCGCCGCCATCGAGCACAGCATCAAGGCCTCCGGCATTGACAAACTCATCACCGCCGATGTTGTCGTGCGCAAGATGCAGGCTTTCCCCTGGCCGCCCACCCGGCAACTCCTGCTCATCGAGCGCCTCCTGCCGGGCCTGAAGCTCAAGATCGGCCTGTGGCTGGCGCTGGCGCGTCTCCTGCCCGCGCCCGTTCTCGCCGCCGTGCTCGGCGTGCCGCGCAAGGGCGGGGATCATGAAGCCCTGCTGCTCTTCACAAGCGGCAGTTCCGGCCACCCCAAGGGAGTCGTGCTTACCCACCGAAACCTGCTGGCCAACGTCATCCAGTTCGGCTCCCGCCTGGCTCTGGGCCACGGCGACTCCATCCTCGGCTGCCTGCCGCTTTTCCACAGTTTCGGCTGCACCGTGACGCTCTGGTATCCGGTCATCGCCGGCCTCGACCTCGTCACCTACCCGAGCCCGCTGGAAACAAAGAAGCTCGCGGAACTCGTCGAAAGGCACCGCGTCACCCTCATGATCGCCACGCCGACGTTCCTGCGCGGCTGGCTGCGCGGCGTGCCGCGCGAGGCCCTGGCGAGCCTCAAGCTGGTGGTGACGGGAGCCGAAAAACTTCCCCCCAGCGTGGCTGAAGCCTTCGAGCAGCGCTTTGGCAAGCGCGTCTACGAGGGCTATGGACTGACCGAAACCTCGCCGGTGTCCAACGTCAACCTGCCCGACCCGGCGCCGCTGGGCGACGAACGCGGCGGTCATGTCTGGCTGGCCAGCCATCGCCCGGGCAGCGTCGGCCAGCTCATGCCCGGCCTCGCCGTGCGCATCACCGAACCGGAGAGCGGCCTGCCACAGTCGCTGCACGAAACCGGCATGATCTGGTTCCGCGGCGCCAACGTCTTCCCCGGCTACCATGAGGATCCCAAGCGCAGCGCCGAGGTCATCGACGCCGAGGGCTGGTTCCGCACCGGCGATCTCGGCCGGGTGGACATCGACGGCTTCCTCCACATCGAGGGACGGCTCAGCCGCTTCTCGAAGATCGGCGGCGAGATGGTGCCGCATGAAACCGTCGAGGAGGCCCTCATCAAGGCGCTCGGCCTGGAAAACGAATCCTATCGCCGGGTCGCCGTCATCGGCGTTCCTGATCCCGACAAGGGCGAGGCCCTGGTGCTGCTCAGCAGCCTGCCGGGCGGACCGGAGGCTCAGGAGATCATTGAACTGCGCTACCGACTGCTCGACAAGGGCCTGCCCTCGCTGTGGATTCCAAAGCGCCTGATCCGCGTCGAAGACATCCCCATCCTCTCCTCCGGCAAGCTCGACGTGCAGGCCTGTGAAAAGCTGGCGCGCGGGGGGGCCTGAGCGGACCTTCAAGCCTTCCCGGCGCTTCTTGACCCGCCGTCCAAACGGGGTTAGGATGAACATCCCCCATCCGATGTCCATCGAACGCACCCGCAACTTCTCCATCATCGCCCACATCGACCATGGGAAGACCACCCTCTCGGACCGGCTGCTTGAGTCGACCAAGACGATCTCCCAGAGAGAGCAGCAGGATCAGCTGCTCGACTCGATGGATCTGGAGCGCGAGCGCGGCATCACGATCAAGGCGCACCCGGTGTGCATGAATTACAAGGCCCGCGACGGCCAGATCTACAAGCTCAACCTGCTCGACACCCCCGGGCACGTCGACTTCAGCTACGAGGTCAGCCGCTCGCTCGCCGCCTGCGAGGGCGCCCTGCTCCTGGTCGACGCGTCCCAGGGCGTCGAGGCGCAGACGGTGGCCAATCTCAACCTCGCCCTGCAGCAGCAACTGCACGTCATCCCGGTCATCAACAAGATCGACCTGCCCAGCGCCGATCTCGACAAGGTGAAGCGCCAGCTCGAGGACATCCTGCAGCTGCCCGCCGACGAGGCTGTGCCCGCCAGCGCCAAGATGGGCATCGGCATCGAGGACATCCTCGAGGCCATCGTCGCCCACATTCCGCCGCCCAAGGATCCGGCCGACGGCTACCTGCGCGCCTCGGTCTTCGACTCGGTTTTTGACGCCTATCGCGGCGTCGTCAGCTACGTGCGCGTCGTCTCCGGCACCATCACCCGCGGCCAGAAGGTGCGCATGATGTCGACCGGCAACGACTACGAAATCAAGGACGTCGGCATCTTCCGCCCGAAGATGACGAGCTGCGAAAAGCTGGAACCCGGCGACGTCGGCTACCTGATCGCCAACGTCAAGACCACCGCCGACGTCAAGATCGGCGACACCCTCACCGAAAGCCGCCGGCCGGCGCCGGAACCGCTGCCCGGCTTCAAGGAGATCCATCCACTCGTCTTCAGCGGCATCTACCCGGTCAGCACAGACGATTTCGAGTCGCTCAAGGCCGCCGTCGGCAAGTTGCAGATCAACGATGCCGCCTTCACCTTCCAGGCCGAAAGCTCGGCCGCACTCGGCTTCGGGTTCCGCTGCGGCTTCCTCGGCCTGCTGCACATGGAGATCGTCCAGGAGCGCCTGCGGCGCGAGTTCAACATGGACGTCATCTCCACGTATCCCTCCGTCATCTACGAGGTGGTGAAGACCGACGGCACCGAGATGCTGGTCGACAACCCCAGCTTCCTGCCCGCCGCCAACGAGATCGAGGAGATCCGCGAGCCCATCGTCAAGGTCTTCATCATGATCCCGAACGAGTACATCGGCGACATCATGCAGCTCGTCATGGAGAAGCGCGGCCAGGTCAACAACACCGAGACCCTCGACGACAAGCGCGTCATGCTGCACACGGTGATGCCGCTCAACGAGATCCTCGTCGACTTCAACGACAAGCTCAAGTCGCTCACCCGCGGTTACGGCAGCATGGACTACGAGCACGCCGGCTACAAGGCCGAGGATCTTGTGAAAATGGACATGCTCATCGCCAGCGAGCCCGTTGATGCCTTTTCCTGCATCGTCCACCGCAGCAAGGCTGAGTCGCGTGGCCGCCAGCTCGCAGCCAAGCTCAAGGAGGTCATCCCCCAGCAGCTCTTCGTCGTCGCCATCCAGGCGGCCATCGGCGGCAAGATCATCGCCCGCGAATCGATCTCCGCCCTGCGCAAGGACGTCACCGCCAAGTGCTACGGTGGCGACATCACCCGCAAGCGCAAGCTCCTCGAGAAGCAGAAGGAGGGCAAAAAGAAGATGAAGGCGATCGGCCGCGTGAACATCCCGCAGGAGGCCTTCATCGAGGTCCTCAAAACCAACTGAGCGGGCCGCCCCTGTGCGCATGAAACCCCTGCTCTTCCTGCACATCGGCACCCACAAGACGGGGTCAACCGCCATCCAGCGCGCGTTGCCGGTCGGCAGCGCCGCCGCCCTCAAGGCCGGGCTGGTCCGACTCGACATCCGGGGCGACGTCGCCCGCGCCACCTGGACCGAGGACGACGCGCGCGCCCTGCGCGCCAGCCTCGCCGGCCAGATCGTGCCGGGCGTGAGCCGCTACCTGCTCACCTGCGAGGGCTTCAGCGGCGACCCCCTGCGCGGCTACGCCAACGCCCCGGTCGCCGCCGCCCGCCTGCGCGCCGCCACCGCCGATTTCGACGTCCGTGTCGTCGTTTTCCTGCGCCGCCAGGACGATTTCCTGGAATCCATCTACACCCAACTCATCCACCAGGGCGGCTCGCAGTCCTTCGACGACTTCCTGCACAGCCTGCCGCCCGGCGGTCCCGACTGGCAGCGCCTGCTCGACACCTACGCCACTGAGTTCGGCCGCGAAAACCTCGTCGTCCGCCGCTACCACTCCGCCTTTTACCCGCGCCCGGAAAGCCTGCTGGAAGATTTCTGCGCCATCCTCGGCATCCCGTGCAACGCCCTGGTCAAGGCCGATGCCACCCCCAACCAGGGCTACTCCCACGAGGCTCAGGAACTGGCTCGGATCTGCAACCCGCATCTCGACGACGCCGGCCGTCGGCAACTGCGCCAGTTGCTGCAAAAGATCAGCCCAAAGCCGGTCTTTCAGAGTTACGCCTACCTCGACCTGCCCGCCCGCCGCAGCCTGCTCGCCGCCTGCGCCGAGTCCAACGCCGCCGTGGCCCGCGAGTTCTTCCACGGCGAGCCGCTCTTTCCCGAACCCGCGGATGCCACCACCACCAGCGCGCACAGCGAACCGCTGGTCGCCACCCTGGTGAAGATGCTGCTCGAAAACCAGCGCGGCTCCCGCCTCGTGCGCCTCGCCGGCAAGATCGATCGCGCCCTCGGCGGCCTGAAGCGTTCCTCCACCCAGCCATGACCCCCGCCGCCGCGACCGCGCCCGCCGCCGGATCGCCGCCGGCGCGCACGTTGCTCGTCCACGGCGCCTTCGCCACCCAGGCCACCCGGCGCGCGATTCGCGATTGGAGTCGCACGGTCGCTCTGGAAGTCGACCTCACCCTGCCCGAATCCCTGCGCCGCCTGTGCGCCGCCGTGCTCACCGTGCCACCGCTGCTGCAGGAAGCCGAGGCCGAACGCCTGCAGGCACGCGCCGAGGCGGTGCTCGATGCCTTTCTCGAAGACCGCGTCCGCCTGCCCGGGCTCGCCACCGAGCGCCGTTTCCGTGCCGCCTGCATGAGCATCGAGGCCTGGCGCATCGTTGTGCCGCACGTGGTCTGCCTGGAATACGCTCGCCGCGCGCTCGCCCACGGACCCTTTGAGCGGATCGTGGTCGCCCCCGGGGCCGGCATCAGCCTGCCGGCCTTCGAACAGCTCGCCCGCGCCCTCGGCGTGCCGCTGGAGGTGCTGCCCTTCGATCGCGAGGAGCCGCCCTTTTTCTGGATGCTCAAGCGCCGCTGGCAGCGCTTTCGTCACCGCCGCCAGGCCGCCAAGGCTGGCGCCGCCCCCGCCCGCCTGCCCGCCTCAACCGGCTCGGGCGAACGCTGGTGCGCCGACGCCCGCCTCGAAACCCTCGTTGCGAACGAGGACAAGGCCGGCCGCTGGCACCGCGGCCCGGGATTTCAGGATCCCGATCCGGCGGCATTGTCCGCTCTCACCGACCGCTACCGCGCCTGGTGGCAGGCTTGGTGGCAGGACTGGCGCAACGCCCACCCGCAGGAGGAAGCGCTGAGCGACCTCTGGATTCTCGAACACCTGGGCGACTGGTTCAGCCGCGAACGCTACCCGCTGCATTCACTTCTGCTGGAACAGGCCCGCATCGCCATCTCCAAAGCACCGCCGCAGCGCGTTCTCGTCGGCTCGATGCGCGGCCGCCGGGAACTGCTCTGGGGCCTCGCCGCCCAGGACCAGGGCATTCCGGCCGCGGTGTACACGATCGACTGTCACATCGACCCGCGCCTCGTCTTCAAGCCCGACCTCGCGCTGTGCGATGACACCCGCCAGTGTGAAATCGCCGCCTCCCGGCTGGCGCCGCAGCAGGTGGTCCGCGTGCGCTCGCACCGGCGCCCGCCCGGCCGCGAAATCGTCGGGCCGCCGCGCCCGCACACCCGGCAGCGCCTGCTGCTGGCCGACACCTACTACTCCGGCATGGTCGCCTCGAGTTCGCCCCTGCTGAGTTTCTGGGCCTACGAACGCCTGGTCGAGGCGGCACGGGCACTGCCCAACTGCGATTTCATCCTCAAGTTTCACCCCGTGCGCGAGCGACCGGAGGCGGTCTTCCACCTCAGCGGCCTGCACCACCTGCATCTCTGGCAGCGCGAGCGCTTCATCCGCAGCCTGCGCCCGCCCCCAAACCTGCGCCTGCTCGCCCCCGAGGCGCGGCTCTCCGACGAACTGCCGCACGCCGACCTGCTGCTCAACATCCAGTCCTACGCCGGCCTCGAGGCCTTTGCCCTCGACATCCCAGTCATCTACCTGCAGCCCTGGGACGAGGAAGGGCTCTACCCGCGCATGAACGCCCTCGGCGCCATGCGGGTCGCCACCGACACACCGCACCTGCTGACCCTGATCCGAGAACTGCTTGGTGATGCCGACCGCCGGCGCGCCCAACTCGAGCGCCAGCACGCCTACCTCGACTACTTCTACTCCGACGGTCACCCCAGTTGCGCCGACGCCGCCGCGGGAAGCCCCGGCGGCGCTTGACGACCCGGCGTGCGCGGCTCATGCTGACGTTTTCCGCCGGGCATGGCCGATCCCACCTCTTCCAGCAACCCCGACCTGCCGCCGCTGGTGATCGAAAACGGCCGCGATCGACTGCGCGCCCTTGTCGTCCGCCAGCTTGGCAGCTTCTTCGAATACCTGCCCGCGGAGGATGACAGCGCGCTCGACACCGCCCTCGAGACCGCGCTCAACCGCGTGCGCCACTGTTTCGGCCGCATCGTCCTCAAGCGCTACCGCCGCGATGACGGCGCCGCGCTGCTGAATCCCTTTCACTCCGGCCAGTACTGCATCTTTCTCTACTGCCTGAGCCGCGCTCTGGCCCTCGCCGGCGCGGACAGCCTGGCCGACCGCGTTTACTACCTCAATCGCGCCCTCAACGGCGTCGACCTCTTCCATCAAGTCGAACTGCCCGAGGTGTTCTGCCTCGAGCATCCGCTCGGCGCCGTCATCGGCCGCGCCCGCATTGGCGATGGCTTTTTCTTCGCCCAAGGGGTCACCGTCGGTGGCAACAAGGGCGGCTACCCGGTGATCGGTCGCCACGTGTCGCTGCTGTCGAATTCGAAGGTCGTCGGTGCCTCGGTGCTCGGCGACCACGTTATCCTCGCCGCCAACAGCTACGTCAAGGACACGGTCATCCCGCCGCACTCCATCGTCTTCGGCCAGGACCGTCACCTGATCATCAAACCGAACCCGGGTGGCCTGACCACGCCGATCTTTGAGGAGGGCCTCGCATGAGCCAGCCGCGCGCCCTGATCATCGGCCTCGGCTCCATCGGCCGCCGCCACCAGGCCCTGCTCACCGACCTGGGTTGCACGGTCGCCGCCTGCACCCGCCACGCCCAGCCCGACCTGCCCTGCTACGAGGATCTGGATGCCGCACTGCGCGAGCACCGGCCGCAGTTCATCGTCGTCGCCAACCCGACCGCCGATCACGAGGCCACCCTGCAGCGCCTCGCCGAGCTTGCGCCGGAGGCGCGGGTGCTGGTCGAGAAACCCCTGTGCAGCCACGTGCCCGCAGCGCTGCCAGGCGATCTGGCCCAACGCATCTCCCTCGGCTACAACCTGCGCTTCCACCCGGCCGTGCTCGCCCTGCGCGCGGCGCTGCGCGACGAACAACCGGTCAGCGCCCAGCTCTACGCCGGCCAGCATCTGCCCGACTGGCGCCCCGGCCGCGATTACCGCACCTCCTACTCCGCCTCGGCCGGCCAGGGCGGCGGCGTGCTGCGTGACCTCAGCCACGAACTCGACCTTGGTCTCTGGCTCTTCGGCCCCTGGCAGCGTCTGGTCGCCCACGGTGGCCATTTCAGCGGCCTCGAGATCGAAACCGAGGACACGGTCGGCCTCTGGTGGCAGGCCGATCGCTGCCCCAAGGTCGGTGTCGAGATCAACTACCTCGACCGCGCTCCGCGCCGCTCGATCCTCGTGCACACACGCCGCCACACCTGGGAGGCCGACATGCTCGGCAGCCGCCTGTTGCGCGACGGCAGCGTCCTGGAAAGCTGGAGCCCGGAACGCAACGCCACCTACCGTGATCAGGACCGTGCCTGGCTGCGAAACGACGCCGGCGTGCTCTGCACCTTTGACGAGGGCCTCGCCGTGCTGCACATGATCGCGGCCGCCGAAGCCTCCCTGCGCCAGGCCGCCTGGATTCGCTCCTCTCCTCCTTCATGAACCATCTCATCTGCACGGTCTGTGCGCGCGGCGGCTCCAAAGGCGTGCCAGGCAAAAACACCCGACCCATGCTCGGCCAGCCGCTCATCCAGCACACCCTGCGCCAGGCGGTCGCCAGCGGCCTCTTCGACGCGGTGGTCGCCAGCAGCGACGACGAGGCCATCCTTGCCTGCGCCGCAAAAATTCCGGGCGTCTCCACGCTGCTGCGCCCGGCGGACCTTGCCAGCGACACCGCCGGCAAGGTCCCCGCCATCCGCCACGCCGTGCTTGAGATGGAAAAACGCCTGGGCCGAACCTGCGACATCGCCGTCGATCTCGACGTCACCTCGCCCCTGCGCGACCCCCAGGACATCCGCGACGCGGTCGCCCTGCTCACGGACGGCGTGCCCAACGTGCTCACCGCCATGCCCTCGAGGCGCTCGCCCTACTTCAACCTCATCGAGCGCGGCAGCGACGGCCAACTGCGCACCGCCAAGGAACGGCCCGGCGGCGTGCTGCGACGCCAGGACGCGCCGCCCTGCTACGACATGAACGCCTCGATCTACGTTTGGCGCCGCGACGTGCTCGCCGCCGAGGACGGGCTCTTCCTGCCCGGAACCGCCCTCCATGTCATGCCCGAGGAACGCTCCTGGGACATCGACAGCGAGATGGACTGGGAGGTGGTGGAACTGCTGATGCGCCGCAAGCTCGAAACCTCCCGCGCATGAAAACACTCGCCGAACTTTCCAGCCTGAAGGGCCGCGCCGCCCTCATCACCGGCGGTGCCGGTCACCTCGGTCGCGCCATGGCCGCCGCCCTCGCCGAGCAGGGCGCCGCGGTCGCCCTGCTCGACCTCGACGCCACCCGCGCCACCGACGCCGCCCGCGAACTCGAGGCCGCCGGCGCCCGCGCCCTGCCCCTTGCCGCCGACCTGACCAACGCTGACGCCGCCCGCGCCGCCGTGCGCACCGCCGCCTCCGAACTCGGCGGCCTCGACATCCTCATTCATGCCGCCTCACTGGTCGGCACCGACAGCGTGCGCGGCTGGGCCGTGCCCTTTGCCGAGCAGAGCCTGGAAGCCTGGCACATGGCCCTGCGCGTCGGCCTCGATCCCGCCTTCACCCTCATCCAGGAGGCGCGCCCACACCTCGAGGCCTCCGGTCAGGGCTCGATCATCTTCGTGTCCTCGATCTATGGCCTGGTCGCTCCCGACCCCTCCCTGTACGACGGCACGCCCATGCAGACCCCGGCCGCCTACGGCGCGGTCAAGGGCGCCCTGAACCAGCTCACCCGCCACTACGCCGCCCTGCTCGCCCCGCGCATTCGCGTGAATGCCCTGACGCCGGGAGGCATCTGGCGCGGCCAGAAGGAAACCTTTGTCGAGCGCTACACCCGGCGCACCCCCCTGCGCCGCATGGGCCGCGAGGAAGATTTCAAGGGCGCCGCGGCCTTCCTGGCCAGCGATCTCTCGGCCTATGTCACCGGCCACAACCTGGTCGTCGATGGCGGCTGGACCGCCTGGTAAAAAAACCTTCAGGCCGGTTCCGCCAGCAGGCTGGCGATCTCCGCCAGCGCGGCCCGGGCCGGCACGGCGGAAGCCGAGGGCAAACGTTCCGCGGAAAAATCAAAGGCGCTCAGCGCGCGGTGGCGCGGTGTCGGCCAGTGCCACTTCGGCGGATACACCGGCCCAAAAATCGTCAGCGCCGAAACCCCAAACGCCTGGGCCAGATGCGCCGCTGAACCGTCGACCGCGGTCACCAGCCGGGCGCGGCTGAGCGCGTGGAGGTACTGCGGCAGGCTGGTCCGCCCCGACAGATCGATCAAGCCCGCCGGCGCCAACTTGGCGATCTCGGCACAATGCCGCCGTTCCTCGGGTGAGCCACCGCCGGTCATCACCCAGGGCAGGCCGTCACCGGCCGAAGCCATGACCTCGGCCCAGGCCTGCGGCGTCCAGTACTTGGAGGGCCAGGCCGCCGTCGGATTGGCCAGCAGGAAGAGCCCCTCCGGCAGCTCCGGATGTCGCCAATCGGCAGGCGGCTGCGCCAAACGCGGCGGGGTGAAGGCTTCAGGCTCGCCACCCAGCGCGCGCCAGAAGTACTGCGCCCAGTACTCGCGGCCGATCGGCTCGATGCGCACCTCGCGAAACAGCAGGCGATACCACCAGCGCACGTGCCTCGGCTGATTGACCAGCAGACAGCGCCGGCGCGCCGACACCCTTCGCGCGCTCCAGACCGCACGCGTGCTCCAGCTCGTTGTCCAGGAAAGCACCGCCCGCTCGTGCTGATCCGGGCCCCACACCGCCTGCTCCATGAGGCTGACCAACGGTCGGAAGGCCTCCTTGACGTGCAGGGCGCAGGGGCGACCGGAGCGCGCGGCCAGCAGGCGTGTCACCGGCTCGAGCAAGGTAACATCGCCCAGCTGCTTGTCGCTGATCAACGCGCAGGGGCCCTCCAGATTGACCCCGCTCATGAAGGCACCTCCCAAGCTCGTTTCAGCAGAAAGTTGACCGCCTCGGTCAGGGTGCGTTCCGAGCTCCAGAAAAACTCCTTCTGGTAGCGGTGCTGCGCCGCCACCACGGCCTGCCGGTGGGCGCGGTCACCGAACAGCCGGGTCAGGGCCTGCACCAATTCCTCGGCGTTTTCACCACAGGGCGGCTGCAGGCGCTGATCAAGTTCGGGAAACAGGAAGAAGTCCGCGGGATGACGCACCAGGAAAACGACAGGCAACCCCAGATGAAAGGCCTCATGACCGGAAACCGAGATCGTGTTGAGCAGCACTGCCGCCGATTGCATGACCTCTTCCATCGGTTGCTCGGGCGGTGCCAGACGCACATTGGCAGGCGGACCCAGCGAGCGCAGAAAGCGGCTCTTCGACTGCACCTCGCTTTCGTCCATGCCGATGAAGCCGCGCTCCTCGCTCTTGGGCGCGCGCAGCGGATGGAACTTGATGATGAAGTCGAACTCCGGCAGCCGCCGCGCAGTCTCGACGATAAGGCGATACTGGTGCAGGCAAGCCTGTGGGTCGGTGATGACCGTCATCGTGTCGGCATACAACACCTGCGGCCGGCGACGATTGAACGCGGACTCCACCTGCTCTGGCGTACGCGGGGGCAGGCTTGACCGCCGATGCCCGCGCACCTCGAGGATGCGCTCCGCCGGATAGCCGGCGGCGGTCATCATCGGGATGCCGCGCTGGCCGTCGACCAGGGCAAAATCGGGCGTGAACATGGTGCGCGGCTTGAGCAGGAAGTCGTAGGTGTAGGAGGCCACCGGGATGCCCAGGCGCGCCGCCGCCAGCGACCACACCCCATCCTCGGCACCGATCTGGGTGTCGGCCAGCACCAGGGCCGGCTGCAACTCGCGCAACCGCGCCATCGCTTTGGCAACGAGCGCCGACCAGCGCGGATACACCCGCGGGGTGTAAGACTCCCCCATCGCCTGATGGATGTCACGGCAACCGCTCACGGCCGGATCCGTGTCGAGCACTTCGGTCTGCCAGCGCCGCCACCATTCGGCCCAGTGCGCGGTATCCGCCGCCAGCATGTCGGCCGCAGGCTCACCGAGTTCGGCCGCCGCCACGGTCTGCAGACGGAAGCACGCGGCGGTCGGTTCGCGGGCCAGCAACCGCGCGACGCGCCCACTGGCGCACAGCACCAGGGGCGCCTCGACCTGGGCTGCCGGACGTGCGACCGTTTCAGCGGTCACCGCCGCCGGCGCGCGGCGCCAGCGGCAGAGCCAGCGCTGGAACCGCCGACGCAGGCTGCGCGACCGCCACTCCGGCGCGAGACACTCGACCGCCAGTCCCTTTTCCGCCGCCACCTCCCGCCAAAAACCGAAGCTGACCCCGCTGCCGGCACAGACCACGATTCGATCGAACTCAAAACGCCCCCAGAGGTGGTCGCGCAGGGCCAGGTTGAACAGCCGCATCGACATCCGGTCCTGAAACTCGCCGCCGAGCGCCGCCTTGCGCAGGTCGGCATCGCCGGGACGGTCGCCCAGTTCCGGCCGCGGCCGCAGGTAGGGATCCATGGCCTCGGTCATGCCCGCCAGCAGGGGCATGGCGGCGTCACGACCGAAAATGTCACGGGTGCTCAGCCAGGCCGCGACGCCTGGATACTGTCCGCGATCCAGCAGGGTGTCATACTCCAGCACCACCGCCCCGTCGGCCACCTCGGCCAGCCGTCGCTCCAGCGCCTGGGGCGCGAGGGAACCGGTGAGAACGAGCGTGCGGGGCATGGGAGAGAGTTGGACAGCATGCTGAAAACGA
>JBIJBO010000009.1:0-49356 GCA_044345215.1 Prosthecobacter sp. | reverse complement strand
TGGCGACCTCGGTGACGGCGACGATGACGCCGGCGCTGAGGAAGAGTTTGACGAGGTAGTAGGTCATGACGCCGCAGGATGCCGTCGGCGGCGGGGGGCCGTCAAGCCTCAGCGGGCGTGGCCTGGCTTGCCGAGTTCGCCGGCGCGGGCGGGATCGTGCTGCGGGTTGAACACGGGCAGGCGGGCGCCGACACGGGCGCGCCAGTCGTGCAGAGCCTGGCGCAGTTCGCGGGCGCGGTCGGGCTCGGCGGCAGCGAGGTTCTTCGCCTCGGCGGGATCGTCGGCGAGGTGATAGAGCTCGACGCGGTCGTCCTCGAAGAACTCGAGCAGCTTCCAGTCGCCCCGGCGCACGGCACTGGCGGGGGTGCTGTGGTGGTAGTGCGGCAGGTGCCAGAAGAGGGCCTCGCGCGGCAGCGCGGCGCGGGGATCCTCCCACACTGGCTGCAGGCTGACGCCATCGAGAGCGCCCTCGGGCACCTTGACGCCCGCCAACTCGGCAAAGGTGGCATGCAGGTCGGTGGTGATGGCGGGGGTGGTGCAGACGGTGCCGGCCGGCAGGCGACCAGGCCAGCGGGCGAGGGCCGGGACGCGGATGCCGCCTTCGTAGAGGCTGCCCTTTTCGCCGCGCAACGGCCGGTTGGAGGTGACGACGGTGCCGCTCTGCTCGTGCTCGAGGCCGCCGTTGTCGGAGACGAAGAAGACCAGCGTGGTATCGGCGAGGCCAAGGCGGTCAAGGGTGGCGAGCAGGCGACCGACACTGTCGTCGAGCTCGGCGAGCAGGCCGGCGTACTCGGGTCGGCTGGGGTAGCCGGGCATGGCGGGCTTGGCGCGGAAGTGGGCGAGGCGCTCGGGTGTGGTGCTGAGCGGGATGTGCACGGCGTTGTGCGACACCTGCAGCAGGAAGGGTCGGTCGCGCCCGGCCTCGAGGAAGGCGATGGCCTTGTCGGTGAGATGGGCGGCGGTGCGGACTTCCGCCCCGCCCTGCTTCTGGACGTTGCCCTTGGTTTCCTCGGCCGTCTGCCAGCCCTGATCTTCGGGGCCAAAGCCGGCGCCGCCGAGGTGCCACTTGCCGAAGTAGCCGGTGCGATAGCCGACCGCGGCGAGGCGTTCGGCGAAGGTCTCGACCTCAAGCGGCAGTTGCAGCGGCACGGTCGGATCGGTCAGTTTCGCCCAGGGCCGGCGGTGGCCGGGGATGTGCTGGGTGATGCCGTAGCGGGCCTGGTCGCGCCCGCTCTGCAGGTTGGCGCGGGTGGGCGAGCAGACCGGCCCGGCATAAAACTGCGTGAAGCGCAGGCCCTGGCGGGCGAGGCGGTCGAGGTGCGGGGTCTCGTTGTAGGTGTTGCCGTAGCAGCCGAGATCGGCCCAGCCGAGGTCGTCGGCGAGGATGAGCAGGACGTTCGGCGCTGCCGCGGCGGGGGCAAGCGCGGCGAGCAGGCAGAGGGCGAGGCAGCGCAGCATGACGGTCACTTCGCGGCCTTGCCGGCCTGGGCCTTTTTGCCGCCGGCCTTCTTGCCTTTGCCGGCGCCGGGGCGCAGGTAGGATTCGGGCGGGTCCTGCTCGGGCACCTGCAGTTCGCTGCGCAAACGGGTCAGCTCGGTGTACAGCTCGGCACGCGCGGCGGCATGGGCCGGGTCGTCATAGACGTTGCGCATTTCGTTCGGATCCGACTGACGGTCAATGAGGGTCCAGTAGTTGACCTCCGGCTCGTAGAAGTGGAAGAGCTTGTAGCGGTCGGTGACGACGCCGTAGTGCTTGCGCACGCTGTGCGGGCCGGGGAACTCGTAGTAGTGATAGTAGAAGCTCTTGCGCCAGTCGGCCGGCGTCTGGCCGGCGAAGAGCGGCAGCAGGCTGCGGCCCTGCATGTCGGCCGGCACGGGCAGGCCGGCGGCTTCCAAGAAGGTCTCGGGCACATCGAGGAGCGACACCATGGCCGAGGAACGACTGCCGGGCTGGATCTTGCCGGGCCAGCGGGCGAAGAACGGGGTGGTCAGCGATTCCTCGTAGATCCAGCGTTTGTCGAACCAGCCGTGCTCGCCGAGGTAGAAGCCCTGGTCGGAGGAGAGCACGACGAGGGTGTTGTCGGCGACGCCTTCGGCCTCGAGGGCGTCGAGCAGTTTGCCGACGTTTTCATCGACCGCCTTCACGGTGGCGAGGTAATCGTGCATGTAGCGCTGGTATCGCCAGCGAACAATGTCCTGTCCGCTCAGGCTGGCCTGGCGCATCTTTTCGTTGAGCGGCTCGTAGTAGGCGTTCCAGACCTTGATCTGGGCAGCCGTCAGGTTGGGCGGCGGGGTGAGCTTGGCATCCAGCTGCGTGAAGGTTTTCTCCAGGGTCATGTCCTGCTCCTTCTCCGCGCGACCGCGGCCGGTATAGTCATCGAAGAGGGTTTCCGGCTCGGGGAAAACGCGGTCGCCGTGCCAGCCGAGGTGGCGCAGGGCCGGCGCCCACTCGCGGTGCGGGGCCTTGTGCTGGCTCATGAGCAGGAAGGGCTTGGTCTTGTCGCGGTTTTTCAGCCACTCGACGGAGAAATCGCCGATCAGGTCGGTGGTGTATCCCTCGTGCTTGACCTGCTGGCCGTCGCGGATCATCGGAGGGTTGTAATAGAGCCCCTGTCCGGGCAGGATGTGCCAGTGGTCGAAGCCAACCGGATCGCTGACGAGGTGCCACTTGCCGATGACGGCGGTTTGATAGCCGGCCTTCTGCAGCATCTTCGGCATGGTCGGCTGCGAGCTGTCAAAGCGGCTGCCGTTGTGGTAAAAGCCGTTGCGATGGCTGTACTTGCCGGTCTGGATGACGGCGCGGCTGGGGCCGCAGATCGAGTTTGGCACGAGGCAGCGCTCGAAGAGCATGCCCTGCTTGGCGACGCGATCCATGTGCGGCGTCTCCAGCAACTTGAGCTTGTGGCCGTAAGCGCTGATGGCCTGGACAGTGAGGTCGTCGCAGAAGATGAAGACGAAGTTCGGCGGCGCGGCGGCCTGCAGACCGGTGGCGAGGGCGAGGGAGAGCAGCAGCGATTTCATGAAGCGGCCTGATAACGCGCCCGCTCCCGGCATCTTGCCCGCGATCACCAGCGCACGCCGAGGTCGGGGCGGCCGGCGACGCTCCACAAGTAGACATAGCCCTCGACCAATGCCGAATCAAAAGGTGCCTGCAGAGGCAATGGCAGGCGCGCATATTCGCCTCCTTCGACGTCTTCCAGCACATCGAGCCGCGCCAGGGACGCATCGTCCACCTCCCAGATCTCGCCTTCGACCGCCAACCCGTCTTGCGGATCGGCGACGAGGCCGGGATAACCGCCGAGGTCGAACAACCGGAACTGCGGCTGCGTGCGGGCTTCGGCAATGAACGTCTGGTCACGCAACCAGGCGTGGTTGCTGCCGCCGCGCTTGAGGGTGCCGTAGACGAAGATGCGGGTCATCGCGGGGAAAGTCGGTCGTCGCGTTCCTCCAGCCACTCGGGCAGAGCGTAGCGATCGGCCCGCAACTGCTCGGCGCGCGCGCGCACCTCGGGCGGGACCTCGGTCACGATCTCGACCTCGTGCGCCAACCGCTCCGCCCAGGCGCGCCAGAAGCCGGGCGGCAGCACCACCTGCTGGACGCTGCCCTGATGGAGCAGGCCGAGACGGCCGCGGCGCTGGCCGGCGCCGGCGACCTTGAGCGGGCCGCGGATGACATCGTGCACGGCCGGGGCGACGAAGCAGAACGGCGCCTCGATGACATCCTCGGGCAGAGCCAGCCGGCAGCCGGACAGGCCCTGGTCGCAGAGGGATTCGGCGAGACTGCCATGCAGACTGCGGTAACTTTCCAGCGCCGAGGTCTGCGACCAGCGATCAGTGGCCGGCACGATGACGGAGTACGTGAAATCGCCTTGGTGCAGCACGACACCGCCGCCCGTCCAGCGGCGCACGACCGGCCAGGCTGGCAGGGAGTCGCGCAGCTTGGCGAGGCTTTGGGCGTAGCCAAGGGTGACGGTCGGCTCGGTCCAGCCATAGACGCGCAGCACCGGCCGGCCGGCCAACTCCAGCCAGGCCTGGTCAAGAGCCATGTTCCAGGGACCGGGGGCGGCACCGTCCTCGTGGAGGAGCAAGCGTTCGAAGAAAGGGGTCACGCACCCAAGATGACGCGGCCGGCGCGCCTGTCACCGGCGTTCTCTTGCGGGCCCACCAATCCGCGCATCCGGGCAACTGGTTCAAACGTTCGTTTGACAGGCCGCGCTGCGGCTCCACTCTCCCAACCACTCATGGCGCTTCCCTTCCCCGACGAAGCCAGCACCCGCGAACGACTCCTGCTCAAGGCAGCCGAGCTGTTCGCGCTGCGCGGTTTTGAGTCGGTCTCGCTGCGCGACCTGACCCGCGCCGCCGGCGTCAACCTGGCGGCGGTGAACTATCACTTCGGTTCCAAGGAGGCCCTGGTCGAGGAGGTCGTTGCCCGCCTCATGCGGCCGGTGAACGACGAGCGCCTGGCGCAGCTCGACGCGGCCGAGGCGGCGGTGCATCCGCAACCGGCCCATGCCGCGGCGGTGGCCGAGGCTTTTCTGCGGCCGGTGATGCGCCTCGTGCGCGAGTCGCCGCTTTCCGAGCAGCTCTTTTTCAAGCTCATGGGGCGTTGCCTGCTCGGCCGCACCCAGATCATTCCTGCAGCGGCCCTGCCGCATTTTGAAGGCATGGTGAAGCGCTTCGCCGACGCCCTGCGCCGCGCCAACCCAGCTCTCAGTCATGCCGAGGCCTGCTGGCGCCTCAACTTCATGGCCGGCTCGCTCATCAGCACCCTGGCCCATGCCGACATCGCCACCCACTTCGCCGGGGAAAAGGCCAATCCGCCCGACACGGAGACCCTGCTCAGCCGCCTGCTTGACCACTGCACCGGCGCCCTGGAAGCGCCCGCCACGCCGACACGGCCGCGTCTCAAGGACGCTGCCCGCACGCTCGCGGCACTTGGCCTGGCCCTGCTGCTGAGTGCCTGCGGCAGTCTGTCGCCGGACTCGCGCCTCGACGAACTCGATCTCGACGTGCCCGGCACCTGGGCGGCGAGACCGGAGGCACGGGCCGGGGTCGACGAGAACTGGCTGCGGCGTTTCCGCGATCCGCGCCTGGAGGCGCTCGTCGCCGAGGCACAGGAAAACAACCGCGACCTGCGAGCCGCGGCGGCCCGTGTCGAGCGCACGCGCGGCCAGACCCGCCTTGCCGGCGTCGCCGGCAATCCGACCGCCGACCTGCAGTTCGATCCCGCCCGCACCAAGCGCAACTTTGTCGGCATCCCCATCGGCCCGCCCGGCACGGTGCCGAGCAATGTTTTCAGCAATTTCGACCTTTCGCTGGTGATCAACTGGGAAGCCGATGTCTGGGGGCGAATCCGCGCCGGCAAATCCGCCGCCTACGCCCGCAGCGAGGCCGCCGAGGCCGATGCCCGCGCCGCCCGCACCGCGCTGACCGCCAGCGTCGCGCGCGCCTGGTTTGCCTTGGCCGAGGCCCGCAACCAGCAGAGCCTCGCCCGTGAAACCCTGACCGCGCACGAAGAGACCGCCAAGGCCGTGCGCGAGCGCTTCCAGGCAGGCGATGACCTGCAGGGCGCCGCCGCGCAGTTGCGTCTGGCGGAAACCGATGTCGCCAGCGCACGCGCCGCGGCCGCCGAGCGCGACCAGCAGTTCGAAGCCGCGCAACGCCGGCTCGAACTGCTGCTGGGGCGCTATCCCTCGGGGCGGATTGCCAGCGAGGCCCGCCTGCCCGACCCCGGGGCCATGCCACCGGCAGGCCTGCCCTCGGAACTGCTGCTGCGCCGGCCCGACGTGCTCGCCGCCGAACGCCGCTTTGCCGCCAGCGGCAAGAGCCTGAGTGAAGCCCGCCGCGCCGTCTTCCCGCGCCTCAGCCTGACCAGCAGCGCCGGCACCGCCACCGGCGAGTTGAACGACCTGCTCAACAGCGACTTCGGTGTCTGGCAGATCGCCGCCAACGTCATCCAACCGGTTTTCGCCGGCGGGCGCATTCGCGCCGAAACAGCCATCCGAGGAGCCGATGAAAAGGAGGCGCTGGCCGACCTGCAACAGACCGTGCTCACCGCCTTCAGCGAGGTGGAAACCGCCCTCGCCAACGAGCGCCACCTGGCCGCGCGCGCGCAGTCGCTGCAGGAGGCGGTGCGCCTCGCCAGCGAAGCCGACCAGGCCGCGCGCGCCGATTATGCCCGCGGCCTCGGCGACCTGCTGACGGTGCTCGCCGCGCAGACCCGCCTGCTGCAGACACGCGCCCAGCAACTGACCGTCCAGCGACTGCGCCTGGATAACCGCATCGACCTGCATCTGGCCCTGGGCGGCGACTTCCAGGCGAAGCCGCCAGCCGCGCCTGCCACCTGACGTCCCGCACCCGCCATGAGAACTGTGATCACCCTCTTTGTCGGCCTTGGCATTCTTGCCGCGGCCGGCGCACTCGTCGGGCTGATGGTGAAGTTCAAGCCCGAGGCGCAGAAAATCGAGCGCGAGCGCCTGCTCCCCGGGGTCGAGGTGATGACCGTGCAACCGGCCGACGTGCCCCTGAGCCTGCCCTCGCAGGGATTGGTGCAGGCCATGCGCTCGACCGTGCTGGCCGCCGAGGTGGCCGGACGGGTCGCCAAGGTGTCCCCGCGCTTCAAAACCGGTGAACGCTTTGCCGAGGGCGAGATCCTGGTTGAGCTTGAGGGCAGCGACTACCGCAGCGCCATCGTCCAGGCCGAGTCCGCCGTCGCCGAGGCGAGGGCGGCGCTCGTTCAGGAGCAGGCGCGGGCCGAGCAGGCCGTGCGCGACTGGAACAAGCTGGCGCCCGGGCAGCCACCCACCGACCTCGCCGCGCGCAAGCCGCAACTGCTGAGCGCGGAGTCACGTGTGCGCGCCGCCGAGGACAGCCTGGAACGCGCCCGCCGCGACCTGGAGCGCACGCGCATCCGCGCGCCCTTTGCCGGTCGTGTGAATGCCCCCCACACCGAGGTCGGCTCCTTCCTCACCGCCAGTGCGAGGGTGGCCGATTTCGATTCCACTGGCCGCTACGAAATCCGACTGCCGGTGTCGCTCGACGACTATGCCTTTCTCGATGCCGGCAGTGATCCGCAGGTGGCATTGAGCGCGGTCATCGGCGGCCGGGACTACCACTGGCAGGGACGCCTCGTGCGCACCGAGGGCGAAGTGGAGCGCGCCAGCCGCTCCGTGCATCTGGTCGCCGAAATCGCCGAGGACGACGAACCTCGCAACGCTTTCCTCAAGCCCGGTCTGTTCCTGCGCGCCGAGGTGACCGGGCGCACGCTCAAGGGTGTCTTCGAAATCCCGCGTCGCGCCCTGCTCGACGCCAGCCGCCTGCTCGTGGTCGATGCGGAAGACCGCATCACCGTGCGCGAGGTGCGCGTGCTGCGTGGCGGTCGCGACAGCGTCTTCATCGACGAGGGCCTGAAGGCCGGTGAACGCGTCTGCCTGACCAGTCTGCCCGCCCCGGTCAACGGCATGCAGGTGCGTGTCGTCCAGTCGTCCGCCACCCCCGCCCCCTGACCGGCAGTCCCACCATGGAAAAAGCCATCTACTGGTTCTCGAAAAACCACGTCGCCGCCAACTTCCTGATGGTGGCGGTGATGATCATGGGACTGGCGACCTGGGGCGACCTGAAGAAGGAAATTTTTCCCGAGACCTCGGTGGACGTCGTGCTCGTGCGCATCCCCTACCCCAACGCCACCCCCGAGGAGGTGGAGCGCGGCGTCTGCGTGCCGGTGGAGGAGGCGGTCGAGGACGTCGACGGCGTCGACCGCATCAAGTCGACCTCCTCGCAGGGCATGGGCACGGTGGCCATCGAGGTGAAGAGCGGCTACCGCGTGCGCGACGTCATGGACGATGTCAAGACGCGCGTCGATGCCATCACCAACTTCCCCGAGGAGGCGGAGACGCCGACGCTCGAGGAGCTCGTGCTCAATGCCGAGGTGATCAGTGTCGCCATCTTCGCCGATGCCGATGAGCCCAGCCTGCTGGAGATGTCGAACCGCCTGCGCGACGAACTGCAGGGCCTGCCCGAGATCACCAAGGTGACCCTGTCCAACAACCGTCCCTACGAGATCGGCATCGAGGTCTCCGAGGCGACCCTGCGCGCCTACGGCCTGACCTTCGACCAGGTGGCGGCGGCGGTGCGCGCCAGTTCGCTCGACCTGCCGGCCGGCTCCGTGCGCACCGGGGCGGGCGAGGTGCTGGTGCGCACCGAGGCGCGCCGCTACCGGCCGGCGGAGTTCGAGGCCATCACCGTCGTTACCCGCCCTGACGGCAGCCGCGTCCGGCTCGGCGAGGTCGCCACGGTCATCGACGGCTTCGAGGAAATCGACCTCGAATCGCGCTTCAATGGCAAGCCCTGCATGCTGCTGCGCGTCTTCCGCACCGGCAACGAGGACACGCTCAAGGTGGCGGCGGCGGTGAAACGCTACATCGCCGAGGAGGCGCCGCGACTGTTTCCCGAGGGCGTGCGCTTCGAGATCTGGAAGGATGACTCCAAGTACCTCGCCGGCCGCCTCGAACTGCTCAGCCGCAACGCCATCTTCGGCTTCATCCTGGTGCTCGTCGTCCTGTCGCTCTTCCTGCGCCCCCTGCTCGCCTTCCTCGTCGCCCTCGGCATTCCCGCCTCCTTCCTCGGCGCCATCATGATGATGCCCTGGCTGGGCGTGTCGATCAACATGATCTCCCTTTTCGCCTTCATCCTCGTGCTCGGCATCGTCGTCGACGACGCCATCGTGGTGGGTGAAAACGTCTACGAGCGCATCTCGAACGGCGAGGACCCGAAGGTCGCCGCCCCGGCCGGCACCCACGAGGTGGGCGTCGTCGTCATCTTCGGCGTGCTGACCACCATGATGGCCTTCACGCCCATGCTCGGGTTGAGCGGCGTCAGCGGCAAGATCTGGCCCAACATCCCGCTCGTCGTCATACCCACCCTCGCCTGGTCGCTGCTGCAGTCAAAGTTCGTGCTGCCCGCCCACCTGGCCCTGCTGCGCCGGCGCGACCCCAACCGCGTCACGCTCTCCGACCGCCTGCTTGGCGGCGTGGACCGCCTGCTCAAGAGCTTCCTCGCCAACCTGTACCGACCACTGCTCGACACCGTCATCCGCTGGCGCTATGTCACCGCCTGCGCCTTCCTGTCCCTGCTCGTCATCGCCGGCGGCTACGTCGCCACCGGCTGGATCAAGTTCAACTTCTTCCCCGATGTCGAAGCCGATGTCGTCATCGCCCGCCTGCGCCTGGCCGATGGCGTCGCCTTTGAAACCACGCGCGAGGCCGTGCACCGCATCGAGCGGGCGGCGCAGCAGCTCGACCGCGAGTATCGGGAGAAGCACGGCGGGTCGGTGATCCGCAACACCCTGGCCAGCGCCGGCGTGCAGCCCTTCCTCAACGGCTTCGAGGCCCTGGCCGGCGCGCCCAAAGGCGACCACCTCGGCGAGGTGACGATCGAGCTCATCGACGGGGCCGAACGCGCCATGAGCGGCATCGAGATCGCCTCGCGCTGGCGTGAACTGACCGGCCCGGTGCCGGGCGCGCTCGAGTTGACCTTCCAGACCCAGGGCGCCGGCGGCGGCAACGCGATTGATCTTGAACTCACCGGCAATGACATCAGCGAACTGGAGGCCGCGGCGGCGGTGGTCAAGAACGCGCTCGCCGGTTACCAGGGCGTCATTGACATCGCCGACAACAACACGCCCGGCCAGCGCGAGCTGAAGCTCGGCATCAAGCCGGCCGGCGAATTGCTCGGTCTGCGGCTTGCGGATGTCTCCCTGCAGGTTCGCCAGGCCTTTTACGGCGAGGAAGCCCAGCGCCTGCAGCGCGGGCGCGACGAGGTCAAGGTGATGATCCGCTACCCGGAGCCGGAGCGGCGCTCGCTGCAGAACCTCACCGAGATGAAGATCCGCACGCGCGACGGCACGGAGGCGCCCTTCCGCGAGGTCGCCGAGGTGCGCACCGGCCGCAGCGCCTCCTCGATCCAGCGCGCCGACCGCCGGCGCGCCATCACGGTCACGGCCGACATTGACAAGGCCATTCCCGGCGCCAACGCCAACGAGGTGGTTGCAGGCCTCACCGCCGAGGTGCTGCCGGGCCTGCGCGAACGCTTCCCCGGCGTAGCATGGAGCTTCCAGGGCGAGCAGAAGGACCAGCGCCAGTCGGTCACGGAGATCGGCAACAAGGCGCTGCTGGCCCTGCTCGGCATCTACGTCCTGCTCGCCATCCCGCTCGCCTCCTACTTCCAGCCGCTCATCGTCATGAGCGTCATCCCCTTCGGCCTGGTCGGCGCCGTCGCCGGCCACGTGCTGCTCGGCCTGAACCTGAGCATCATGTCCATGTGCGGCATCGTCGCCCTCGCCGGCATCGTCGTGAACGACAGCCTGGTCATGGTCGAATTCGTCAACCGCGAGCGCGAACTCGGCCACAGCCTCGTCGATGCCGCGCTCAAGGCCGGCGTGCGCCGCTTCCGCCCCATCCTGCTGACCTCGGTCACCACCTTCGTCGGCATCATGCCCATGGTCTTCGAGACCGACCTGCAGGCGCGCTTCCTCATCCCGATGGCGGTGTCGCTGGGGTTCGGCATCCTCTTCGCCACCTTCATCACCCTCATCCTCGTGCCGGTGATCTACCTGATTGGCGAGGATATCGGCCGGCTGCTGAAACGGCTGTTTCCACGACCGAAAACCGCCGCAGGCGCCCTGCCCGGCGATTTCGAAGCCGCCTCTTGAGGCTGACACAGGCAACATGCGAAGGCCGCGGACCGTTGGTCTCGCATGCGCCCACCGTCCGTTGTCGCCGCCCTGTGCCTGCTGGCAGCGGCCGCCGTCGCCAAGCCCGCCAATCTGGTCTTTATCCTCACCGACAACCAGGGCGCCTGGACACTCGGCTGCTACGGCAACCGGGACATCCGCACGCCCCACATCGACCGACTGGCGACCGGTGGCCTGCGCTTCAACCGGGCGCTCAGCAGCAACCCGGTCTGCTCGCCCACCCGGGCCACCTTCCTCACCGGCCTGATGCCGTCCCAGCACGGCGTGCACTCCTTCCTGGATCCCAAGTTCATGATGGGTCCGGAGGCGTACAACACACTGGCAGAGTTCCGGTCGCTCGGCGAGATCCTGCGCGACGCCGGCTACGCCTGCGGCCTCAGCGGCAAGTGGCATCTCGGTGCCAATCTGACGCCCTCGGAGGGGTTCGATTTCTGGATCACCAAGCCCGACGGCTCCACGCGTGAATTCTACGACCAGGACATCATTGAAAACGGCGCCGTGCGCCGCGAGGCCGGCTACACGACCGACCTTTGGACGCGCGAGGGCATCCGCTTCATCGAGCAAAACCGCGAGCGCCCCTTCTTCCTGTTCCTTGCCTACAACGGCCCGTACAACCTCGGCGGCCTGATGTCGAACCCGCCGCGCAACCGCCACGCGGAGTTCTACCGCGGCAAACCCTTTCCGAGCTTCCCGCGCGACGCCATGCACCCCTGGCAGCACGCCAACAGGCAGTTTCACAACCAGCAGAACGCCATCGAGCGCTGCGCTGCGGAAACCAGTGGCGTCGACGACGGAGTCGGTGAAATCACCGCCACCCTGAAGCGACTCGGCCTGCTCGAGGACACCCTCATCGTCTATGCCTCCGACCAGGGCTGGATGGGCGGGCAAAACGGCATGTGGGGCATGGGCGACCACTTCCAGCCGACCGGCGCGCACGACCTAATGATGCAGATCCCCTTGCTGTTCCATCATCCGGCGCGCATCCCGGCCGGGCGCAGCAGCGACCTGCTGGTCAGCAACTACGACTTCCTGCCCACCGTACTACACCATCTTGGTCTGGGTGACCGCCAGCCGGCCGACGGCTTGAAACTGCCCGGGCGAGACCTCTCACCGCTGCTGGCGGGACACCCGCTGGAGCTGGCCGACAACGCCGTCTTCTACGAGATGGAAACCACGCGCGCCGTGCGCACCGACGCCTGGAAGTATGTCGAGCGCCAGCCTGACGGGCCGCATGAGCTCTACGACATGCGCAACGATCCGCAGGAGCGCTTCAACCTGTTTGGCCAGCCCGGCACAAAAGCCGTAAAGAAGGAACTGGCAGCGCGCCTGCAGGCCTTTTTCCGGGAGCATCGCGACCCGCAGTACGACCTCTGGGAGGGCGGCCGCAGCAAGGCCAGGCGCCACACACCCTAGGCCGCGGCAGGTTGAATGGCCACTCTGACCGGCAGCGGAGCCCAGATCCCCTTGCAAAGGTCGCTGTGCCGCTTGCCTGCCCTCCTGTTCGGACCGCATTGGAGAAATCTCGCTGCACGCTTGACGCCCGCCCTTGATGCCAACTTATGTTGAAACCGATGTCAGTTTCTCCAGCAACCGCCAGCGCCAGTTCCATCCTCCCGGTGGCGGGCGGAAACCGCTGGCGCAACCGCCTCATCCTCGTCATTGCCACGGTTCACGCCGTCAAACTGGTCGCCGGCATCTTGCCGGAGGCCTGGCGACCTGACTTCGTGCCCTTCGGCATCAGCCATGCATACGAAAGGATCACCGGCAGCAAGCAGCGCTGGAACATGTTTGAAAGCATCCCATCCCACCACCGCTTCAGCACCCGGATCGTCATTCAGGAAGCCACCGGCTCGGAACGCGAGCTGGGCCCTCTGCTGCCAGGCTTTCAAAGCTGGCCGGAGCCGGAAAAGGCGCGCATCCAATGCTTGTATGACCGGATGTTCCCCACCAGCATGGCTCCCACCGTTCGGGTGGCCTGGCTTCAGGAAGCCGATTCACAGCTTCGAGCCAACCTCCTGCTCGCCCCCGGCGAGAGCTGGTGTCTGGAGACCCTCGAGGATTACACACGCCATCTCTTTCACGTCGGTCGAGACGGCGGCCTCTACCAGCGCAAGCTCACCCGTTACAGTCTGGCCCATCCGGAAGGGATTCCTCATCCGCCGCCTCTGCCATGAAACGAGTTTCGCCATCGGTCCTTTTAAGCCGCCTGTTTCTGACTGGAGAGGACGAACGTGTCTATGCCCTGGTTCGCATCGGCTTCGCAATGGTGTCACTGCTGAACCTGATCCAGATCTGGCCGCTGCGACTCATCCTGCTGGCTGATGGCGGTTCCACCCCCGCTCCAGCAGTCGCCGAACACAGCGATTTCGGCAGCGTGCTGCTCTTTGAGCTGTTTCACAGCCCCGGCCAGGTCGATGTCTTGCTGGGGATCACGGCCTTGGCCATGGTGGCTCTGGCGGCAGGTGTGCTGCCGAGGCTGGCAGCCGCCTGGGTCATGCTCTGGCATCTTTCGCTGGTCGAGCGCTGCAGTTTGGGCAGCACAGGCTGGGACTTTCTGCTGCGCAGCTTCGGCTTCATCGTCCTCATTAGCCCGCTCGGCCTCAGCTGGTCACTTCCCGCATCTTTGAGTCGGCTTCCGAGCCGATCTGTCCTGGTGCCGCGCTATGGCCTGATGCTCATGCGACTCCAGGTGGCTGCGCTGTATTTTCAGACCGTTCTACTCAAGCTCATCAACCCCAACCCCTATTGGCGAAACGGCGAGTTCTTGGCTTACTTTTTCCTTTCGCACTACTCACGCTGGCCTGGTGCCTGGACCGCACGTTATCCGA
The DNA here is from genome assembly GCA_044345215.1 of Prosthecobacter sp. Taxonomy (GTDB): domain Bacteria; phylum Verrucomicrobiota; class Verrucomicrobiia; order Verrucomicrobiales; family Verrucomicrobiaceae; genus Prosthecobacter. The sequence continues at coordinate 35,780 of JBIJBO010000009.1, read as the reverse complement.
TGATCCTGGCTGCCGGCACCTGGCTGACGCTGCTCGTGGAACTGCTGATCCCGGTGCTGCTTTTTATTCCCAGAACGCGCTTCTGGGGGGCGTTGCTGGGCGTGCTGCTGCACAGCCTCATTGCTGTCGCGGCACCCGAGATCACGCCCTTCACCCTGGTTCTGATCATGACGTATTTTGCGTTCCTTACCGGCAGCGACTTGCGGAACATCGCTTCCTGGTGCCGCCGTCGGCTCAGCACAGTTCTCTGACCGGCTTTGCGCAAGTTCCGACTCCTCACGCCCCCTCGACCGACTTTGTGCCAGACAGCGAAGTCATGCGGCAAAAGGCGGGGACGGCAGCAAACAGATGCTCTGCGCCACGAGGCCTGGATCTTGCCAGGGGCACTCACAGACCCAAGCGAGCCCCACCGTCGTCGGTCTGTGCGCGGCAGACCGCCTTCAGGTAGTCAAAGGCATAGAGGCCCGTGTTGTGACCGTCGGTAAAGTCGAACTGCAAAGCGTAGCCGCCAATGACCCGCCATCCGCGCAGACCGACACCCGGGAAGTTTTTTTGATCGGTGCCACCAATGCGACGGCCAAGCAGGTCGCGTTCGCCGGTGTTTTCCGCGCTGGGCGAGGCGGCGCGCAGGCGCTCGACGGGCAGGTAGTCCTCGCTGTCATCGCTCCAGCGGATGGCAAGCAGGTCACCAACGATTTCGAGGTGTTTGGGGATATTCATGACGCAGGCAATACGTTGGGGAAACGAAAAAGGGACGCCCGCAGGCGTCCCTTGGAAAACTCGGACTGGTCCGGAGGGATCAGCGCGAGTAGAGTTCGACGACCAGCTGTTCGTTGGCGATCGGATTGATTTCGTCGCGGATCGGCGCGCGGTTGACGACGCCGGACATCTTGTCGCGATCGACGGTCATCCAGTCCTGGGTCGGCGTGCCGAGGGTCATTTCAAGGAAACGTCCCACAAGCTGCTGGCTGCGCGGCGAATCCTTGACGGCAACAACGTCGCCGGGCTGCACCTGGTAACTGGCGATGTTGACGACCTTGCCATTGACCGTGATGTGGCGGTGGCTGACCAGCTGGCGCGAGGCGAAGCGGGTATTGGCGAAGCCCATGCGGTAGACGACATTGTCGAGGCGGAGCTCAAGCATCTGCAGCAGATTTTCGCCGGTCACGCCCTTGCGGCGCTGGGCTTCGGCAAAGAAGCGGCGGAACTGCTTTTCGAGAACGCCATACTGAAAACGCAGCTTCTGCTTTTCCGCAAGGGCGATGCCATATTCGGACTGCTTGCGGCGGGTGTTGCGCGCGCCGTGCTGGCCTGGCGGGAAGTTGCGCGTCTCAAGCGCCTTGGAGGGACCGAAGAGAGCCACGCCGAAACGGCGGGAGATCTTTTCGCGGGGACCGGTGTAACGTGCCATACGGGAGTGTGAAAAAAATTAAACGCGACGGGCTTTCGGCGGGCGGCAGCCGTTGTGGGGGATCGGGGTGGTGTCCTTGATGCAGGTGACCTCGATGCCGAGGGCTTGGACAGCACGGACGGCGGATTCGCGGCCGGAGCCAGGACCGCGCAGGCGGACTTCCACTTCGCGCAGACCGTGGCCCATGGCTTGGCGGCAGGCGTCCTGGGCGACCACTTGGGCAGCGTAAGCTGTGCCCTTGCGGGAGCCGCGGAAGCCCATCTTGCCGGCGGTCGACCAACCGATGAGGTTGCCGCCCTTGTCGGTCACGGACACCATCGTGTTGTTGAAGGTCGAACGGACATGGACAATGCCCGAATGGACATTCTTGGAGCCCTTGGCCTTGATGATCTTCTGGCCTTCGGCCGGGTCGCCGCCACCGATTTCGAGCCAGACGCTCTGGGAAACGGCGCGGTCACCGCTGGCGGGCTTGTCGGCCGCGGCCGGAGCCGCGGGGGCCGGAGCGGGGGCGGGGGCCGCAGCTTCGGGGGCGGCCTGGGGATTCGGGGTGTCGTCTGCCATGGGGAAAGGAGGTGGAGATTATTTCTTCTTGGGCGCCTGCTTGCTCTGGGCGCCAACCGTCTTGCGCGGCCCCTTGCGGGTACGGGCGTTGGTGTGGGTGCGCTGGCCGCGCACGGGCAGACCGCGACGATGGCGATTGCCACGGTAGCAGTTGATGCTGAGCAGGCGCTTCATGTGCATCTGCTGTTCACGGCGAAGATCGCCCTCGATGACGATCTTCATTCCCTGCACTGTCTGGGTGATCAATGCGATCTGATCGTCGCTCAGTTCACCGGCGCGCAGGTTGGGGTCGATGTTGGCGAGCGCGAGGATGCGGCGGCTCAGGGGCAGACCGATGCCGTAAATGTACGGCAGGGAGTATTCGATCTTCTTTTCGTTGGGGATTTCAACCCCGAGGAGACGTGCCATAGGTCAGGAGTGGTTTAAGCGGAGTGAATCAACCCTGGCGTTGTTTGTGACGCGGGTTCTTGCAGACGATGCGAACCACACCCTTGCGGCGGATGACGCGGCAGAGTTCGCAAAGAGGTTTGACAGAGGTACGGACACGCATGGTGGCAAGGGGGGTATTCCCCGCGAAACGGGGAGCCTCAAGTGGTAACACGGAACCGCAGGGGTGCAAGATGGAATTTGGACTTTTTGGCGCCACCGAACCTGACGTTCCAGAAAAGCACCTGGTCCAAGCGATTTTTCTGGGACTTTACTCAAGTTTTGTGAATAGTTTGAGGGTCGTTCACGACCAACCCCACGCCTATGAAACACTTCATCCTCCCCCTCCTTGCCGCCCTCATGGTCACCTCCTGCGCCACCGGCCCGAACGCCCAGACCGGCACGGTCATGGGTGCACTCGGCGGCGCTGCCCTCGGTGGCATCGTCGGCCATCAGAGCGGCCGCGGCCTGGAAGGTGCCGCCATTGGCGCCGGCTTGGGCGCCCTCGGTGGCAATGCCATCGGCAACTCGCAGGATCAGCGCAACGCCCAGAACTACCAGCAGCCAGTGTATGGCCAACCGGCCTACCAGCAGCCCTACTACGCGCCGCCCGCCCAGCAACCGCGCCGATACTGAGCAGGCACCGTCGGAGTCTTCCAGGCGCGACCGGGTTTCCGGTCGCGCTTTTTTCATGCCGGTCAGGCGGGCACGACCACTGGCGCGACCTTCCACACCTTGGACGCGTACTCAAGAATGGTGCGGTCACTGCTGAACTTGCCCATGCGCGCGGTGTTGAGGATGGCCATGTGCTGCCAGCGCTCGGGATTTCGGTAAGCGGCATCGGCAAGCGCCTGGGCGTCGCGATAGCTGGCAAAATCCGCCAGGCAAAGGTAGGGGTCGCCGTGGTCGAGCAGGCTCTGGCGCAACGGCGCAAAATCGGCCGCAGTTCCGGTGAAGTAGTCGCTGCCAATCCAGTCGATCACATCACGGAGACGCTCATCGGCCCAGTAGTAGTCCCACGGGTTGTAGCCGCGCGCGCGCAGCTCGGTGACCTGCTCGACCGTGAGGCCAAAGATGAAGATGTTGTCGTCACCGACCTCCTCGGCGATTTCGACGTTGGCACCGTCGAGGGTGCCGATGGTTAGAGCGCCGTTGAGGGCGAGCTTCATGTTGCCGGTTCCGGAGGCCTCCTTGCCGGCGGTGGAGATCTGCTCGGAGAGGTCGGCGGCGGGAATGATTTTCTCGGCCAGTGAGACACCGTAGTTGGGCAGAAAAACGACCTTGAGCTTGTCGCGGACACGCGGGTCGCTGTTGATGCGGGCGGCCACGGCGTTGATGGCGTGAATGATCGTTTTGGCCAGATGGTAACCGGGAGCGGCCTTGGCGCCGAAGACAAACACGCGCGGGTGAAACACCGCGCCGGGGTTGTCGAGGATCTCGCGGTAGAGGCTGACAATGTGCAACAGATTCAGATGCTGGCGCTTGTACTCGTGCAGCCGCTTGATCTGAACGTCGAAGAGTGCATCCGGACTGACGTGCACGCCGCAAGTCTCGTGAATCACGCGCGCCAGCTCGACCTTGTGGCCGCGCTTGACGGCGTGGTAACGCTCGCGGAAACCGGCATCTCCAGCAAAAGCTTCCAGATCGCGCAGCTTCATGGCATCCCTGCGCCAGCCGGTGCCTATGGCCTCGGTGATGAGTCCGGCCAGCTGCGGATTGCACACATCCAGCCAACGCCGGAAGGTGACACCATTGGTCAGGTTGAGAAACCTCTCGGGATAGAGCTCGTGAAACTCGGGGAACAGGCGCTCGCATAGCAGCTGGGTGTGCAGCGCAGCGACGCCATTGGTGGCATGACTGCCGAGCACCGAAAGATGGGCCATGCGGACATACTTGCCGCCGCGCTCCTCGATCAGCGAGAGGGCGCGCTGCTTGTCGACTTCACCCGGCCAGCGCGCCTCGACCTCGTCCTGCAGGAACTGGTGGTTGATGCGGTAGATAATCTGCAGGTGACGCGGCAGCACGCGCTCGAACAACGCCACGCTCCACATCTCCAGCGCCTCTGGAAGCAGGGTGTGGTTCGTGTAGGAGAAGGTGCGCCGGCAGATGTCCCAGGCCTGATCCCATGGCAAATGTTCCTCATCCACCAGGATGCGCATCAGCTCGGGAATGGCGACCGCCGGATGGGTGTCGTTCAGCTGGATCGCCGCCTTGGCGGGAAACTCGCTCCAAGGCAGGGGGTAGCCGTGCTTGAATCGGCGGATGATGTCGGCCAGGGAACAAGCCACGAAGAAATACTGCTGAACGAGGCGCAGCTCCTTGCCGCTTTCGGTGGCATCGTTCGGATACAGCACCTTGGAGACAGTCTCGGCGAGAACCTTTTCGCGCAGCGCCTCGATGTAGCTGCCCTCGTTGAAGACCTTGAAGTTGAAATCCTCGTCGGCCTGCGCCTGCCAGAGGCGGAGGACATTGACCGTCTGGCTGTCGTACCCCACCACGGGCACGTCCCAGGGCAGCCCAAGCAGGCATTTGGTGTCGACCCATTCCTGGCGCGGGTGGCCGTGGTCGTCGAACTTCTGAACGACCCGCCCATACAGGTGGACCGTCTGGCGATAGCTGGGACGGGCAATCTTCCACGGGCTGCCGTCGCGCATCCAGGCATCGGGATGCTCGACCTGGCGACCCTCGACAAACTCCTGGCGGAACAGCCCGAACTCGTAGTGGATGCCATAGCCGATGGCGGGCAGGTTGAGCGTGCTCAGCGAGTCCATGAAGCAGGCCGCAAGCCGGCCGAGGCCGCCGTTGCCCAACCCCATGTCGGGCTCCTTGGCAAGGATGACATCGAGGTCCTTGCCGAGCTCGGCAAGGGCCTGGGTGGCCGCCTCGTAGAGCCCGGAGTTGCGCAGATTGTTTTCCAGCAGCCGGCCCATGAGGTACTCCAGCGAAAGATAGTGCACGCGCCGCACCCCCTCCTGGCGGTGAAAAGTGCGCGACTTGGTGGCGTGCTCCATCACCCGGTCGCGCACGGCCAGGCAGGTGGCCACCCACCAGTCATTTTCACTGGCGGTGGAGACATGGGCGCCAAGCGTGAAGCGCAGGTGGTTGAGCACCGACGCCTTGAGGCTCTCCGGAGTGTTGCCGAGTTCGCAGGGGGCGGGGATCATGGAAAAAGAAGTGGTTTGGATCAGGCCTCGGCAGGCTCGGCGGCTGCCCACTTGGGCAGCTCACACGGGGCGATCACCAGCGTGATCTCGCCTTTCGGCGGCTTGGCCTGATAGTGAGACAGCACGTTCCGGGCCGGACCCCGACGGAATTCCTCAAACTTCTTGGTCAGTTCGCGGGCGACCACGACACGCCGCTCCGGCTCCGCCTCGGCGAGCAGGGCGAGCGTGTCGACGAGTCGGTAGGGACTCTCAAAGTAAACGCTGGTGCAGTCGCGCGCCCGCGCGGCCTCGAGTTCACGGGCGCGCTGACCCTTTTTGTGCGGCAGGAAGCCGCCGAAGTAAAACGGCGTCACCGGCAGACCGGAGGCGGCCAAGGCGGCCAGTACGGCGCTGGGGCCAGGCAGACTTTCGACCCGCAGTCCAGCAGCGACGGCGGCATGGACGAGTCGCTGACCGGGATCCGACACGGTCGGCATGCCGGCGTCGGAGACCAGGGCGACGCTGACGCCGGCCTCGATTTGTGCGAGCAGCTCGGGAATGCGCCGTGCCTCGTTATGTTCATTGAGGCTGAGCAGGCGCGCCCGCACGCCGTGATGAGCGAGCAACCGGCCGGTGTGGCGGGTGTCCTCGCAGGCAACAATGCCGGCGCACCTGAGCACGTGCAGCGCGCGCAGGGTGATGTCGGCCAGGTTACCGATGGGCGTGGCGACCAGATACAGCGCGGCAGGCAGCGGGCCCGGCACGCAGGCTTCCGGAACGCCGTCTTCCAGCGCTGCTTCAGCCGCGGGCGCGTCGTCCATCACCAGCCCTCGCTCAAGTCGGAGGCCAGGTTGGCCGCGAGGCGCTGGGCGGCGTCCTCCAGAGCCTGGGCCTCGGAATTCTGCACATTGTCGTCAAGCACGGTGTATGAATCAGCGGAGACGACCCCGCGGTGCAGGATCGCGCCGCCCTGCTTGTCACGGACGGTGTATTCCGTGCTGAGAGTGAGCAGGAGCTGCGAGGTGCGCAGCACGTTGTCGCGATCGGAACGGAACTGTGACCGGCGGATGCGGGAGATCCTGCCGTCCAGCACCGCCTCGGCGTCGGCCGTGGAAACGATCTGGTAGGCGCCAGTCATTTGGATCTGTTTGATCAACGCATTGGTCAGCAGCGGACCAAGACGCGGTTCCAGGGAAAGATTCTCGAAGGTCGGCACCGCCAGCTTGGTGATGCGGGCCAGGTGACCGGGCTTCTGGCCACCCAGACGGTAACCTGCGCAACCGGTGAGACCAAGGATGCTGAGCAGCAGAAGGGCGAAGGTGCGGGTGTTCATCCGGGAGCAGGGTCAGGGTGCCGGCGGTTTGGGCGGAACCGGCAGGTTGTCCGGTTTCTGCAGCGGAATGCCCGGTGCGGCGGGCACGGGCGGCAGCGGGCTGCCGGCCGCAGGGGGCAGGAGGCTGCCGGCGGCGGGCGCCGCGCCCCCCGGAGCAAGCGGCAGCACCGGCTCCTGCAGCGGAATCGGCAGGAAGCTGTCATCGCCCGCGCGCATTTTCGGGCGGACGCTCTCCGGCGCCAGCGGACCGACATACTCCTGGCTGCGCTTGAGATCCTTGGCTCCTGGCACGGTGTAATCCTGATCCGGCTGTCCCTTCTGGGCCGCCGCGACGGCTTCCGGATCTTTGGCGGCGAGCTCGGCCAGCCGGGTGCGCGCGTCCTTGGAGGCTTCCGGCGATCCGTACTTGAGCGCCTCGTTGTAGTAAATCGCCGCCGCCTTGGTCTTGCCAATGCGCTCGTAAAACTTGCCGATCTCGAGCGACTGAGTGGCCTCGGCAGCATTGACCTGGTTGAGGATGAGCCCGGCCTCATCCGCGCGCTCGCCAGTGGGGTTGGCGGTCATGTAGCTGGTCAAGGCATCGCGGGTGGCAATGAGGTTCGATTTGTCCTCGCTACGACTCGCGGCAACGCTGCTGATCGAGCCGATGCGGAACTGCGCCTCGCGGGCCTGCTGGGTGCTGGGATAGTTGTCGACCACGGACTGAAATGCAGCGACGGACTTTTCCTTTTCGCCGAGGTCCTGATAAACCTCGCCTATGGTGAACTGGGCGACCGGCGCGAGCTTCCCAAAGGGGGCGTTCTTGATGATTTTCTGGTAGAGGCCGACGAGATCCTCGCCACCCATGCGCACCGGGATGACCAGGAGGGCACGGTGACGGCGGCCGCTGCGGGCCTCTTCAGCGAGCTCGAACTGCTGTTGAATGGCGTCGTTGAAGCGAGCACTGGCGCGGTGATCGTCGATGAACTTCTGGAAGGCGTCAAAGGCGGTCGTCACGTCGCTCGTCGAGCGGGCGATGACGGCCCCGGCATAGGCGGCTTCGGCGGCGGCAGAAGTGAACGGATACTCGCGCTGAATCCGGCTGTAGGCATTGCGGGCCCGCCCGGTTTTACCCTCCCGCTGAGCCTCCTGTCCTTCGGCCAGCAGCGCCGATGCGGCCGCCTCCTGAGCCTGGCGTTCGTCCGCGGCCGGCGCATTCTTTTCCTTCTTGCCGAACAGGCCGAGAAACGCATGGGCCGGAACAGGCGCGAAAGACAGGGCGCCCGCCGCAAGCAGGACAGCGGACAGACGGGGGAGGGCGAAAAATCTCATCGTGAAACTCCATCCTAGGCCGGGTTGGAAAAAACGTCAAGCTGGGGGCATGGCCTCCCCTGAGCGCCGCCGTCGGGGAACTGCATGCCATCCGCGGTGTCCGCTGAAAGCCAGGCCCGCGACGGACGTTCCCCTGCCCTGCCCCCTGCCATGAAGATCCCCGTCCTTCTGCTCACCTTCCTCGGCCACGCCCTGCTCCTCGCCGCCGCGCCGGCGGCGCGCCCCAACATTTTGTTCATCGCCATCGACGACCAGAACGACTGGGTGGGTCACATGGGAGGACATCCCATGGCGAAGACCCCTCATCTCGACCGACTGGCCGCTCGCGGCACGAGCTTCCTCAACGCCCACTGCAACGCACCGCTCTGCAACCCCTCGCGCACGAGCCTGCTCATTGGCCTGCGGCCAACCACGACCGGCATCTATGGTCTCTCCCCATGGTTCCGCACCCTGCCCGAGTGGAAGGACCGGGTCGCCCTGCCCCAGCACTTCGCCAACCACGGCTACCTCACCGCCGCCACCGGCAAGATCTACCATGGAGGCACCGGGGCGGGCGGCGCCGGCGGCAAGGGCAAGAAAAAGACCGCCGCACCGGCGCCCCAGGAATTTCAGGTCACGGCGCCCTACGGCGGCGTCGGCAGCAAACCGCCGAAAAAACTCATCCCGCCGACGCCGATGGGCGATCATCCCGCGATGGACTGGGGTGTCTGGCCGCTCGACAACGACGACACCCAGAAAGGGGACTACCAGGTGGCGTCTTGGACGGTCGAACAGATCAGGAACGCCCGCAAGGACCAGCCCTTTTTCCTGGCCGCCGGCTTCTTCCTGCCGCACGTGCCCTGTTACGCCACCCAGAAGTGGTTTGACCTCTATCCCGATGACGACAGCGTGCTGCCAAAGATCCTCGCCGACGACCGCGCCGACACGCCGCGCTTTTCCTGGTACCTGCACTGGAACCTGCCCGAACCGCGCCTGAAGTGGGTGCAGGAAAATCAGCAGTGGCGCAACCTGGTGCGCAGCTACCTGGCCTGCACCAGCTTCGTCGACGCCCAGATCGGCCGCCTGCTCGACGCCCTGGAGGCATCCGGCCAGGCCGACAACACCATCGTCGTCGTCTGGGGCGACCACGGCTGGCACCTCGGCGAAAAGGCGATCACCGGCAAGAACACCCTCTGGGACCGCGGCACCAAGGTGCCACTGATCTTCGCCGGCCCCGGCATCACCGCCGGCCAGCGCTGCACGCAACCGGCCGAGTTGCTCGACATCTATCCGACCCTGGTTGAACTCGCCGGCCTGCCCGCACGCACGGACCTCGAGGGGCTCAGCCTCATGCCGCAACTCAGGGACGCCGCCACCCGCCGCGAGCGCCCCGCCATCACCAGCCACAACCAGGGCAACCACGGCGTGCGCAGCGAACGCTGGCGCTACATCCGCTACGCCGACGGCAGCGAGGAACTCTACGACATGCAGGCCGACCCGCAGGAATGGCACAACCTCGCCGGCAAACCCGAGCATGCGGCGGTCATCGCCGAACACCGCAGCTGGCTGCCGGCCATCGACCGGCCACCGGCGCCGAACAGCGCCAGCCGCGTGCTGACCTACGACAAGGCCAGCGACACCGCAGTCTGGGAGGGTGCGACGGTGCGCCGCGGCGACCCGATCCCGGACTGACCCGCTCAGCCCTTGCTGTTCGGCCGCAGGCGGCCGCTGCCCGGCAGGGCGGTGAACAGGAAAAAACGTGGCGCTCGGAGCAGGTCGCCCACCTCGCGGGTGGCCACCCGCGAGAGCAGGCCGTTCAAGGCATCGAGCGCGTCCGGATGGCGGTCGAGGCGGTCTTCCAGAAAACGGCGCAGGCGGGCGTTGGCGTTGAACTCGACCGCCAGGGTGCCGAGGTTGAGCAGCAGGAACAGCAGGCACAGGCCCAGGCCGCCGAAGATGGCCAGGCGCGCATTGAACTTCATCAGCATCAGGCCGCCGGCGGCGATGGCGACAAAACCCGGGCCGTAGCGGGTGAGCCGGATCACCGTTTGCCGCCATTTGAGGTCGCCCAGGGCCTCGCCCGTCTGCGTGGCGTGCGCCGCCTCGTGCAGGGCCACCGCCCAGGCGCCCAGGGTGGTCGATTCCTCCACGCGGCGGCTCAGAAACAACCGGCGGCGGCGCGGATCGAAGCTGTCCGATGTCAGGCCTTCGTGCGCGACGATCTCGACGTCAGTGATGCCCTCGGCGGCGAGAAAGAGACGGGCGATTTCCGCGCCACTGTGGGCCGTCGGCGCGCGCCGGCCGCCGGCCGCGCCGAGCACCTGGGCGTAACGCGCCTGGGCGTGGCGGCAAACCGCGAGGGCCAGAACCAAAACGATGCCGATGATCCCGAAAAACATGACCGCACTGTCCCGCACTTTGGCGGGCGGGCAAACGGGAAAGCAGCGGCTCCCGCCCTTGCCTTTGCGCCAACCCGCTTCATACGTCCTGCCCCATGAAAATTCTCGTCACTGGCAAAGGCGGTCGCGAACACGCCCTCATCACCGCGCTCAGCGAATCCCCCGGCAAGCCGGAACTCTTCGCCTGGCCGGGCAGCGATGCCATCGCCGCCCTGGCCACCCGTGTTGACGCGGGCGATCTGCACAGCCTGATCGACTGGATGCGTCGCGAGAACATCGACCTCTGTGTCGCCGGCGAAGAAGCCTGGCTGGTGCGCGACGAGGGACTGGCCAACCTCTGCGAAAAGGCCGGCATTCCGTGCTGGGGCCCGTTCAAGGAATCCGCCCAGCTTGAGGCCTCCAAGATCTTCGCCAAGCGCTTTCTGCAGCGCCACGGCATTCCCACCGCCGATTTCCAGATCGCCACCACCGCCGGCGAGGCGCGCGCGGCGCTGAATCGCTTCCCCATCGTGCTCAAGTTCGACGGCCTGGCCGCCGGCAAGGGCGTCGCCGTCTGCCCCGACCATGCCGAGGCTGAGACCTTCATTGCCGAAGTGCTGGAGCAACGAGTCTTCGGCGCCGGCGACCTGCTCATCGAGCAATGCCTGAGCGGCCCCGAGATCAGCATCTTCGCCTCCGTCTGCGACGACCAGTACCAGATCCTCATGCCGGCGCGCGACTACAAGCGCATCCGCGACAACGACGAGGGCCCGAACACCGGCGGCATGGGTGCGGTGGCGAGCCGTGCGCTCGCCGATGCGGAACTGCTGGAGCGCATCGAGCGCGAGATTGTCCGCCCCACCGTCGCCGGCCTACGCAAGGACGGGCTGCGCTACCGCGGCTTCCTGTACTTCGGCCTCATGCTGACCGCGGACGGACCGCAGGTGCTCGAATACAACTGCCGCTTCGGCGACCCCGAGGCCGAGGCCGTGCTGCCGATGGTGCGCGGCGACTTCGCCGGTTACGTCTTCGACGCCGCCCGCGGCGAACTGCACGCGGACAAGATCCAGTTTGCCGAGGGCTGGAGCATTTGCCTCATCTCCGCCTCCGCCGGTTACCCGGCCAGCTCGCGCAGCGGCGACCGCATCACCGGCCTGGACCAGGTCGAGGGCGCGCGCGTCTACCACTGCGGCACACGCCGCAACGCCGACGGCGTCTTTGAAACGAACGGCGGCCGCGTGCTTGCCATCGTCGCCCAGGGGGCGACGCGCGAGGAGGCGCGGGCCCGTGCCTACGCCGAAAGCGCCAAGGTCAGCTTCGACGGCCTGCAGCGGCGCGGCGACATCGGGCGGATGCACTTCGAGTGAGTGCCCGCCCGCGGCGGCGGCTGCAGCCCGTTCAAATCAGCTCCTGCTGAGGCGCCGGCGCCTCGGGCGCCGCCAGTGCCGCGCCGAACTGCTGCTTCTGCCAGTCCATCAGCAGGCCGTCCTCGCCAGTGATGACAAGGCTTTCCAGCGTGCCGCGCGACCCGAGCAGGCTGCTCTCGATGTCGAGGGCCGCGGCGACTCGGTCGCGCTCGGCGCAGAGCTGGTCGATGCGGTCGCGCTGCGCCTCGCTCAGGCGCGCCTTCGGCTTCTTCACCCGCTGCGGCCAGTTGGCCTGGCCGGCGCGGAAGACGGCGGCGACGATGTCGTGAAATTCCTTTTTCCAGCGCGGCCGCCAGCCGTTGGGCGGGTTCATGACGCCACCGGCCTCGAACAGCTCGGCGTAGGCGACCATCTGCTTGTTCGACATGACCCGATAGCAGGGGATGTCGCGCTCGCGAGCGATGCCCTCGCGCCACTCCCACATCGCCTTGAGCACGGCGAGCCCCTTCGGATGCAGTCGGCCGCTGCCCTGCACGCGCCAGGGATCCTCCTTCGGTTCCAGCGCGCGTGCGGCTACGTCCTTCTGCAGTTCGCGGCAGCTCTGCTCAAACCACTCGACGCGATTCTTCTCGCGCAGCAGCTTCATCAGGTGCTCGGCGAGCGGAATGAGGTAGCGCACGTCATCGACTGCATAGTCAAGCATGTGCACCGGCAACGGCCGGCGGCTCCAATCGGCCTTCTGCGAGGCCTTCGACAGCTCGATGCCAAAGACCGCATGCACCAGGGCGGCAAGGCCGAAATGACGAAACCCGGCGAGTCGCGCGGCAATCTGAGTGTCGCGCACAATGCGCGGTTCCCAGCCATAAGTGCGCCGCAGCATGGTCAGGTCGTAGTCGGAGCCGTGGAACCACAGCTCATGGCGGTCGAGCAGGGCCAAGAGACCGGAGACATCCTCGATGGCGAGCGGATCGACGAGCGCGTAGCGCCCGGCACAGGCGACCTGCAACAGGCAGAGCTTCTCGTGATAGTGGTGCAGCGAGTCGGCCTCCGTGTCGAGGCAGACACGGTTTTCACCGGTTTGCTGCATGTGCCGCTCGCTCTCGGCGAGCCAGTCGGCAAGCTCGGCGGGCTGATCGATGAAAACGTAGTCGCCAGGCGTGGTGGAAGGCGGCAGGAGGGGCGGTTCCGTGCTCATTTCAGGCCCGTGAGCAGGATTTCAGCATTGTTGCTGGTGCGGTTGATGTTGCGGATCAGCAGCTCCAGGGCCTCGACGGCGGGCACTTGGGCGAGCTGCTTGCGGATGGCGGTGACACGGCGGAACTCGTCGGGGTGGTAGAGCAGGTCGTCGCGGCGCGTGCCCGACTTGAGCACGTGCAGGGCCGGGAAGATGCGGCGCTCGGAGATCTCGCGGTCCAGCGTCGCCTCCATGTTGCCGGTGCCCTTGAACTCCTCAAAGATGAGCTCGTCCATGCGGCTCTCGGTCTCGACCAAAGCCGAAGCGATGATGGTCAGGCTGCCGCCTTCCTCAACGTTGCGCGCGGCGCCGAAAAACTTCTTCGGCTTGATCAGCGCCTTGGAATCCATGCCGCCGGACATGGTGCGACCCTTGCCGCCAGCGTTGCTGTTGTAGCCGCGCGCCAGGCGCGTGAGTGAGTCGAGCAGGATGACCACGTCCTTCTTCTGTTCAACCAGGCGGCAGGCGCGCTCGCGGACGATCTCGGCGAGCTGGGCATGGCGCTTCGGGCTCTCGTCGAAGGTCGAGCTGTAGATCTCGCAGCCCTGCACCGACTCCTCAAAATCCGTGACCTCCTCGGGCCGCTCGTCGAGCAGCAGGATGATGAGGGTGATCTCCTTGTGGTTCTTGACGATGGACTTGGCAATGTCCTTGAGCAGCATCGTCTTGCCCGAGCGCGGCGAAGCGTTGATGAGGCCGCGCTGGCCCTTCCCGAGTGGCGCGACAAGGTCGAGGATGCGGGCCGACAACGGACAGGGCTTGGCGGTCTCGAGGATGATGCGCTCGTTGGGAAACATCGCCGTCAGCTTGTCAAAGTGGACGGGCGGCTCCCACTGCTCGGTGGCGATGTCGTCAATCTCGAGGATGCGGTCGATGGCCAGGTACTTGTCACGGTCCTTCGGAGCACGAGCATAGCCGGTGATCTTGTTACCCGGACGCAGCTGGAACTTCCGCACCAGGAAGAGGGGAATGAAAACGTCCTCGGGCAGCGGGGCGAAGCTGTACTTGGGATAGCGAATCAGGCCGTAGTTGTCGGCACCGATCTCAAGCACGCCCTCGACCTTGACGCGGGTGCGGTGGTCGGCCATCCAGGCCAGCAGGTCATAGACGAGCTGATGCTTGGTGCGGCTGGCGTTGATGCGGTAGCCGACCGAGGCGGCGAGGTCCTGCAGGTAGGCGAGCGACTTCTCCTGATATTCGTTGAGGGAGACTTCGACGGGAAACGGCGGCTCGGCGGCGGGCGGTTGACGGTCCTGCGGCGGGGAGATGCGGGCTTCCGCCGCGTCGGAGCCCGCATTCGGGACCTCCGCGAGGCCGGGTGCAATCGCCGCGGACGGTTCCGCGCTGGCTGGGGATTCGGTGGGATTCATGCTTGCCTGAGCTGTCTTGCCAGTGTCAGCACCTGGGCTTCCAGGGCGTCCCGGCAGCCATCATTCCAGATGACCACGTCCGCTCTGTCCACCTTGGCTTCGATGGGCCACTGAGCCCTCAACATCTTTTCGATGATCGGTTCGTCGAGACCTCGACTTTCCATCAAACGCCTCACCTGAACCACGCGGCTGGAAGCCACAACGAGGACCAGGTCCGCTGAAACTGCGGCACCAATCTCATAGTGCAAGGGCACCTCCGCAAGGAAAAGATTGCAACCCGCCTCCCTGGCCTGCGAGCGGGCGGACTCCAGCGCCGCAAGCACCGCGGGATGCAAGAGTGACTCCAGGCGCGCCCGCTCCCCTTCCCGCGCAAACACCCTGCTCCGCAGCCAGGCACGATCGGCGCGCCGGCCCTCAGCCCCCTCTTTGACCACACCGGGCCCAAATTCGCGCTCCAGAGCCGCCAGCACGGGCATGGTATCAAGCAACCGACGGACCTCGTCATCGCAGGAGAACGATGCCACCCCCGCCTGCCTTTGCAGGAGGTGGAGCACGGCGCTCTTGCCGCAGCCAACACCGCCGGTGACAATCCAGTTTTTCATGTCGGGAGGCTAAAAAGCAGCAGGCAGGTGACCGGGGCCACCTGCCTGCTGAAGTTCATGATGAGCGATTACTGGCCGGAGACCGGGGGCAGCAGCTCGTTCGGACCTGCCGCGGCCGGGGCCGGGGCGCCACTGGCGCCGGCACCGGACAGCGCCGGGTTGATCGGCTGACCGGCCGGATCGATCAGCTTGGCCGTGACGAAGATCATCAGGTTGCGCTTGAAGTGATCCTCGGCGGTGCTCTTGAACATGCGGCCAACCCAGGGCAGATCGCCCAGCACCGGGATCTTGTCTTCGACGTCCTGGACGTCCTCGCGGATCAGGCCACCGAGCACGACGGTCTGGCCGTCCCACACCGTCACCGCGGTGGTGACCTTGCGGGTCGAGAAGACCGGCTGGTTGATGATGTTTTCCGTCAGCACCTGGCCGTTGCTGAGAATCGGGCTGCCGTAGTTGATGAAGCCGTCGAACTCGGTGACTTCCGGCAGCAGGTTGAGGTCGATCGTGTAGCCGTCGGCGCCGACGGTCGGATCCACTTCCATGCGCACACCAACCGGGCGCATTTCAAAGGCAGTGGGCGTGGTGGGAGTGACCGGAATGCTGGTCGTGCCACCACCCGCACCAGCGATGCCGCCGCCACCGACGTTGGTCGGAACCTGGGGCGGGTCGAACTCGGTCGGATAGATGAATTCGCGAATCACCTCGATGGTGGCACGCTGGCCGCCCTTGGTGGTGACGCTCGGAGCGCTCATCAGGTCCACTCCCTTGCGCTGGGCGAGGGCACGAATGACGACGCCAAACTGCGGGTCGGTGAGCACACCGGCAACACTGAACACGCCAGGGGCCTCGCCGGCACCCTGCTGACCACTGATGCCGTTGGCAATCGTCGCGTCGATGGCATTGCCGGTGATGGCACCGGCGCCCGTGCGCAGGCCGCGGCTGACCGGGGCGAGGCCCGGGGCGGCACCGCCCGCGGCGATCATGTTGCGGATGGTCAGCGGATACTTGACGGCGTCAGTGCCAGCGCCGGTGATCAGGCCGGAGTTGCCATCGGTGCCACCTGCGCCAACGACTTCGCCGCCGAAGGCGCCGAGCAACCAGTCAAAGCCCAGTTCGTCGGTGTTCTTTTGGGAGACTTCAACAAACTTCGAGGTGATGTAGATCTGCTTCGGACCCTGGCCGCGGATCGAATCGACGAAGGCTTCGACGAGATCGAGGTTCGGCTGGGAGTTCTTGACGATCAGCTGGGAGGTGACCTGGTTGAAGACAGCCGAGGCGCCTTCCGGGAACGGAATGCCCTGAGCCTTCAGGATGTCGAGCGCGGACTTGCGCTGGATCAGACCGGAGGCGGCGGCGCCGCCGCCGGCATTGGCGGCAAACGGATCAGCGCTGGCGGCCGGAGCGGCGGCGGCATCCGAACCACCCATGCTCAGGAAGTCCGGCGGCACCTTGTAGATGCGGGTGTACTGCTGGTCACTGATGTCGGAAACCGGCACGATGAGCACCGCAAAGGGCTCGACCTTGTACTTCATGCCGGCGAGCTCGGTGACATAGCGGAGGGCTTCAACCATCGGCACGTCCTTGAGATCGAGGCTGATCGAGGCGGTCACCGGGGTTTCACCGGCCTTCAGGATGATGTTAACCCCCTTCTTGGCAGGATCGGTCTCGGCAACGTCGATGTCGCGGCTCTTGACGCGCAGGAACTCGACGGCCTCCTCGATGCTTGCGCCACTGAACTGAACCTGCGGGAAGATCAGCTCCTGCATCTTGCGCGTCAGATAGACGGTCGGCTCGGTGCCCCCAGTGATGACCGGGTCGATGGCAAGACCGCGGACCGGCGGCTTCTGCTCCCAGGCCTCGTTGACCATGTTGAGCATGCGCGAGCGCTGATGGTCGCGGGCGGTGTCAAAATACTGGGAGCGCTTCTGCTCGACCCTCTCCATGCCTCGGCGGGCGGCGTTGTTGTAGGGGTCGATGCGCAGCACATCCTCATACTCGGTGAGGGCGGCGTCGTAGTTGCCCAGCTCCATGGAGCTGTTGGCCGAAATCAGGCCCTTTTCGACCTTGGCGACGTTTTCCACGTGCTGCGGGGTCAGCGCGGGCGGCCAGCGGTCAGGGTCGTCGAGATTGCGACCGAAGGCAACGGCACCCTTGTGGCCGGGAACCGCCGCAACGGCTTCCTCGAGCAACTTGCGCGCCGAGGCATAGTCGCCAATCTTGGCCTTTTCGCGTGCCACCACGACGGAGCAGTCGGCAAACTTCAGGTCGGCGAGATCGCGCCAGTCCTGAATGAAGGGGGCGTTCGGGAGCTTGTCCAGAGTGTCCTTGGCGGCGCGATACTGGGCCAGTGCGGGCTCGTATTCGCCTTTGGCAAAGAGCTCATCGCCCTTTTCCATGGCCTGGCGGGCATCCTCGATCTGCGAGGCGCGGCGGGCAATCTCGCGCTCGGCAATTCCGGGAACCCCGCCCGCGTTGGCGCCGAGGCCGCCTTCACCGGCGGTGCCGGCCACGGGGGCGAAAGAAGCTGCCAGTGCGGCCATCAGGGCGATGTGTTTTTTCTTCATTCGGGAGGGATGCATCATAGAGAGTCGATTTTAACGAAATTAGCGTTGAGCGGGGTGTGTTTAGCAGGAATTGCGGCTTTTTGGCTAGCTGTTTTTTTGGGGGCACTGAAAAATCGTCAGGCCTTGCGAATCGTGATGGGTTGACTGCCTTCCTCGACGCCCTGGATGACGGCCTCGGCTTCCTGAACCTCGAGCAGCCGGAAGGTCTGGCCGATGCCGGGAATCTGGAAGGTCTCGCCCTTCTTGACGACGCGGGTGACACGTTCGCCCAGCAGGAACTCGAACTCGGCCTCGTATTCAGCCAGGTTGGTGTCCGTGCCGCGGGCAACGATGAACTCCTTCTCGGTCGACTTGTCGAAGAGGGTGACCTCGGAAACATCCTTCTCGCCCACCTTGGGATCGGGCACCTTCTTGGCCTCGAACTTGACCACACGAAAGCGCTCGGAACCGCGTTCGAAGCCGAAGCTTTCGCCCTCGGAGACAAACTTGCTGACCGGGCGGTCCGGGGCCGGCAGGATCTTCTGAACCTGGTAGGGCGGGGTGCTGCCGTTCAGGCGGATGATGTAGTCATGGGTGATGCGCTTGGCCAGAAAGAGCTTGTCGGTCACCGGCGGGTGCGACTTTGGATCCTGCGGGTTGGTCTTGCCGTTGAACTCCTCCAGGTTGGTGAAGCCATCCTCGTCGGCATCAAGCTCGCCAAAATTGGCGAACAAAATGTTCGGGAGATTGTTCTTGACCAGGAACTCGTTGGTCATCGGCGGCCGCAGTGCAACCTCCTCAACCTGCAGGTCGATGAGCTGATCCCCCTTGAGCACGAGACGGACCGACTTGTTGAGCGGCACCGGCTTGCCCTTGATGACCGGCGAGACCCAGGTGACCTTTTCGGTCAGGCGCTGGATGGTGGCCTTGACGACCTCGGTGGGCGGCTGGCCCAGGTCGTTCTTTGAGGAGGCCTGAAGACGCACCAACTGGTCGCCCAGCTGGCTGTTTTGCCAGAAGAACAACCCGCCAAGGGCGATGGCCAGGATGGCGGAGACCGCCAAAAGCACTTTTTCGTATTTCCCGTTCCGTTTCTGCATAAAAGCTCGATGTGAAATTGGCTGATGTTGCGCCGGCCTCAGCGGGCGGCGGTGGCGGCCTTGAAGCTGACCAGATCGATTTCAAGATAGGCGCGCAGCTTCTCCTCGCCAAGGACGTTGACGGCATCCTGACCGGCAGGCTTGGCGGCGGCGAGCGGCTTTGGCTCCTGCCCTTCGGCGGGGGCGGCACCGTCGGCGGGAGCTGCCACGGGCGGCGGCGCGGCGACCTCCCCTTCCGGCGGCACCAGCGTGTGCAGGCCGACCTCGGCGCGCAGCGGGCCTTCCTGGCGCTCGTTCTCAATGCGCAGGAGACGCACCACCGTGAAGTGCGGCATCTCCGAGGGGCTGGCGAGCTTGCTGAGCAGCAGCTGCAGTGCACTCTGGTCGGCGGTGATCATGGCGCGCACCTGCCGGCGCTCAACCAACTGCGGCGCGGCGGCGGCCGGCTGACCGGGACGACGCGCCTGGGCCGATGCGGAAGCCCCCTTCTCGGATGGCAGATCGGAACGCTCGATCATGTCGAGCTGGGCGACACCGGAAGCGATCATGGCTTTGACAATGCCCTCGACGGCGTCGAGGTAACCGGACAGCTCGGTGGCCACCTCATTCGAAGGCGGCAGCTCGGAATTGTAGCGGTCAAACCCGAGGTTGAACTCCGCCGGCAGCGTCAGGGAGGTGCCAGCGAGTTTCCGGGTTTCAGCAATGCGGTTCTTCAGCTTGGCCTGGAAGCCGGTGTCGGAAATCGACTCCACCTTGACATCGGACTGGAGCGTGGCGAGCACCGTCTGCAGACGGCCCGCCTCGGTGGTGAACTCACCCACAAGCGCCTGCTTCTTCGCCAAATTGTCCGGGGTCGGCGCCAGCATCGCGCTGTTGAGGCCGGCGATGGTGCTGTTGAGCATGTTGAACTCCTCCAGCTTGGCACCGAAGCCGGACCAGGATTGGAACAGCATGAAACCGAGTCCGGCGGCGCCCGCGAAGGACGCGCCGATGATGGCCGCAGGGGCCTTGTTTTGTTGAATCCAGCTCATCAGTTTTGGAATTGCATGGGCTGCTGGAGGGGCAGCTTGATGTTGAACTTGTAGGCGTAGCGATCCTCCTCGACACCGCTTTCGGCGCTGACATACTCGGCGCGCTTTTCCTCGAACTTGTCGGCCACGAACCAGCCGGACTTCGCCAGTTTGTCGGCAAGGCGGTACACGACCTGCTCGCCCTCGTCGTTCTTGCGGTACAGCCCCTGCAGGCGCAGTTCATAAACCGGTTTTGCGTTGGCGCCCGCGGCGGCGCGCAACGAAGACGAAGAGGACTGCTCATCCCCAAACAGGGCGGGCGTGGTCGGCTTGCCGTCCTTGAGAAGCTCCACCACCGTCAGCCAGATCAGGTCGTTGTCGAACTTGGCGTTGAGATCGGTCAGAAGGCGCACCCAGTAGGAGCGATCACCGACGGCCTGAATGAGCGGTTGGCTGAGGGCGATCGACTGGGCGAGCTGGGCGTCCAGCGCCTTGATCTGGTTGGCGACGCCGTTCAGGCGGGTGGCCTCCTGCTGCATGCCGGCGACCTGCTCCTCGACAACACGGGTGGCGTGGTTGTAGTAGTAGATGCCACCGCCGAGGGCGGCCCAGAGGCAGGCTCCCGCCATGACCAGGGCCGGCGCGCGGCGAGCGGCGTCGCGGGCATTCGCGACAACGTCGGGCACAAGCTCGACCTCGCAGGCGCAGGAACCGCTCGAGCGGAGGGCGAGGCCGACCAGTTCACCCAGGAAGGGTGCATCGACCAGAGCTGCGTCAGCGTTCACACCACGATCAAGTTGAACAGCACGCAGCGGGTTGAAAATTTCCACCGGCAGCTTGAGCTTTTCCTCGAAAAAGAGGGCCATGTTGCCGAGCAGGGCGCCGCCGCCGCAGAGGAAGACGCGCTGAGGCGCCGCTCCGCCCTGCTGGCTGCGGTAGAAGTTGATCGTTCGCATCACTTCGCTGTGCAGACGGGTGGCGGCATTGCGAATGACCTTGGAGAGCGCAGCGACCTCGGGATCCTCGTGCTCCATGACGACACCGCCCTGGGCCACAAAGCCGCGGGCGACCTTCTCATGCTCGGCATCGCCGAAAGCGGCGCCGAATTCCTTGGCGATGGCCGCGGTGATGGAGGCGCCGCCCACGAGCACGTTGCGGGTAAAGAACTTGCCGTCCTCGACAAACACCATGTTGGTGGAGCGTGCGCCGAGGTCGATGATGACCGAGGGCTCCTCGACGTCGGGGTAGCTGTAGCGGAAGGCGTTGTAAAGAGCGAGCGGCGCAAGGTCGACGAGGGCCGACTTCATGCCAGCGGCGGCGACTTGGTCGTTGATCTCGTTGAGAGTGTCGGACTTCATGGCCACGAGCACCACCTCGGTCTCGCCACCGCCCTCGCCAACGACCTCGTAATCCCAAGTCACCTCGTTGATCGGGAACGGCACGTTCTGCTTGGCTTCAAACTCGACGATCTGCGCGATGCGATCGTGCTGGACAGGCGGCAGCTTGACGAAGCGCGAGAAGACCGTGTGACCGGCAACGGCATACGCCACCGAGGCGCCCTTGAGCTTGAGCCGGGCGGCAAGCTCCTGAACACCAATCCTGACTTGCGGCAGGCGCGAGGCGTCCACGGTGGGGTCACCCGTCATGTCGACGAATTCATACTTTCTGAGAACAAGGTCGCGACCAACCCTGCTGAACACGGCTCCGGACAATCTCTGCGAGCCGATGTTGAGAACTGCGATGCTTTTGCTGTCTGCCATGTGAAAAGGGGGTGAATTGCCTGAGCTGCGCCCGTCGTGGACCGCCGCTTACTTCTTCTTGGCGGCGACATCGTAGTCGCCCCAGAGAATGCTGAACGGCGTCTCTTGTTTCATGAGCAAACCGCCATCCGAAATGCTGAGGGCATCGGCCTTCTCCCACCAGGGACCACCGCCCAGGCTGGAGTCGCCAGCGACACGCTCGCCACCGACCAGGATTTCGTAGCCCCAGCCTTGGACATCGGACGCCGCCGTGAAGGTGTCGCGCTGTAGGATGTTGCGCAGTGTCGCCGGCGACACAAAGGCGAGGGCATGATTCGTTTCGGCCGCCGGGATGTCGACGTAGTTGAAGCTGCCCTTGAGCACCTCCCGCTTGCCATCCTTGCTGGTGGCGTTGAAGGCAATGTAGTAATTCACGGTCATCGCATCGAGGCTGCCGGTGCGCCCGCCCTCGGCCTGCGGCAGGCGGATGTCGAACTCCAGATCCAATTCCAGCCATTTTTTCGGCCGCCAGCGCTTTTCACCGACGTTCGAGGCCTGAAACTGCGGCGTCTCGACCTCGGAAACCTTGAGCTTCTTGGCGTTGATCTTGACCGCGGGGCCGGTCTGACCCTGGGCGGCAAGGACCAGCAGGGACAAGCTCGCGAGAGCCGTGCAAAGTGCTTTCATGTGGGGGAGAGATGGGTGGTTTGTCCGGCTTCAGCAAGGGGGGACGCTAAAAACTGGAATAAAGACGTTTTATCCGCAAAGACGGCCGCCCATCAAGACACGATTTGAGAAAATTGAGAAAAGCGCGCGCGTCCGGAGATGGGGTGCCCGCGCAGCAAGGCGGTGAATCGTCCGGTGGCCTTGTGAAATTTTTCACAAATCCCGGGTGCCGCCTCGGGACGTAGCCGGATACTGAACCCCATGGCCCTCCAGTACCAGCCCGGCAAGACGCCTCACCCCCGCGAAAAACGCCTTATCTTCAAAAATGTGGACCGGGCCGGCTACGACCCGTCGATCGACTGCTACCTGCAGGACGGCGGCTACGAGCAGCTCAAGGCCGCACTGAAGATGGAGAAGACAGCCATCATCAACGAAGTCAAGGCCAGCGGCTTGCGCGGGCGCGGCGGTGCCGGCTTCCCCACCGGTGTCAAGTGGGGCTTCATTCCGCCCACCAACACGAAGCCGGTCTACCTGATCTGCAACGCGGACGAGTCTGAACCCGGGACCTTCAAGGATCGCTACATCATCCATCAGGACCCGCACCAACTCGTCGAGGGCATGGCCATCGCCTGCTACGCGGTCGGCGCCAAGCTTGCCTACATCTACATCCGCGAGGAATTCCCCGAAGGCGCCAAGGTTCTCGAAAAGGCCATCGCCGAGGCCCACGCCAAGGGCTTCCTTGGCAAGAACATTCTCGGCTCGGGCTTCGACTGCGAGATCTTCGTGCACCGCGGTGCCGGCGCCTACATCTGCGGCGAGGAGACCGGCCTCATCGAGTCGCTCGAAGGCAAGCGTCCCTACCCACGCATCAAGCCGCCCTATTTCCCCGCCGCACTCGGCCTTTACATGTGCCCGACGATCGTCAACAACGTCGAGTCGCTCTGCCATGTGAAGCACATCCTGCAGATGGGCGGCGCGGAATACGCCAAGCTCGGCACGCCGAACAACACCGGCACCCGCATCCTCTGCGTCAGCGGCGACGTCCAGAAACCCGGTTACTACGAGGTCGAGGTGGGCAAGGTCACCATGGGCGAGGTCATCAACGAACTCTGCGGCGGCCTCAAGCCCGGCCGCAAACTCAAGGCCATCATTCCCGGCGGCTCCTCCGCCAAGGTGCTGCGCGCCGATGAGCGCTTCAAGCTGAAGGATGGTCGCGAGCTGGGCATTCTCGACATCCCGATGGACTTCGACACCATGGCCGCCTGCGGCTCGATGGCCGGCTCCGGCGGCGTCATCATCATGGACGACAGCCGCTCGATGTCCTGGGTGATCAACAACCTCAACAACTTCTACGCCCACGAATCGTGCGGCCAGTGCACGCCCTGCCGCGAGGGCAGCCTTTGGATGAAGAAGATCAGCGACCGCATCGTCGCGGGCAAGGCCAGCCCCGATGACGTCGACACGCTGGAATCGGTCGCCAACCAGATCGAGGGCAAGACCATTTGCGCCTTCGGCGAGGCCTGTTCCTGGCCGACCCAGAGCTTCATCAAGAAGTTCCGCGACGAACTCAAGGCCGACTGCAAGCCCGATCTGGCCGGCAAGCCGGTCGCTGAAGAAGCCCTGATGGCCTCCGCCGGGCTGCGCTGAAGCACCTGTCGCCTAGCGCCAGCCGACCCCAGGGCCGGCTGGCTTTTTTGTGCCGTGCTGTCTTACAGTGCCGCCAGAATGCCGTTCAGGGTCGCGCTCGGACGCAGGGCGGCATCAGCCTTGACCGGGTCGGGGCGGTAGTAGCCGCCGATGTCGGCAGGCTTGCCCTGCACGGCGAGCAGTTCGGCGACGATCTTCGCCTCGTTGACGGAGAGCGCCTCGGCCACCGGCTTGAAGGCGGCGGCCAGGTCGGCGTCGCTGCCCTGCGCGGCGAGCGCCTGCGCCCAGTACAGTGCGAGGTAGAAGTGCGAGCCGCGATTGTCGAGCGTGCCGAGCTTGCGGCCGGGCGAACGGTCGTTCTCGAGGAACTTGCCGTTGGCGGCGTCCAGCGTGTCGGCCAGCACCCGGGCCTTGGGGTTCTTGAAGGTGTCGGCAAGGTGTTCAAAGCTCGCGGCCAGGGCAAAGAACTCACCGAGGCTGTCCCAGCGCAGGTAGTTTTCCGCCACGAACTGCTGGACGTGCTTCGGCGCGGAGCCGCCGGCGCCGGTTTCGAACAGACCGCCCCCGTTCATCAGCGGCACGATCGACAGCATCTTGGCGCTGGTGCCCACCTCAAGGATCGGGAAGAGATCGGTCAGGTAGTCGCGCAGGACATTGCCGGTGACGGAGATGGTGTCGAGGCCCTGGACGATGCGCTGCAGCGAGAAGGTGCAGGCTTCGGCGGGCGCCAGGATGCGCAGGTCGAGGCCGGTGAGATCGTGATCCTTCAGGTAGCGCTCCACCTTGGCGATGAGCTGGGCGTCGTGGGCGCGGTTCTTGTCGAGCCAGAACACCGCCGGCGTGTTGGAGGCACGCGCGCGGTTGACCGCCAGTTTCACCCAGTCCTGCACGGGGGCGTCCTTGGTCTGGCAGGCGCGCCAGAGGTCGCCCTGCTCGACGGCGTGCTCAAAGAGGACGCTGCCGGCGCTATCGATGACGCGGATGACGCCATCGCCCGGAGCTTCGAAGGTCTTGTTGTGGCTGCCGTACTCCTCGGCGGCCTGGGCCATGAGACCGACGTTGGGCACACTGCCCATGGTCTTCGGATCGAGGGCGCCATGGGCCTTGCAGAAGTCGATGACGGCCTGGTAGACGCCGGCGTAGCTGCTGTCGGGGATGACCGCCAGGGTGTCCTGTTCCCTGCCCTCGGCATTCCACATCTTGCCGCCGCCGCGGATCATCGCGGGCATGGAGGCGTCGACGATGACGTCGCTGGGCACATGCAGGTTGGTGATGCCCTTGTCGCTGTTCACCATGGCCAGGGCCGGGCCGCTCGCGTAGGCGGCGCGGATGTCGGCCTCGATCTCGGCCTTCTTGTCCGCGGGCAGCTTGTCAAGCTTGGCGACGAGGTCGCCGAAACCATTGTTGAAATTGACGCCGATCTCCGCGAAGGCGGCGGCGTGATTGGCGATGAGATCCTTGAAGAAGGTCTTCACCGCGTGGCCGAAGATGATGGGGTCGCTGACCTTCATCATGGTGGCCTTCAGGTGAAGGGAGAAAAGCACCCCTTCGGCCTTGGCCTCGGCAATCTGATTCTCGAAGAAGGCAACCAGCGCCTTGCGGCTCAGTCTGGTGGCGTCAAGGATCTCGCCAGCCTTGAGGGCGAGCTTCGGCAGCAAAACCTGGCTGACGCCGTCGCCACCGACGAATTCGATCTTCACCTCGGTGGCCTCGGCAAGGCAGGTCGACTGCTCGTTGGAGAAAAAGTCGTCGCGGCCCATGGTGCCGACGCGGGTCTTCGACGCGGCCGTCCATGCCCCCATCGAATGCGGGTGCTTTCTGGCGTAATCCTTCACCGCCTTGGGCGCACGGCGGTCGCTGTTGCCCTCGCGCAGCACCGGGTTGACGGCGCTGCCCATGACCTTGGCGTACTTGGCGCGGATTTCCTTTTCGGCCTCGGTCTGCGGATTTTCGGGATAATCGGGGATCGAACAGCCCTGGGCCTGAAGTTCGACGATGGCGGCCTTGAGCTGCGGCACGGAGGCGGAAATGTTCGGCAGTTTGATGATGTTCGTGGTCGGCTCCAGGCAAAGCTTGCCAAGGTGGCCCAAATCGTCGTTTTGTTGGCCAAACTGAGCCAGAATGCGCCCTGCCAGGGAAATGTCGCGCGTTTCCACCTCAATGCCGGCCGCCTTGGTGAAGGCCTGCACGATGGGCAGCAGCGAATGGGTGGCAAGCAGCGGAGCTTCGTCGGTCAGGGTGTAGAGGATTTGGGGCGCGGACATGAGAGTGGAAAAGACGTAAGCGGATTCTACCCGGCCCACCGCCCTGTGCAACGGCCAAGCTGTCAACCGGTCCCTCAAACGGTTTGCAAACCGTCATCGTGTCCGCGTGGCCAGCCTTTGAGACCAAGGCAGGCCGCTCACGAACTGCAGCACCGTCACCGCCACAAGGCAAGACCGACCGGACCGTGCCTTCGCGCCCAAAGCCGTGCTGGATCAGCTCCTGAAAAAGGACATCGAACCCTGAAGCACGAACCCGCAGGCTGTCGCGGGCCCCGGGGTCAGGCGGCGGCCAGACCGGCGCGCATGACCTCAAGCGGCGCGACAAGCCCGGGGAACCAGTGCTCAAAGGAGATGGCTCCCTGATGCAGCAGCAGGCTCATGCCGTCGGCATGGCGGGCACCGGCGGCGCGCGCGGCGGCGACCAGGGCAGTTTCGCCCCCGGCACGGTAGACCATGTCGTAGACGCAGTGACGTGCCGTCATCGAGTCCGCCGGCAGCAGCGGCGCATCCCCAGGCTTCATGCCAACCGAGGTGGCATTGACAATCAGGTCCACGCCGGCCAGCGCCTGCCCGAGCGATGACGGATCGAGGGCGCAGGTCTGCAGATTCAGTCCGGCGGCCAGCCCGTGCAATTCCCCGAGCAGCGGCTGCAGCTTGTCGGCACTGCGGTTTGCCAGCACCAGGTGGCGGCAACCAGCCAATACACTCTGCACCGCCACCGCCCGCCCGGCGCCACCGGCGGCGCCGAGAAGAAGCACGCGCAGATCGGCCACCTCGGCGGCAAAAGCCTCGCGCACGCTGCGCAGGAAGCCGGGTCCATCGGTGTTGAAGCCCGAGAACCGGCCATCGCGGATGACCAGCGTGTTGACCGCCCCGAGGCGACGCGCCAGCGGGTCGACCTCGTCGACCGCCTCCAGCGCCTCGAACTTGTGCGGGATGGTGATGTTGACACCGAGAAAGCCGTGGCGCGCAAACAGGCCGAAGGCCTTGCGCACCCGGCCGGGAGGCACCTGGACGCGAATGTAGCTGGCCTCGATGCCGCAGGCGTGCAGGGCCGGGTTGTGCATCTGCGGAGACTTCGAATGCGCCACAGGATCACCAATCACGGCCAGTCGAGCCGGAGGTGTCACACCACTTCCGCAGCGATCCCAGTCCTGCAGTTGTTCGAAGGTGAAAAATTCAGCCATGCCGCCAGTCAGCACGCGTTCGCCCGCCGGTCAAGCCGCAGCCGTGAAAGCCTGACGGCAACAACCGGGTGCGCAGCCTTGATCACTCGTTGCCGGGGGCGTCGCCAAAGCAGATGCCGATGCTGCGGCCGGCGCGGATGATCTCGCTGCCGGGCTCCACAAGCCGCAGCTGGTTGACCGCCTCCTCGATGCTGACGTCACCGACGCTGTACTGCTGATAGCTGACCATGCGGCCGAACTTGCCCTGCTCGATGAGGTGGACCGCCTTGGCGCCGAAGCGGACGCCGAGGATGCGGTCGATCGCGGTCGGCGCACCGCCGCGCTGGAGGTGACCGAGGGTGCAGGCGCGGGTTTCCTTGCCGGTAAGGGCCTCGATACGCTTGGCAACGTACTCGCCAATGCCACCGAGGCGGTCCTCGCCCTTGCCGCCAACATCCTCCTTCTTGAGCAGTTCACCGGACTCCAGTCGTGCGCCTTCGGCGACCACGACGAGGGTGCTGTGCAGGCCGCGGGCGTCACGCCGGCGGATGGATTCGGCAACGTGCTCCATGCGGAAGGGAATCTCAGGCAGCAAGATGACCTCAGCACCGCCGGCCATGCCACCATACAGAGCGATCCAGCCGGCATGCCGGCCCATCACCTCGAGCACGATGACACGTTTGTGGCTTTCCGCCGTTGTGTGCAGGCGGTCGAGCGCGTCAACCACCGCATGGCAGGCGGAATCAAAGCCGAAGGTCATCGCCGTGGCCTGGATGTCATTGTCAATCGTCTTTGGCACACCGATGACCGGAATTCCCATCTTGAACAGCTGCAGGCCGGTGGTCAGCGAGCCATCTCCACCGACAACGATCAGCGCGCCGATCTCAAGGTGGCGCAGGGTGCTCTTGGCCTTTTCGACAATCTCACGCGGCACCTCGGCCACGTTGCCCTCGCCAACCTTGGCGACGAAATGGCCTTTGTTCGTGGTGCCGAGGATCGTGCCACCAAGTTTCATGATGCCGACAGTGCGTCCCGGATCGAGCATCATGTAGTCGCCCGGTGGCAGCAGCCCCTCAAAACCATCGCGAAACCCCACCACCTCCCAACCGAGATTGTGAGCGGCGCCGACGACGCCGTGAATGACTGCATTGAGTCCGGGGCAATCGCCGCCGCTGTTCAAGATACCGATGCGCATGGGTCTGAGGCTGTTCTGGTGAGTTGGTAAAAAAAAGCGCAGAAAGGGTGCCAATCAAAAATGATTCAGCATTTGCCGCTCATCGCTGATGGGCCGGCCGGCGGCAATCCAGCGATCGTAGGCATTCCAGCTCTGCTGAAGGGCGGCATGGGCCTCGGCAGCCGGATCGGCGGAACCAAGAACGACCACGACCATGCGGTGGCGATAGATCAGGCTGCCGCCATCGGGCTGCTTGATCACGGAGGCGGGTCGCTCCGCGGACACCACCAGGCAGCCGCCGGAACGCGGCGTGGAGGCGTACTTGACACCGTCGATGCCCGAAACCGCCAGCACGGGGTTGTTGTTGTTCAGCGGCACCTGTAACTGGGCGCCGGCACGGTAAACGGTGATCGTGCGATGGCGCTGGTTCGTGTAAAAACGCAGGGCCGGACGCGAGACCGCGTAAAGAGACAGGCGGGCGATGTCGGCCGCAGTGGAATAGGCGGCCGCGCGTGTGTTCTCGTAGCCGTGCGGGTTGGTAAAGCGGGTGTGCCTGGCGCCCTCACGCGCCGCCAACTGATTCATCTGGCGGGCAAACTCATCCAGCGGAACGCCCTGACGACCGAGGCGATACAGGTGGTCGCGACCGACAAACTCGCCCAGGGTGATCGGGGCCAGATCGTCGTCCGTCATCATGGTGGCACAGATCAGGTCGCGCAGCGTCAGCTTGTCACCCGGCTGCAGGCCGAGCGTGTTGGTGCCAGCCACGCGCGGGGCATACTCGGGCACGGCGGCGAGGATGTTGACCCCCATCTTCGAGGCCTCGGCCCAGTCGAGAGTGACCATGGCGGCGGCGATCTTGGCAAGCCCACCGACCGGTCGCCGGGAATTGCCTTGGGCGGCCACGTGAACCTTGCGGTTGAAGGTGTCCGCAGACAGCACGGCCGACTGGGCGGACACGCGGTCCACGCCGGCCAAAAGGAGCGGCAGCGCGGCGACAGCGAGCCAGGAGCGCAGAGAGCGGGGGGGGAGCCTGAGCTGGGGGTGCATGAACACCCTTTCATTAGCACCGCTTTGCCGTCGAGCAACCCGGGAAAGACGGCTCAGGGCCGGTAAAATTCCAGCGTCCGGGCCAGGCCTTCGCGCCAGTCCACCAGCACCTCGTAGCCAAGGGCTGCACGGGCGGCGGAGATGTCGGCCAGGGAGTTGCGCACGTCGCCGACGCGCGGCGGCTGAAACTCGGGCTCGAGCTGACGCCCGGTGAGGCGGTTCAGTTCGGCTATGAGCTCGAGCAACGAGATCGACTGACCGGCGGCGACGTTGAAGTAGCGGCCGGCGGCCTTGTCGGCCGGCGCCTCGGCGGCCAGCAAGTTGGCCGACACGGCATTGTCGACAAAGGTGAAGTCGCGCGCCTGCAGACCGTCGCCGAACACCAGCGGACGGTCGCCGCGCAGCATGGCGGTGCAGTACTTCGCAATGACACCCGAGTAGGGGGAGTCAAAGGCCTGGCGCGGCCCGAAGACGTTGAAGTAGCGCAGGGCCACCGTTTCGAAGCCGTAGAGGCGGTGAAACAGCTGGCAGTACTTCTCGCCGGCATACTTCTGCAACGCATAGGGCGAGAGCGGATTGGGCGGCAGGTCCTCGTGCTTGGAGGGCGCCTCGGAGTCGCCGTAGATCGACGACGAACTCGCGAACATGAGCCGCTTCACGCCGGCATCGCGGGCGGCGACGAGCACCTTGAGAGTGCCGTCGAGGTTGTGACGGTTGCTCTCCAGCGGCTGAGCCACCGAGCGCGGCACGGAAGGCAGCGCGCCCTCGTGAAACACCCAGTCACAGCCGGGCGTGAGCCTGGCCAGCAGGGCCTCGTCGCCGATGTCGCCCTGAACAAACTCCAGATCGTCGCCGGGCTGTTTCCAGGCGAGATTGTCGAGATTGCCGAGACTGAGGTCGTCGAGGATGACGACCGAGCCGCCCTTGCGACAGAGGGCCTGGGCGATGTGGGAACCGATGAAACCGGCGCCGCCGGTGATGAGGGATTTCATGGGGGCAAAAGCGGAGGGGTTCCGGCACGAGGGCCGGCGGATCAGGCCTTGAAGTACTGCGGCCTGCCCTGCAGGCGGTCGGCGAGGGCGTTGCGAGTGTCGACGACCAGACGGGCGTGCTCGGCGAGCAGAGCGTAGTCAACCGCTCGGTGGCGTGTGGCGACGAGGACGAGATCGAAGCCGGCGACGGTGGCGGGATCGAGCCCGGTGTTGCGGATCCCGGCGAAGCGGGCGTGGTCGCGCGAGGGCCGGATGACCGGCACGTGCGGGTCATGGTAGGCCACCGTGGCGCCGGCTGCCTCGAGCAGTTCCCACAGCACGTAAGCCGGGCTCTCGCGATCGTCATCGACATCAGCCTTGTAGGCGATGCCCAGGAGCAGCACACGGGCGCCGGCCAATGCGCATCCCTGGCTGGCGAGTGCCTCGCCGCAGCGGCGAACGACGTAGGCCGGCATGGCTGTGTTGACCTCGCCTGCCAATTCGATGAAGCGGGTTTCCTGCCCGTATTCGCGGGCCTTCCAGGTGAGATAAAAGGGGTCGATCGGAATGCAATGCCCACCGAGCCCGGGCCCCGGGTAGAAGGGCATGAAGCCGAAAGGCTTGGTCTTGGCAGCCTCAATGACCTCCCAGATGTCGATACCCATGGCCGCGTAGACGACCTTGAGCTCGTTGACCATGGCGATGTTGACGGCGCGGAAGATGTTCTCGGTGAGTTTGACCGCCTCGGCGACACGGCAGGAAGCGACCGGCACCAGGGTCTGGACGGCGAGGCCGTAAATTTCCATCGCACGCCCCTGGCAGGCAGGGGTCAGGCCGCCAATGACCTTGGGGATGCGCGAGACATCGCTGTTGGGATTGCCCGGATCCTCGCGCTCGGGAGAGAAGGCGAGATGGAAATCGACGCCTGCGCACAGGCCGGAGCCCTCCTCAAGCACCGCACGCAGCTCGGTGTCGGTCGTGCCCGGATAGGTGGTGGATTCCAGGCAGACGAGCTGGCCCGGGCGCAGATGCGGCGCAATGGCGCGCCCGGTGTTGAGCACGTAGCTGAGATCGGGGTCGCGGCCATTGACGAGCGGGGTCGGCACGCAGATGAGAATGGCGTCGCAGTCGGCGGCGCGGGCGAAATCCGTGGTCGCGGCAAAGGCGCCGCGGCTGACCGCCTCGGCAATCTCTTGGGCGGGAATGTGCAGGATGTAGCTGCGCCCCGCGTTGAGGGTTTCGACCTTGGCGGGATCGACGTCGAAACCGAGCACGCGGGCGCCGTTCTGGGCGAAGCGCAGGCTTAGGGGAAGACCGACGTAGCCGAGACCAACGATGCCGAGAGTGGGAGCGGATGTCAAGGTTGGGAGGGTCAGGCTTTCAGGGCCCAGTCAAGCAGGGCCTGGGCGTCGCGCCAGACACCGGCTTCGGTGGCGTTGAGCACGATGACAATGCGACGGCGGCCGTTGCGTTCACCGCTGGCGACCAGGCAGTAGCCGGCGGCATTCGTGTAACCGGTCTTCATGCCATCGCAGTAGGAGACGTTGCGCAGCACGCGGTTCGTGTTGGCCAACTCGGTGACACGGCCGCTGGGCCACTTGAACGAGTAGCTCGTCATCTTGACAATCTTGCGGATCTCCGGCTGCTGGTCGCAGAGCCTGGCGATGACGGCGAGGTCGCGGGCTGTGCTGTAGGGGGCGTCGTCATCGGTCGCCGGCAGGCCGTGCGGATTGACGTAATGGCTGTCCTCCAGGCCGAGTTCACGGCATTTGGCGTTCATCTTGGCCACAAAGGCCTCAACGCTGCCGGCGTTGTCACGGGCCAACGCCTGGGCGATGTCGTTGGAGCTTTTTACCAGCACGGCGGTGAGCAGTTGGCGGCGGGTGTACTTCTCGCCGGCCTTGATGCCGAGTCGCACCGGCGCGCATTGGGTGTCGCTCTGTTCGACGATGATTTCCTTGTCGAGATCGCCCGCCTCAATGACCAGCAGAGCAGTGAGCAGCTTGGTGGTGCTGGCTATGGCCCCGCGCTTGTCGGCATTCTTCTCGAAGAGCACGTCATCGCTGGCGGCATCGACGACGAGCACGCGGTCGGCGGTGATCTGCGGGATGGGACCGCGCAGTTCACGCAACTCGATCTCGCGGCGCACACGGCGGGTGCGCTCCAACTCCTCGGCAAGCTGCTTCTGCAGCACCTCCACGCTCTTCTCGCGGGCGAGCAGGTCGAGGCGCTGGCTTTCGAGCAGTTGCTTGTCGCGGGCAAGCACCATCTCGCGCTGGACAAGACCGGCCTCCTTGGCGTTGACCTCCTCCTCGCGCCACTTGAGTTTCTCCTCGCGCTGCGGATCCTCGAAGCAGCCAGCCAGCGGCAGCACGGCCAGAATCAGGGCCAGGCGGGCGAAGACGGCGGAGCGGAGGAACATGGGGTCAGAGATCGGCCAGGATGGCTTTCAGTCGGGCGGCCGGCCACTGCCCGGGGGCATTGGCTTCGCCAAGGTATCCGTAGTTCAGCAAACTGCCGCATTTTGCAAGCACCAAGCGCGAGACCCGGCCGAGCGGCCCCATGCCCATGCAGGACAGGCGCAGCCGCTGCGGCGCCGAGGCGATGCGGATCAGGCGCGTCAAATCATCGGTGCTGTTGAGGAAGGTGGCGATCTTCACCGAATCAAGCCCGGCCGGCTGGGCGAAGCTGATGGCGCCCTCCAGGACTTCGTCGCTGGGCGTGGCCTGGAAATCATGGAAGGAGCCAACCACGCGCACCCCCCTGCCCTGTGCCTTCTGCACCAGGGGGCGCATCTCTTGAGCGCTGCGCAGCTCGACATCGATCAGCGAGGCCAGATCGAGCAGCGGCTCGATGAGGGCCATGCGGCCGGCCGCATCCGCCGGGCCCTGGCCACCTTCAGCGGGGTGGCGAGCGGTGAGCAACACCGGCAAGGTGTTGCCAGTCAGGCCCGCACGCAGGTCGGCCTCGGCAAGCTTGAGGGTGTCGAGACGCAGCTCGATGAGGTCACAGGCAGCCTCGCGCTCCGCCGCGCTCATCCGCCCCCACAGGGCCAGGGTGGCGGCATCGGGAACGACCCCGACGGTCAGCGGCCGCGCCGACACCAGCAGGTGCGAGGAGGTGAGGAGTTGGGCCATCGGGGTCGGCTCAGTGAACGCCGAGGGCGGCGAGGTAGCGCTCGGCCTCGAGAGCGGCGGCACAGCCTTGGCCGGCGGCGGTGATCGCCTGGCGGTAGACATGGTCGGCAACGTCGCCGGCGGCGAACAGGCCTTCGGTCTTCGTGCGCGTGCCGCCGGCCTGCAGGATGTATCCCCCCTCATCACGATCAACGAGGTCGCCCAGGAAGGCGGCGTTGGGCACGTGGCCGATGGCGACGAAAACGCACTTCAGCTCCAGCTCGGAGGTCGCGCCGGTGACGAGGTTCTGGACGGTGACGGCGCGCATTTCACCCATCCCATCGGTGAGGTACTCGCTGACCGTGCTGTTCCAGACCGGCTCGATCTTCGGGTTGGCGAGAGTGCGGTCGGCCATGATCTTCGAGGCGCGCAGGGTGTCACGGCGGTGAATCAGGTAGACCTTGCTGGCAAACTTGGTGAGAAACATCGCCTCCTCGCAGGCACTGTCACCGCCGCCGATGACACAGACCGGCACATTGCGGTAGAAGGCGCCGTCGCAGGTGGCGCAGCTGGTCAGGCCATGGCCGATGAGGCTTTTCTCGTTGGGCAGGCCAAGGTGCTTGGGCGAGGCCCCGGTGGCCACGATGACCGCGTGCGCCTCGCGGACAGTACCGTCCTCGGTGTTCACCTCAAAGTGGCCGGTGGCGGTTTTGACGACACTGGTGACGCTGGCATACTCGATGCGGGCACCGAACTTTTCCGCCTGGGTCTGCATGTTCATCATCAGCTCCGGACCCATGATGCCATTGGGGAAGCCCGGGAAGTTTTCCACCTCGGTGGTCGTCGTGAGTTGGCCGCCGGGCTGGCCGCCGGAGAGAATGAGCGGGGCGAGGTTGGCGCGACCCGTGTAGATGGCCGCGGTGTAGCCGGCGCAGCCGGTGCCGATGATGATGACGTTTTCCATGGGAAGAGGCTAAAAGTGGTCGCGAAAGATGGGGAGGGCGGCCCGGGACGCAACACACGCTTTTGCGAAGTTGTCGTTTGGAGTTTGCCGGGCCTGTGTTTATTCCGGCCACCTCCATGTCCCCCACCCCAGCGTCCGGCGGGGTCGGCCGCCTGCCCCTGGCCACCCTGTTCTTCTTCACCGCCCTGCCGATGGGCATGTGGAACGTGCCACTGGCCAACGTCTTCGCCGCCCACGGCAGAGCCCATCTGGTGCCCTGGGTTCTGTCCACCACCGCCGTGGCGGCCTTCATTTCGCCCCTCTTCGTGGGCGCTCTGGCCGACCAGCGCATCTCCTCGACCTCGCTGCTGCGCTGGCTGAGCCTGGCGACCTCGGCTGGCTTGGCCCTGCTCTGCACGGCCCTGGGCAACGGCCTCGACGACGGCCTGATCCTGCTCTGCGCACAGGCACTGGCCCTGGTCAGCACACCGGTTTGGAGCGTCGCCACCAGCATCGTGCTCTCGCAGATCCGCGACCCCAAGCGCCAGTTCGGACCGCTGCGCGCCTTTGCCACTCTGGGCTGGATGGTCGGCTGCTGGGTGGTCAGCTTTGTCCTCGAGGCCGACGCCTCGCTCGCCGCCGGCTGGACGGCCGCAGGTCTATGGCTCGGCGTCATGGCCCTGACCTGGACCCTGCCGGTGATCCCGCCGGGCGACATCCGCGAGCGGCGCAGCTGGCGGCAGGTGCTCGGGCTCGACGCCCTCGAACTGCTGCGCGACCGCGATCACCGCGTGGTCTTCCTCACCGCCGCCTTCTACAGTGTGCCACTGGCAGCCTTTTACCCCTACACGGCGCGCCAGCTCCACGATCTCAACGTCGGCGGCATCTCGGCGGTCATCTCGCTGGCGCAGACCACCGAGATTCTCACCATG
This sequence comes from Prosthecobacter sp., assembly GCA_044345215.1. Taxonomy (GTDB): domain Bacteria; phylum Verrucomicrobiota; class Verrucomicrobiia; order Verrucomicrobiales; family Verrucomicrobiaceae; genus Prosthecobacter. The sequence goes on along the minus strand of JBIJBO010000009.1, from coordinate 344 downwards.
CTCCTGCTCGCCGGCGTGCTGGCGCGCTTCCGCCTGAAGTGGGTCTTCCTGTCGGGCATCGTCATCTGCGTGGGCCGCTACGCGATGAACGCACTGCACACCCCGGGGTGGATCATGATCGGCACCACCCTGCACGGCTTCGCCTTCACACTCTACTTCATCACCACCCAAATCTACCTGGAGGAACGCATCGATCCGAAGTGGCGGACACGCGCGCCAGCCCTGCTGGTGCTGCTGATGAGCGGCTTCGGCAATCTCGCCGGCTATCTCGGCGGCGGCTGGTGGCATCAGGCCTGCCAAGTCGACAACCGCACCGACTGGACGCGCTTCTGGCTGGGAGAAAC